>JBGPJK010000173.1:0-9535 GCA_041485425.1 Terriglobia bacterium | reverse complement strand
GGTGGACGCCAGCGAAGGCCCACTGCCGCAAACCCGCTACGTGCTGGGCAAAGCTCTCGAGGCCAAGCTCCCTCCTATCGTCGTGATCAACAAGATCGATCGTTCCGACGCGCGTCCCCAGGAAGTGCTGAACGAAATCTACGATCTGTTCATCGATTTGGATGCCCACGAAGACCAGCTCAATTTCCCGGTGCTCTACACCAATGCCAAGACGGGGACTGCCTCGACCGACATCCAGGGAGGTGGCGAAAATTTGCAACCTCTTTTCGACGCGATCGTAAAAACTATTCCCGTACCAAAGGGTGATACCGCCGGCCCGCTGCAGATTTTGGTCGCCAACCTGGACTACAGCGACTATCTCGGCCGCCTCGCCATCGCGCGCGTTTTCAACGGCAAGATGTACACCGGCGAAGAAGTCGCCATTGCCAAGCTCGACGGCACTCTGCACAAAACGAAAATCACGAAGCTTTTTTCCTTCAGCGGACTGAAACGTACCGACATTACCGAAACCGAACTGGGCGACATCGTGGCGATTGCCGGCGTGGAAGGCATTACCATCGGCGAGACCATCACCGAAGCTGACAATCCCGCCCCCTTGCCGCACATCGCGATTGACGAACCCACCATCGCCATTCTTTTCACCGTAAATACCTCGCCCTTCGCAGGACGGGAAGGCACCTACGTCACCTCCCGCAACCTGCGGGAGCGGCTGGACAAAGAATTGCTTACCAACGTGTCCCTCCGCGCCGAGGAAACCGGCACTACCGATTCGTTCAAGGTGATGGGGCGCGGCGAACTCCAGCTTTCCATCCTGATAGAGATGATGCGCCGCGAAGGTTATGAGCTCATGGTGGGCAAACCGGAGATCGTCACCAAGCGGGTGGACGGCAAGCTGTCGGAACCGGTGGAGCGGCTCATGGTGGACGTTCCGGACGCCTTCGTGGGTGTGGTGATGGAGCAACTGGGAACCCGTAAAGCCGAGGTGGTCAACATGCACAACCACGGCTACGGCCGCGTGCGCATCGAGTTCCGCGTGCCCAGCCGCGGATTGATTGGCTTGCGCAGCCAGTTGCTCACCGACACTCGCGGAACCATCGTGATGAATTCGCTGTTTGACGGCTACATCCAGTGGCAGGGGGAAATCCCGCATCGTCCTACCGGCGTGCTGGTTGCCGACCGTGACGGCGTCTCGACTTCCTACGCTTTGTGGGGCCTGCAGGAGCGCGGCGAGTTGTTTGTTGGCCCGGGCGTGAATGTTTACGAAGGCATGATCATCGGCGAAAACGCCAGGGACAGTGATCTCGACGTGAACGTGGTGCGCGAGAAAAAGCTCACCAACATGCGCGCCTCCACCGCCGACGAAGCCATCCGCCTGGTGCCGTTTCGTCAATTGAACCTCGAGCAAGCCATCGAGTTCATCGCCGACGACGAGTTCGTGGAAGTCACGCCTAAATCTCTGCGCCTGCGCAAGAAGGTCCTGCAGGCCAACAAGCGCAAGAAGAGCGCCCTGGCGACGGTGGAAGAGGCGCGGTAATGTCCCGAGCCGCGCAGAAACCACCGCCGAAGACTTCAGCCACATGCTTCAAGATGTACCTGGTGCCCTGTAGTTGCGGCACGACTTTTGCGGTGTCGGAAAACTACGATCGTCAGGGCACGGCCTGGAGCCGGTATCTGAAGTGTCCCACCTGCGGCAAGCGCCACGATCCCAAGAACCGCCTCTTGCAAATTGGCTATCACCCGGAAGGTTATTGGAAGGTGGACGAATGCTAGCGCGACGGCCTTCGGAATAGCTTCCCAAAACTTGCATACCTGCTATACTTTCCCCGCATTTGACTGTTCGCAAAACTCCGGCTTGCCAGCACGGCCAACCAGCCTCTGCGTTTCCGCCGAAGTCGCACACACTCAAATAGCTCACTCAGAGGCAATTCGCTTGAAGAACATTTTCGTTGGGAACCTCGACTTCAACACTTCCGAAGAAGAACTGCGTCATATGTTCGAGGTGTACGGACAGGTGGACCGCGTCAGCATCATGACCGACCGGGAGACCGGCCGCTCGCGCGGGTTCGGCTTTGTTGAGATGGCCAACGCGGAAGACGGAGACAAGGCCATCGCCGCCCTCAATGGCAGCAACCTCGGGGGACGTACGCTAAACGTGAACGAGGCACGGCCCAAGGTAGAGCGCGGCGGTGGAGGCGGTGGAGGCGGTAGAGATCGGGGCGGCCGTGGCGGCGGTGGCGGTGGCCGGAACCGCTATTAGTCAGCGCGTTCCACCTCGCATCTTCAGCAATCTGCTTTTGCACTTCGGCGCCCAGCTACCACACTGCCCGTGATCGGTGGACGGTCGGTCTATCGAACCTCAGCGATTCGGCAGCGATTCTCTGACGGCAAGCTCAGCCAGCGCACCACGCTGGAAGGGCTAGGTCTGGCCGCCCATCAGCCAGCTATTGCTTCCGGTGCATTCTCTTTCTCCGTGCCTCCGTGATGGATATTTTGGTCTCTTGCAAGCGCGCCCAATTGCTGGTCGAAAGCTCTGGATGTACACTTGAGATCGGTGCGCGCCCGTAGCTCAGCTGGATAGAGCGATTGCCTCCGGAGCAATAGGTCGGGAGTTCGAATCTCTCCGGGCGCACCAGATCTTTTCTGTTTCAATCCCACCCAGCGACGAATACAGCCGTGATTCTTTGCCAGCGCCTGCCGCGGCCAACCGCCCGTTCTGGTGAGTGTGGAACCTGCCAGGAGGAGCGCTAGGACCTCGCAAGTGACGCAGGGCCGCCGGAACGACGGCTCTTGCCCCTTGAGTCAGCCGCAGATTACCGCGGGGTCAACGCCCACGTATCGTTGAAGAAGGTCGAACCAGCTTGGCCGCCGAAGATCACGATATGGCCGATCGCCGGGTCGTACGTCATGCCCAGCCCCTCGCGGGCCGCGGGGGACTGTGCCGGAGACAGTTGCTTCCAGGCGGTTCCGGTCCAGGCCCAAGTGTCGTTAATCACGGACCCACCTTCTCCGCCACCGAATACAATCACCGCGTTCAACCGGGGATCATAGGCGCCTGGGGAACCATAGCGGCTGGGTGGCTGCAGCGACAGCGTCAGTTCCGTCCAATTGCTGCCGTCAAAGGTCCACGTGTTGTAGGGGTTCACGTCGGCCAAACCATCGAACAGCACGGTGGATTTGGTGGCGCTGTCGGTCGCCACCACCGCTATGGAACGCGCGAAGGCTGAAGTTGAAGTCTTCACCTGCTTCCAGTTCGTCCCGCTCCACTGCCACGTCGTTAATTGATACAAGTGCCCATCGAACCCGCCGTACACATCGGCGTGACCGTTCGCAGGGTCGGTGAAAAGCATGGGTCCGGTGACCGCTTTGGGCGAAGTCGTGGGATGCTCCTCCGTCCACGTCGAAGTGGATCCGTCCCAGGTCCAGGTATCTCCGAGGAACTGGTGGCCGTTGTACCCACCGAACAACACAAGCTTGCGTGCGACGCGGTCCAAAGCCATGGTGCCATTGGTCCGCACCGGCGGCGCAATCGGCGTGTTCACCTTGGCCCAGTTGCTTCCGTCGAATGTCCACGTGTCATTCAGATACACTCCATTGAGACCGCCGAATAGCACCACCTTCTTGCTGACCGGATCGTACGCCATCGCCGCATAGGATCGGGTCGGTGGAGACGTCGCCGGAGAAAGCTGAGACCAGTTCACGGTTGGAACATCCGCAGCCGTGGCGGCCACGGACCATGCGGATATCAAGGCGAGCGCGACCAGCAAACCAGATCGAACTGACATGTGTACCCCCCCTCAAGAAAATGACGGGAGAGTCTAGCACGCGCTGCGCTGTGGAGAGTAGAGTCGAACGGACTCGGAAGTGCGTCTCGCACCGGTAAACAATAACAAAAACAATTGTTGTGATTAGCCGAAGCCTATTGCACCGCAGACCAGTTTAGAATCTCTGGATCATGGACAAACTCCAGGTGTTGGCGCAGCCATGGTGGGTCAACCTGCTGCTCTTGATTCCTTTCCTCATTTATTTCTGGTGGCGACGCACAGGCCTGCGGCTCACTTGGCCGCAACTTATCCTCACTACCCTGTTCGGGGCAGCTTTCGGCTTCGTCGAGGCTGCCGTGGTGGTCTACCTCCGCGCGGCGACCGGGTTGCTGCCCGGCTACAAAGGTACCCTCTCCGACGTGGCGCGTATGTCGGCCGGCATTTACCAGCAGGCACAGTCCGTCGAACTCCCCCAGAGCCTGCTTACCGTCGAGCTGCTTCGTGAAGCTGCCACCATCGTCATGCTGATGGCTGTCGCTCTGCTGGCTGCGCCGAGGATGCGCGAGCGCTGGGCAATTTTCCTTTGGGCGTTTGCCATGTGGGATATGGCCTACTATGCAGGCCTGTGGGCGACCGTGAGATGGCCCTCTTCGCTCCAGGACCTGGATGTCCTCTTCCTCATCCCGGTGCCCTGGCTGTCCCAGGTATGGTTTCCACTCCTCGTAAGTGCGCTCACCCTCCTCGCCGTCGCACTTGCCAGGAACCGAACAACCGACTGAGAACCCCCAAGCAGCGCGGTAAGCCAGTTATCTCCTGATTACCTTTGTGACCTTCAACCTTTGATCGCCCGCGAGTAAGCTGCGGTTGAGGACAGGAGTGTCGATGTCGCGAAGCATTGCAATTGCACTTCTGACGGTTGCCTTGGTTGCCACGCTTTTGCCGCCCCCCGCTTCCGGCCAGCAGGAAGACAAGGCCACCGAGCGCAAGGCCGTCGTCAAGGTGAAGCCGGTCTATCCGGCACTGGCGCGCCGAATGAACATTTCTGGCACCGTTAAAGTCGGAGTCGTCATCGCACCCAACGGCAGCGTCAAGTCCACCAAGGTGATCGGGGGCAACCCGCTCCTGGTGGTTGCCGCCGAAGATGCCGTCCGCAAGTGGAAGTACACGCCCGCTTCGGCGGAGAGCACTGAGCTGGTGGAACTGAAATTCGAGCCTCGCTAGGCGGCTACCGGTCTTCGCCGCCTCCATCCGTCATTTGCTAACCGCAAACCGTAAAAGTAACCCGTGGCCCGGTTACCTACGATAGTAACCATAGTCATCTTGTTCCCGACGCCTGCTTCCTTCACTCTGATGTGTGTCCCTTTTGACCAGGGTTACAGGGTCGGTTCGAATCTATGAGTAGCCCCAAAACGTCTCCAGCCATCGGCGCGGATTGGACTCAACTCCTGACCGATCCCGACTTGGTGCGCCATCTCGGAAAGCTGCTCCAGATTTACCGCGATGCTCCAACCGACAAGCGCGACCAGGCATTGCGAGACGCGTTGCGCGAAATCAAGAGTGGCGCGGCAAAGGCAGCAGAAGACACCGCCGCCACGCCATCCCCCGCTCCGGCTGCACAGCCGGTTACGACCACCCCGGAAACCTCGCCCCCGTTTGAGCCAGACATATTTACTCCCTCCTGGGGCCAGGATCGCCGTCGCTACCCGCGCATGAAGTGCTTCGTGGCGGTCGAGTTGCGCGTGGAAGGTTCGGCCGCCCCCATCTGGGGCAATCTGTCCAACACCAGTCTGGGCGGCTGCTTTGTGGAAACCGCCTCTCCGGTTCCCACCCGCGTAAACGTGGAACTCGGGCTCTGGGTCGCGAATGGCAAACTCTGGGTCAAAGGCATCATCTTGACCGGGTTCGTTACCAAGAGCAGTCCCTGCTTCGGCGTTCGCGTCAAGTTTGGCCAAATGGAGCCCTCCGAACGCGAAGGCCTGCGTCAGTTCCTCAAGTTCGTGGAAAGCACCACCAAGGGCTATCAGAGTCAGAATGGATATCTCGCGCAGTTAAAGCGCTAGTCCCCGGAAATTGATGGCGGGATTTGCTTGCTGGAAAGAATACGGCGCAGGTAATCAAGATACCCCGGCCCGCCCGCTTCCGCTTGATCTCACGCGAGCAGCACCGTCATCTACACGAACATCTCTTACCTAATTTTCCCGAACGAAGTCGGCTTTCTTCGTCGTTTCGTGCTCTTTCCTCAGGATACGTGCCACATCACCAAGAGGCATAGCATTCGTGACTGGTGCTACCTCCCATAGCGGCCTCTCGCCGTGAGCATAAACATAACTGGATTTTTCCAGTAGGTTCTGCTCCAGCGCCATCGGCCGCTGAGAAGCATGCCCCAAATGACTGGGAAACTCAATCACGCGCGGTTCACTGCTTAACGCTGAACCGCCGCCAGCAGATTGTCCAAGTGCCGCCGTGGCACAAAGAAAGCACAACACAAATAATGTAGTCTTCATCGCGTTTATCTCCAGCTACGGATGTGCACTCCTACGCTCAACCGCCGGGCCTGCAAATTCAAACTTGTGAGCTATGCGGTGTCTCTACCGATCGGGGGAGTTCCCAGGGGGGTGCGAACGGGGAACCTATCGTGAGTTCCGCCTTTGTGTTTCTGGCTCCGTAAAGATAATAAGCAAGCCCGTTACCAAACCATCCACGGCTGAGATCTTTGGCTTTCCAGATGCAGGCGAATCGTACTGCGCAATTGTTTGCATAATTGTGGACGATATACACCCTTGAATTCCGGGCCCGGAGCTGCGGCCTACCCGTTGCAGAATCTCTCCCGCTTCCCGATTCAGACTGCCCCACTACCCGCCATGTCTATGCCTCACACCCTGCTGTGATTCGTGATTGTGTCTCCTCCATGCGCCTTCGTGACCTGCATCCGCAAGCCCGAATTTCTCGCCCGCCGCTCGACTCCCGCCCCAGACCCTGGACTGAATCCACCGGCCCGGCGCGAAAAGCACACCGTGCCAGAACTTGATAAACTGAACTTCGTGCCTTTGCTTCTGAAGACGTATTCTTCTGCCGGCGATCACCCCCTGCAAACGGACAGGATGTCTAAACTCAGTACGCCGTAAAGGAGGCGTTTTTCATGGTGGCGAGCGAAACCTTGCTGACCAGCACGCAACTGGACACCCTGAGCATCAACACCATTCGCACCCTGGCCATCGATGCGGTGCAGCAGGCAAATTCCGGGCACCCCGGCGCGCCCATGGCGTTGGCTCCGGCAGCCTACTGCCTGTGGCAACAGTTCCTCCGCTTTGATCCCGAAGATCCCATCTGGCCCAACCGCGACCGCTTCGTTCTCTCCAACGGCCACGCCTCCATGCTGTTGTACGCTTTGCTGCACCTGACCGGCGTCCGTGCCGTAAATCCCAAGTACGAACGACTCGGCGAACTTGCAGTTACGCTCGAGGACATCAAACACTTTCGCCAGATCGGCAGCAACACTCCAGGACACCCCGAGTATCACGTGACCTCAGGCGTGGAAACCACGACTGGCCCACTCGGTCAGGGTGTTGGCAACAGCGTCGGCATGGCCATTGCCGGTCAGTGGATGGCGGCACATTTCAATCGCCCCGGCTTTGCCTTGTTCAACTTCAACGTCTTCGCATTCTGCGGGGACGGTGATCTCATGGAAGGCGTTTCCTGTGAAGCTGCCTCACTCGCGGCTCATCTCAAACTCCCCAACCTGTGCTGGATCTACGACAATAACCGGATCACGCTCGACGGCCCCGCGGACGACTCGTTCACCGAGGATGTGGCCGGACGCTTCCAAGCCTACGGTTGGAATGTCAGCCACGTGGCCGATGCCAATGATCTCCCCGCGCTCAGTTCGACCTACAATACCTTTCTGCAAACAACAGACCGTCCTACCCTGATTGTCGTAAACAGCCACATCGGCTACGGCTCGCCCCACAAGCAGGACAGCAGCGCGGCACACGGTGAACCCCTGGGCGAAGAGGAAGTCCGGCTCGTCAAGAAGTTCTACGGCTGGCCCGAGGATGCCAAGTTCCTGGTGCCCGATGGAGTCCGGGAACACTTCCGCGACGGAATCGGCAAGCGCGGGCACGATCTTCGCGAACAGTGGATGAACCTGTTCGGAGAATACGAAAAGCAATATCCCGATCTGGCGGACCATCTTTATCGCATGCAGCACCGCGAACTCCCGGAAGGCTGGAATAAGAACCTGCCCACCTTTCCGGCCGACCCGAAAGGAGTTGCTACGCGCGACAGTTCGGGCAAAGTGCTCAACCTGCTGGCACAGAATGTGCCGTGGCTGGTGGGAGGCTCCGCCGACCTGGCCAGCTCGAACAAGACCACGCTCAAGTTCGAAGGCGCTGGAGATTTTCAAGCCGGCAGCTATGGCGGACGCAATTTGCACTTTGGCGTCCGCGAGCATGCCATGGGTGCGATTCTGAGCGGCATGGCATTGTCCCGGATCCGGCCCTACGGTGGAACATTTTTCAACTTCAGCGATTACATGCGCCCCGCCATCCGCCTCGCCGCCATCATGGAGATCCCCGTCATCTACATTTTCACCCACGACTCCATTGGTTTGGGGGAAGATGGCCCCACCCACCAGCCGGTGGAACAATTGCCGTCGTTGCGCGCCATTCCGGGATTGATGGTCATGCGACCAGCGGATGCCAACGAAGTGGTGGAAGCGTGGAAAGTCATTCTGCAACTCCGTCACGAACCCGCGGCGTTGGTGCTCACACGGCAAGCCGTCCCGACTTTCGATCGCTCCAAGTACGCGCCGGCTTCCGGAGTGGCCAAGGGAGCTTACATCCTCGCCGATGCCCCCGGCGGCAAGCCCGAGGTCATTCTGATCGGAAGTGGCAGCGAAGTTCAGCACTGTGTGGGCGCATATGAGCAGCTCACGTCGGAAGGCATCAAGGCCCGCGTGGTCAGCATGCCGTCCTGGGATCTTTTTGAGCACCAGAGTGACGACTACAAAGAAGAGGTGCTGCCGCCCCAAGTCAGGGCAAGGGTAGCGGTGGAACAGGCCTCCACCTTCGGGTGGTCCCGTTTCGTCGGCCCCACCGGCGAGGTCATCGGCATGCACACCTTCGGAGCGTCAGCGCCGCTGAAAGATCTGCTGAAGAAATTTGGCTTCACCCAGGATCGGGTAGTCGCCGCCGCGCGGGAAGCAATCGCCCGCTCGCAAGTGTAGCGCCGGCGTCCGCCGGCAGTAACTATCGCAGTTCTAGGGAGGGCCTCATGCAACCAACCGGAATTGTTGAAACCGCCAAAGCCGTCAATCCCCTGAAAGATCTCCAGAAGTTCGGCCAGTCGGTATGGCTGGACTACATCCGGCGCAATCTCATCACCAGTGGTGAATTGAAGCGCCTCATCGAGAAGGACGGCCTGCGCGGTATCACTTCGAATCCCTCCATTTTCGAGAAAGCGATTTCCGGCAGTACGGACTACGCGGACCTGCTGCAATCTCTAAAATCAAGGACCGATCTCGACCCCAAAGCCCGTTATGAGATCCTCGCCATTCGCGACATCCAGGACGCCGCCGACATTCTGCGCCCGGTCTATGACAGCAGCAAAAAGCGTGATGGCTACGTCAGCCTGGAGGTCTCCCCCTATCTCGCCCGCGACACGCAAGGAACGATCGACGAAGCACGCCGCCTGTGGAAGGCCGTCGCCCGTCCCAATGTGATGATTAAAGTTCCGGGCACAGCAGAGGGCATCCCTGCGATCCAGACTCTGATCGC
>JBGPJK010000172.1:0-9592 GCA_041485425.1 Terriglobia bacterium | reverse complement strand
GGTACGCATGTAGGTAATCAGGCCCACCAGGACTTCTTCACCCAGTTCCACGCCCTCGTACAGGCGCTGCGCGATCATCATGGTGCGCTTCACGCTGAAGCGCAGCTTGCGCGAAGAATCCTGTTGCAGCTTGCTGGTGGTAAACGGCGGAGTCGCATTGCGCCGCCGCTCTTTGCGGTCGACGCTGCGCACCACCCAATCGGCGGTCTCCAGCGCGACGCGAATTTTCTCCGCGTCCTCGCCGTTCTTAACTTCGATCTTCTCTTCGCCCTTGCCCAGGAACCTTGCATCAAATGCCGGGGGCTTGTTGGCGGCAAGATGCGCGTCAATCGTCCAATATTCCTGTTTGATGAACGCCTTGATTTCGCGTTCACGCTCCACGATCAGCCGCAGCGCCACCGTCTGCACCCGCCCAGCCGACAAACCGCGCCGTACCTTATCCCAGAGCAGCGGCGAAACCTGGTACCCCACCAGGCGATCGAGCACCCGCCGCGCCTGTTGCGCATCCACCAGGTGCTGATCAATGTCCCGCGGATGCTCGAATGCCTCGCGCACCGCGCGCTGCGTGATCTCGTTAAAAGTCACCCGTCGAATGCGTTCGTGATCCCCATCCTTCTTTTTTCTCTTTTTGCCCTTGGCGCCGTTGCCGCCCAGTTCGTCCGCCAGGTGCGCGGCAATGGCCTCGCCTTCGCGGTCCGGGTCAGGCGCCAGGTAGATGGTGTCCGCCGACTCCGCCAACTTCTTCAGCTTGCTGAGGACCTTTTCTTTCCCCGGAATGACGATGTAGTCGGTTTCGAAATCATTATTGACATCGACTCCGAGCGTGCTCTTGGGCAGGTCCTTGACGTGTCCCAGCGAGGCCTCGACCGTAAAGTCCTTCCCAAGATACTTCTGGATGGTCTTGGCCTTGGCGGGCGACTCAACGATGACTAAACCTTTGGACAATGTTTCCTCGGATGGTAGTTTCGTTTTTCGAAGCTAGCACGAATGGGAGGGAGTCAACAAGTTTCCGCTAGAACGCCTTGACGAAATTCTTTCCCGGCAACTGCCTAACTTTGCCTGCCAGTTCGAGTTCAAAAAGCGCCGCAAATATCTCAGAGGACGACAATTCTGGCTCGAGTCGCTCCACGATTTCGTCGATCTGAGTCGCTTCATCAGCCTTCAGCACCTTCAGAATCTTCCTTTCATGGGGCCCGATCTGGTCGTCCTTGAATAGAGATGCGGTTTCCTCGGCTTGCGATTCAGCAGCACCCTTTGGCTCCAGCGCAAGTCTCACTTCCGTCGGCAGTTCCTCCCAAACGTCGTCCCATGTGGCCACCAACTTGGCGCCCTGTTTAATCAGCGTATTCGGCCCCCAGGAATTCTTGTTGGTGACGTTACCCGGGACGGCATAAACATCGCGCCCCTGCTCCAATGCACAGCGCGCGGTGATGCGTGTGCCGCTGTATTCGGCTGCCTCCACAACCAGGACACCCAGCGAAAGTCCGCTGATAATGCGATTGCGGATGGGGAAATTCTGCGGCGCGGGAAACATACTCATGGCAAACTCAGAAACCAGCGCCCCTCCGAGCGCAAGCATTTGTTCGGTCAGTCGGGTGTTCTCCTTGGGATAAATCACATCGATGCCGGTGCCCAGCACGGCTACGGTCTTGCCCTTGCCGGCAATCGCACCACGATGTCCGGCGGTGTCCACACCGCGTGCCAAGCCACTGAAAATTACCAGCCCGCGAGCGGCCAGGTCACACGCCAGGCGCTCGGCCATGCCTGTGCCATACGGCGTGGGGTGGCGCGTGCCGATCACTGCGATGCCCGCCTGCGAGACTGCGGCCACGTTCCCGCGCACATACAACACCAGCGGCGGATCATAGATCTGCTTGAGCTGCGCCGGGTAGGCTGCGTCTTCCAGAGCCACAATTTGGACCGCGGCTGCGGCCGCACGTGCCAGTTCGTCTTGCGCCAGTTCCAGGGACCGTCCGGTACCCAGCGATTGCGCCGAAACTGCAGGAATACCAGCAGCTTCCAACTCCGTCAGAGATGCCCGAAACACCGCCTGCACGCTGCCAAAATGTTCGGTCAGATGGCGCGCCCGGGTGGCGCCTAATCCGGGTGTGAGCGACAGCGCCAGCCATTCCCGCGCATGCGCCTCGCTGGTGTCGCGCGGCAATATCAATGCTCCCGCCAATGTAACCTCCACCGAGCCTCACCGCGGACTGTGACAGTTCACCAAAATGCTGTCAAGGTAACCCGACACACGGGTTTGTTAGAATTGAACATTGGGCATGAGACGCCTGCACATCTCCGCCATTTCGTACCTCAACACCGCGCCTCTGATGTGGGACTTCGAGCACGGCAGTGCCGGGTCCAGCTTCGACATCTCCTACACCTTGCCGTCGCAATGCGCCGCGGCCCTGTGCCAGGGAGCAGCGGATATCGGCATCATTCCCGCCGCCGCCTATACGACTATTCCTGACCTGGTCATCCTTCCCGGGGTCGCCATTGCCTCGTTGCGTGCGGTGCGCTCCATCCTGCTGGTCAGCAAGTTTCCGGTGGAGAAGATCCGTACCGTGGCGCTCGACACTTCTTCCATGACCTCGGTGGCACTAACCAAGGTGCTGTTCGCCAAGTTCTGGGGTGGACGACAGACCTTCACCGCCATGGAGCCGGACATCGAGCAGATGCTGCAAGCGCATGATGCCGGGCTGGTCATCGGAGATCCCGCGCTCAAAGTGGACCGCTCCCGCTATCGCACCTACGACCTGGCAGCGGAGTGGAATCGCTGGACTGGCAAGCCGTTCGTCTTCGCCTTCTGGGCGGTGCGGCAGGAGGCGCTGCAGGACGCCTCTCCCTCGCTCGACCTCGCCGCCGTGTTTCAGAAATCACGCGACCACGGCTTACAGCGGGAGAATCTCGATCAGATTGTCCGGGAGTGGGCTCCCCGGCTGGGCCTGCGCGAAGTGGAAGTGAAAAATTATCTGACCGACAACATTCATTATTATCTCGATCCCCCATGCCTCGACGGACTGCAGCTGTTCTATCGCCATGCCCGCGAATGCGGCGCCCTCCCGGCCGCGCCACGCTTGCGCTTCCTCGATGTGGCCAGGGTGGCGGTTGGCTAGTCCGCTCGCCCCCCGCAGGGGTTTGGAACAACACCCTCGGCTCCGCTAGAATTGTCACAGCGTGGTTGTGATTGCTCATGTCGCTGACCAAACTGCAAGCTCTCGACCTGTTCCGTTCCGATGACCTGATCGGCATCGGCATGGAAGCCGACGCCGTGCGCCGCAAGCTGCATCCCGAGGGCGTGGTCACCTACATCATCGACCGCAACATCAACTACACCAACTACTGCACCGAGTACTGCACCTTCTGCGCGTTTTATCGCCCGCTCAAGGGGCCGACAGCCAAAGAAGGCTACATCCTCGATTTCGAAACCATCTACGACAAGATTCGCGAGACCGTCGAACTGGGCGGCACCGGCGTGCTCATGCAGGGAGGCTTGCATCCCGACCTCAAGATCGACTGGCACGAGAAGATGCTGCGCGGCATCAAGCAGCGCTTCTCCAAGGTTCATCTGCACTGCTACTCGGCCTCAGAGATCATCGCCATCGCCGAATATAGCGGCTTAACCATTCGGGACACGATCGCGCGGCTGCGGGATGCGGGTCTAGACTCGATTCCCGGTGGCGGCGCCGAAATCCTCGACGACGAAGTGCGCTACAAAATCGCCCGCCTCAAGTGCCTGACCGACGACTGGCTTAACGTCCACCGCACCGCCCACCAACTCGGCATGCGCACCACCGCCACCATGATGTTCGGCGTGGGCGAGAGCTACGAACACCGCATCAACCACTTCCAGCGGCTCTACGATCTGCAGCAGGAAACCGGCGGCTTCACCGCATTCATCCCCTGGAGCTTCCAGCCCGCCAACACCGCCCTGGGCGGGCGCCACTGGGATGAAGCCACCGCGGTTGAATATCTGAAAGTACTGGCTATCGCGCGGTTGTATCTCTCCAATTTCCTTAACGTGCAATCGAGCTGGGTTACGCAAGGACTGAAGGTCTGCCAGCTAGGCCTGCGCTTCGGCGGGAATGATGTGGGCTCGGTGATGCTGGAGGAAAACGTTGTGCGCGCGGCCGGGGTGAACAACTGCACCACCGAAGAGGAACTGCGCCACATCATCCGGGATGCCGGCTTCAAACCGGCGCAGCGCGATACGCTGTACCGGACGTATTTCCTTAATTAGCTCCAAATGAAAACGGCCTCGAGCGTCGAGGCCGTCTCCGGATGCATAGCACCCCGTCAAGGTCACCTCAATTATCGACTCTGGGTGAACCGAAATCAAGTTACTTTGGGGGAGAGCCAGATACCCCGTCCCGCTGACTCTCCCATTCTGGCCCCGTTGTGGCCAAGCCCTCGTTGAGGGAGGGAGTGGACCTGGCGGGATTCGAACCCGCACCTGTGACCTTGACGGGGTACCGTGCTCCCTTTACACCACAGGCCCACCAGACGAAATCCTAGCGTCTCGCAATCTGAGGATGCACGGTCGTTCGTCACTCACCGGTGTTCGACCGCACGGTGGCGAGAAGAGCGTGCGAGTGAAGAAGATTCCTTGCGGCCAACGCGCAGCCTAAGCTATTTCTGCACTTCGGCTTACCGACCGTTCCCAATCTACGGTTTGGGCCCGGTTCAGGTACAATGGCAGTTTCAGATTAGGTGTTTAAGACTCACCGGAGAGGAGTGTCTCGTTCAGCGTGTCCCTCGTGTCCCCACCGCTGGCCGCTTTTTTGGCGCCGCACGGCATTACGCAGTACTTCCGCCAGCACTTCCTCGACACCACCTTCAAAGGCCTGTATCAGGCCAACGCCTTCGATATAGCTCTGTTGATTCCCTACTTCGTGGTCCTCATTCTATTGGCGTCGTACGGCGTGCATCGCTACGTCCTGGTCTATCTTTATTACAAGCATAAGGACCGGCGCACTACCGATCCCGCCAGCCATTTTTCGGATCTGCCGCGCGTGACCGTTCAGCTTCCCATCTTCAACGAACAATTCGTAGTCGAACGGCTGCTGGACGCGATTTGCCGCCTCGACTACCCGCTGGACAAACTCGACGTCCAGGTGCTCGACGACTCCACCGACGAAACTGTTGCTGTTGCCCGCGGCGTGGTCGAGTACTACGCGTCCCGTGGATTTCCCATCACCTACCACCATCGTACCAATCGTGAAGGCTACAAGGCGGGCGCACTGGCGGAAGGTTTGAAGACCGCGAAGGGTGAGTTCGTCGCCATCTTCGACGCAGACTTCGTTCCACCGGCCGATTTCCTGATGCGCACCATCCACCACTTCACTGATCCGAAGATCGGCATGGTGCAGACGCGCTGGACGCATATCAACCGCAATTACTCTTTCCTCACCGAAGTCGAGGCCATCCTGCTCGACGGACATTTTGTGCTGGAACACTCGGGCCGCGCGCGCAGCGGCGTCTTCTTCAATTTCAACGGCACCGCCGGTGTTTGGCGCCGCGTTGCCATCGAGGAAGCCGGCGGCTGGGAGCACGACACTCTCACCGAGGACACCGACCTCTCCTACCGCGCCCAGCTCAAGGGCTGGAAATTTGTTTACTTGCAGGACGTGGAGTGCCCCGCCGAACTCCCGGTGGAGATGACTGCCTTCAAGACCCAGCAGGCCCGTTGGGCCAAGGGCCTGATCCAGACCGGCAAGAAAATTCTTCCCCGCGTGCTGAAGAGCGATCAACCCTTCCGCGTGAAGCTGGAAGCCTGGTATCACCTCACGGCGAACCTCAGCTACCCGCTGATGATTGTGCTCTCAGTGCTGCTCTTGCCCGCCATGGTGATCCGCTTTTACCAGGGCTGGTTCCAGATGCTGTACATCGATCTGCCATTGTTCCTGGCTTCGACGTTCTCGATTTCCAGTTTCTATCTGGTCTCGCAGCGAGAGCTGTTCCCCAAGAGGTGGCCGCGGGCCCTGCTCTACATTCCGTTCCTGATGGCGCTTGGCATCGGCCTGACCATCACCAACACCCGTGCCGTCCTCGAAGCCTTGCTGGGCATGCAATCCCCCTTCGCCCGCACCCCCAAGTACCGTGTGGAATCGAAGCAGGACAAAGTGCGCGCCAACCAGTACCGTCGCCGCCTGGGCTGGGTGCCATGGGTCGAGCTGCTGATCGGCGGATACTTCGCTCTCACCGTCTACTACGCCCTCGACAACGAGAACTACATCACCGTGCCGTTCCTGGTTCTGTTCGTGATCGGCTACTGGTATACCGGGCTCATGTCGCTGCTGCAAGGACGCTTCGCCGGACTCTCTTTGAGCGCGGACGCTCACACCAAACCCTTCCCCGTCGGGGTTTGAGCTGCCCCAGGTTGCGCCGATATAGACGGCGTTATCCTGGGCGAAGCGAAGGATTTGGCGTGCAGCGCCAAGCCACATCGCGTTGCTGGAACACCACAACCTTTTAAGACTGTGTTTAAGTCAGGATCAGTTTCAGCCGCTGAGGTAAGAATGCGCAAGTTTCTCCTCTGTCTTTTTCTTCTGACCCAACTCGCCGCCGCCCTCGACCGTCAACCCAACACCGATTACCGCGCCCGTCGCCAGGCGCTGGCCGGCAAAGCCGATGGTGGCGTAGTACTCCTGTTCGCATCTACCGAGGCCGAGGGCCCCAACGACCTCTACGGTTTTCGTCAGGATGACAGTTTCTTCTACCTCTCCGGCTGGACCGAACCCGGAGCCGCGCTCCTGATCGCCGCCTCGGCACAGCTCCAGAATAATTCCCCCGCGCGTCCCTACGTCGAAATCCTCTTTCTTCCCGCCCACAATCTTCAGCAGGAAAAATGGACCGGGCCTAAACTCGGCCCGGAGAATCCCGACGCCTCCCGCATCACCGGATTTGACCGCGTGGAAGTCCTCGACAATTTGCGCGGAGAGCTGGCCCGGCTTCTCCCCCCGCAAAAGGCCACACTCTACACCGACGTTCCCCAATCCGACCAGCCCTCGAACTCTGCGGCGCCGCTGGACTGGCTCAAACGCGTGAACGCTTTCCCGCTGAACGTCTCCTTCCAGGATGTCCGCCCTCTGCTCACCAATCTGCGAACATTCAAGGATGCCGGCGAGATCGAACTCATTCGTAAAGCCACTGACGCCTCGGTCGCGGCCCATCTCGCCGCCATGCACGCGGTGAAGCCGGCCGCGACCGAACGCCAGATTTCGGCTTTGCTGCAATACGAATGGGGCAAGCGCGGATGCGAGCGTTCCGCCTACGCTCCCATCGTGGGTGCGGGCTTCAATTCCACCGTGCTGCACTACTCGGACGACTCCGCAACCATCCAGCCAGGGGACGTCGTGCTGATCGACGCCGCCGGCGAATACTCCATGTACGCCTCCGACATCACCCGCACCTTGCCCGCCTCCGGCAAATTCACGCTCCGCCAGCGCGAGATTTACGACATAGTCCTCGGAGCCCAGCGGGCCGCCATCGCCGCATTCCAGTCAGGAAAGTCGACTCTGCAGCGCACCCGCCCGAATTCGCTCTACCAGGTCGCCTACGACTACCTCAACTCGCACGGCAAAGACCTGCACGGCGAGCCCCTCGGCAAGTACTTCATCCACGGTCTCGGCCACTACGTCGGCCTCAGCGTTCACGACACGGGAGATTATGACGTCCCGCTCGGACCGGGAATGGTCTTCACTATCGAACCGGGAATCTACATCCCCGAAGAAAAGCTGGGCGTGCGCATTGAGGACATTTTCTACGTGGATACCAACCGCAAGCTGATCAACCTGACCGCCGCCCTGCCCCACACCGCGGACGAAGTCGAGCGCGCAATGGCAGAAAAGTAGATCGCACCTTCCGCACGTTTATCAGTCACAGCACGCCTCGTGGCCTTTTGATATCCTAAGACCCGTGCGGATGATCTGGTGGTTTGTGATTCTGGCCGGCAGCAGCGCCGCGGTGCTGTGGGCGGGTATAGCGTTCTATCTTCGGGTGCGCCGCCACATGAAGGCAGACGCCGCATCCAAAGACACGCCCGGAGAAGTTGAGCACGAGCAGCAAGCAGGCAATCCCTAAGGCACTGTCAGACCCTGCGGTTCAAAAACGATTGGGAGAAGCAAAATGGCGAAACCAGCTACTCAGGTCCTCAGCGACCATGATCGCGCCCTCAACGGCGCGCAGCAGGTGGCACTTGTGGTGGGTGCCAGCTTGTTTGTGGCCTTGTGTGCCCGCATCACATTGCCTCTACCCTTCACGCCTGTGCCGCTGACTCTGCAGAACTTTGGCGTGCTGCTGGTGGGCCTCACGCTGGGCCGCCGTCGCGGCTTTGCGGCGCTCGCGTTGTACCTGATCGAGGGCGCTTCCGGAATGCCTGTTTTCAATCCGGCAGGCGCGGGTGGTGTCGCCCAGTTGCTCGGCCCGACCGGAGGATTCCTGCTGGCCTATCCCTTTGTCGCCGGACTCGCCGGTTGGATCATGGAGCGCGGCAACAAGACTTTCGCCCGGGCCCTTGCGGCGGGCGTACTGGCTGAGATTCTGTTGTTTGCCGGGGGCCTCTCCTGGCTTGCCATCCTCACTCATTCCCTCGCTCAAGCCGTGCGCTTCGGGCTCTACTGGTTCGTATTCGCGGAAGTCATCAAAGTGATGTCGGCTGCCGCAATCGCTAGCGGGTGGCAGCGCGCGTCCAAGGCACAGGCATGAGCACCATCGGTACACCCACAGGAAAACTTTCTCCTCAGGGCCCTGTGCAAGGCAAGGACGCCATGCTCGGTAGTACGTCTGTCCAGGTTCGCGAGATCACGGTGGCTCACAGTCCGGATTCCGATGACGCTTTCATGTTCTACGGGCTGGCGACCAGCAAGGTTCGTGTCCCCGGCCTGCGCTTCACCCATACGCTGTGCGATATTGAGACCCTGAACCGCAAGGCCTGCGAAGGCGAAGGCGGCTACGACGTCACTGCGATTTCGTTCCACGCGTATCCCTATATCCAGGAACACTACGCGCTGCTGCCCAGCGGCGGCAGCGTGGGCGACGGCTACGGGCCCATGATCGTGGCCAGCCGCGCCTTCTCATCCACCGAGATCAAACGCAAACGAATTGCTGTTCCCGGAACCCTCACCACGGCGTATCTCGTCCTGCAGTTGTTTGCTCCGGGCATCGAGACCGAGGTCGTCGCCTTCGATCAGATCATCCCCCAGGTAATGGCGGGCCAGCACGAGGCGGGGCTCATCATTCATGAAGGCCAGTTGACCTACCCCAAAGCCGGACTGCACCGCGTGGTCGATCTCGGCCGGTGGTGGCACAAGGTGACCGGCTTGCCGCTGCCGCTGGGAGGCAACGCCATTCGCCGCAGCCTTGGCCCTGAACTGATGTCCAGCGTGGCGGCAGCCTTGCGCGAGAGCATCCAGTACGGCCTCGACCACCGGGAAGAGGCGCTCGCCTACGCCATGCAGTTTGCCCGCGACCTCGATCCGCAACTGGCCGACAAGTTTGTCGGAATGTATGTCAACGAACGCACCCTCGACTATGGTCCCGACGGCCGTGAAGCCGTCCGCCGCCTGCTCGACATGGGGCACAAGGCGGGAAT
>JBGPJK010000171.1:0-9607 GCA_041485425.1 Terriglobia bacterium | reverse complement strand
AAGAGTCTCGACCTCCAGAGGGCGTCCCGCGATCAGGTGCTTCAGCGTGATGCCGTCCAGGTGCTCCATGACGATGAACGCCTGGCCGTTCTGCTCGCCAATGTCATAGATGGTGCAGATGCCGGGATGATTGAGGGCGGATGCGGCCTGCGCCTCGCGCTGGAAACGGCTCAAAGCCTGGGGATCGCGGGCGACTTCATCGGGCAGGAACTTGAGGGCGACAAACCGGTGGAGGCGGGTGTCCTCAGCCTTGTAAACCACGCCCATACCGCCGCCGCCGAGCTTATCAACGATGCGGTAATGGGAGATGGTTTGGCCGATCATGCAGTGCGGCTATGTTAGGCGCGCGGTGAACCCAAGTCAACGAGTGTCGGGGGTTATACGCGCTGAGGAGATTTTGCTACACCCCCCTTGGGGCGGCGGGGCGGTGCGCCTGGGGCACGCGGGCGAGAGGGGCGAGCGGGCGCTAGCGGGCGCTAGCGGGCGGGGCGGGGCGCGGCGCGGGGAGAGCGATCTCTGGCGCTGTGCAACAACAAAGCTGTAAAAACGAAAGGAAGGAGGCGAGTCCGAATTAAGCAGCCCGCTCGATGATCCTTCTGTACTTTGGTTTCCGCAGATAATTCAAGACCCTGCGGGCCAGATTATGTGCATGATCCCTGCGTCTACCAGCACCAAGCATCACAGGTTTGCCAGACTGCCTCTTGGCCGGTCGGTATTTCATTGACAGTGGAATGTATGCGACTGCAGGTTTGTGGGCTTTCCCCATCTCTCGTCCGACGAACTCAGCGTTTCTTCTTTGCGTCCCGTGCTTAGGATAAAACGCAGAGAACGCCTGAAACATGACAATGTTCCTTGGATAGACTTTCTGACTGATGCGCCTCCAAACCTTAACTACATTACCGAGCGGAGCGATGCGACGAAGTTCGACTTCGATAAGAACCCGAACGTCCTTACCTTTCTTGCCAACAACGTCAACGCATTCATGCGTGTCATTCGTGTGCCGCTCCGGTCTCCATTCCATTCCGAGATGCCCGTTCAACACTCGACACATGTCATGGGCAAACGCATCCGCTCGATTCTTGACTTGCTTCATAGCTCCACAATTCTGAAGCCGTGATCTTAGGCTTGTCAAACGTATCAATTTATCTACCATGAACCGTGTAAAAACTCCTAGTAGCCGCCATAGCGCGTATTTCCGGCTGAAAGCCGCGCCTATCAGAACAGGAATCCGGGTGCGCTGCATGCGTTCAGTCCTCAGCACACGAGAATGACAGGCTCGATTTCTGATGCTAGGCGCTCATTTTCAACGTTGGAGAGTGGGTAGATTGTCAGAATGTCATGCAAATTGGCCTTATGCTTGACTGTCTGAGATTTATACTGGTTTTGCTTCTGGGACGTGACAGCGGCATGGGTGCGGGTGTGCGCGATGCGGAGTGCCGGGGCGTGTCAGTGCGCGGGCAGTGCGCGGGAGCGTGGTGTGGGTGGGGCGAGCACGCGGGGCAACGCGGGCGGGTGCGGGGAGAGCGGGGAACAACTCCGCGTGACGAGAACAAGTGTTTTAAGAGTGGAATGGGGTAAACTTCTCGCTTACCGGCTCTTGGAAAAACAAAGCTCTCAGTGGGGGTAACGCTTTGCGGGCTTCCGAAGCCCCGAGACCCTTCAACGACAGAATCTCGTCCCGGCTATCAATTTCGTACTGGTCTCCGACGAACGGTGAAATCCGCACAATATTTTGTCGGTCAGCTATAAGGTGCTGTGCCATCCCCATCGCCCCCGATGATTGCCCTGCCATGAAAACGTCCGCAATCTTTTCGACCCAGCCAAATTTTCCAAGCGAGTGTCTCTTCCCCCAATCCACGTTAAGCGCTGTGGTTGTGCAGCCGAGACTGAGGACCCGCAGACCATCAGCGGGCCATTTGAGAATGCCAATAGCCTCGACAAGAGCGACCGCAATCGGGTTGTTTGCCCACATTCCTCCGTCAATCAGCGGCGTTCCGGACGCGAGCCGGTGCGTCGGGAAATACGTGGGCGCGGCGGCTGTAGACAGCGCAACGTCTACGATTGGGCTTTTGTAGTCTCTTTCGAATCGTGGATGGTGGGATGTCTTCCAGACGTGCACCTCGCCGGTGTCGATGTTGAAAGACGGAATCACGAGCCGTTTCGTGCTCTCGCCAAGCGTTCGTTTTCCAAAAACGGCTACCAACGCAGCTCGAAGCGGATGAGGGTCGTACTTGGCTCGAAACCAGCTATGCAATGCTCTAAGCCGGGGATTGCCGTAAAAGATCTTCGGGCCGTGCTGTTCATAAAATGCCAGGGTCTCTCTCGCCGATAAGCCGAGGCCCAAGGCTAGAGCAATGATTCCCCCGGTCGAGGTTCCAACAATGAGATCGAAATATCCCGCTATCTTCTCAGGGAGCGACTCCTCAACATGCGCCAGAAACGACGCCGGTAGAACACCTTTAATCCCTCCCCCATCAATTACGAGAATGCGTCTCACGACACCCTCGCCGGAAAGAACTCTTTGCCAAGGATCGCTTGCCAAGCATCGACGGCCTGGCTTTCATTTGAGGTCGTGATCGCCTCTTGAGCAACGGTCGAACATTTTGAAATGATCTCGTGGAATTTCCACCAACCTTGCGTTCCCCATTCCGCAGCTGTGAAAATGTCACGGTCGCCACAAGGAGTCATGCACGTCGTCCGATACCACTCCTCTGGTTTATGAGCGGCTATCGCATGAAAAACGGAAGCCAGGTAGTCTGCCGGTCCACCAAGAAAAAAGCTGTCGGCAAGAAAGTAGAGAAGGCATTCGAGATGGAAGGACACCGCGGTCAGACCGTACAAGGAGCGGATGTGTTTCAACACCTTGATGGCCGGGATGAAATTTCCCTGGGTTCGATTGGCCGCGTTCTTGACCGACAGCCAGCCCTGATGGTAGCGGGCGAAGCCATCTTCCCACCGTTTGCTTTCGGGCCGATACAGGACGAAAGGCTCCTTGTCAGGGTCCATAGTGCCTGCTTTGAACACAACCGGGAGAATTTCAACCTTGATGCCGAGATCAATCTTGATGCACGTACTCTGAGGTCCGAACCTCACTTTGTCTCGGTAACGGCCATCAGCACGCAACGGTGCAGCGACGATGCGGAATATTTCGTCTCTGCTGTATGATCGGCCGGAACCGCCGGAACTGCCCGGATAGCTTAGATTGCACAGCGCAACGATATCGACATCGTTGATTGTGTAGATGGCGGTTTGTTGTCGGTACGAACCCTGGAGAAATGTAGTCGGCAGCAACTCGGCGGCGGGGCCGTTCCTGTCTTCGATCAGTCCCCGGATAGTATTGTGCTGGCTAGACGCCGTTTGTTCGAAAGAAGACCCTGGATTGAGGCGACCAAGAAATGACTGAAAATGCCTCGATAGTGAATGGACGGCCATGTGGCTCACCTGCGAGATGCTGTAGCCATTCCTCAACGCTGACAATAAGCGACAATTACGAGTGCTATATTTACTAGAGTTAAAATGAGCATTGATGCAGACAGAATTGTGCTGGAACGGTCGAATCTCTTAATTGCTCGTACCTGATACGCGACTAATTCAGCTTTGAACCTCTGGGCGTGATTCATATTGAAGAGGTTAGCGAATGGAATCATCGCTCTAATTTCTTCATCGCTGAGAGCGTTCGACTCTGGACTTAATCTCTGCTCTACTTCCTTCACAGATGCGTATTTCATTATGCCCTACCCTTGCGTCACATTGGGTGTCATGGTTAACTATACTGTTCGGATTCCCATTGTTGAAGCACTTTTGAAACTTTGGCCAGCCTGGACACTCGCACAGCTTCCTCCCTACAAATTTTCTCTAGCGTGTGCTGATTGACCCCACGGCGAATGAACTCTCGCTCTGCCATCTGCATGTTCCAGATGGCGAAACAAGGCGATCCCCAGCGAGTTGCCTTCTCTGAAGCGTCAGAAAGCAGCTTTGGGTCATTGATTGGAACCTCTGGTGTCTTTAGCTCAATTGTGAAAAACGCGCTATTGGCGGCTCTATTCCACCAGATTACAAGGTCACTCCTCTTGGGTGTGATTTTGGACGGTTCCTGCGTCGCTTTGTCCAATCCGAGACCCGGTGGTCTCCAGTCATGCTACAAATCTACGGGACACGACGCTGGAAGCTGTCTTGCTATCTCATAAGCGGCCGTTGAATATCGCCGCAGAAGGTTCGACACGTCTCCGAGCGACCCGTGGCTGAATCGCGGGGAGCGCCTCAGCGAGCTTTCGCAGTTGTGCGCAGTTGTCACCCGCGTGCATGCGGCAAGAACGGATCGGACGGGGTGCGGGCCGAGACCAGCACCACGCGGAGGTGGTCGAAATCGCTGGCAGTAGACAACGGCAGCCTGTTGCGACGCACGTCCCCGACCGCTGCAGCAAGTGACTTGTGCTTGTTCCGAATCCAGAACACAATTCAAATCCCTGCTCGCGCAGCGGTCGAATGGCTAGACTTGGCGTCAGCACTCAAGCAAACCTAGAAGCCTCGCGTGAAAGAAGCTGGGAGACGCGGGGCTTCTTCTTGCGCGTATGCTCCGTCACAGCTTCCGCCACTCATCTTTGAGAGAAACGGAGCTGACATTCGGGTGATTCAACAATTGCGGGCCAAAATTGAGTCTCACCTCCACACACACTTATGCTCGGGTTACGAGCAGGACGGTCGCCTCAAGCCGCCTGCCAACTCTGTGGAGCAGCCGAAGGTTCATGACCGACCATACCGGTTTTGGAAAAGGGCTCTAGCAATGAATGGATTAGGGTGGCTTCCATTGGGTTAGATGGATCATCCTACCGCCAAGATTTCGGCGGGCTGCCGACCGTCCGGTACGGGCTAGGTGCGCTACGATTCCGGGGCGGTTACCTGCAACGAGTTCGGGAGGGCCAAATGTCGTCCAATTCACGCGTTCCTGCGGCTCAATACCTCCGAATGTCCACAGAGCACCAACGGTACTCCTTGGAGAATCAATCCCAAGCAATCGAGGGATACGCTGACAGCCATGGGTTCTGTGTTGTTCAAACGTACACGGACTCCGCAAGGACAGGGGTACTTTTTCGGAAACGACAGGGTCTTCAAGGATTGATTCAGGACGTTGTACAAGGCGTAGCGTCCTACAAGGCAATACTCGTGTACGACGTGAGCCGCTGGGGACGCTTTCAGGACACCGACGAGTCTGCATACTACGAGTTTCTGTGCAAGTCTGCGGGTGTCCCGGTTCATTTTTGCGTCGAGAGTTTCTCGAACGACGGTGCGCTGCCGAGCCTGATCATGAAGGCACTCAAGAGAGCGATGGCAGGCGAATACAGTCGAGAACTTGGTGTCAAGATTTTCGCGGGGCAGAAAAACTTGGCAAAACTTGGCTTTAGGCAAGGAGGGCAGCCAGGGTATGGTTTGCGACGGCTATTGGTGTCCGCGGATGGAAGGCCAAAGCAACTCCTAGTCGACGGTGAGCGTAAGAGCATCACGAGCGATCGCGTTATTCAGGTCCCCGGTCCCGCCGAGGAGGTGCATTGCGTGAGGGAAATATACCAGATGTTTATCCAGAAAAAGATGACGTTTTGTGCTATCGCGCGAGAGCTGAACCGTCGACGCATCAAGTACATCGAATCTTCAGAATGGAACAGCCGTGCCGTCCGCGCCATTCTGACGCACCCCAAGTACGCTGGCTCTAATGTCTACGGTCGCTCCAGTTGCAGGCTATATACGCCGACCGTGCAAGTGCCGAGGTCAGAGTGGACCATTAGGCCGGGAGCCTTTGAGGCGTTGGTCGAGCCCGCAACCCATGCTGAGGCGCAGCGGGTCCTTGAGGGGTACACACGAAATAAGTCGGACAATGAATTTCTTGATGCTCTCAGGGCCATTCTTGCCAAGGAAGGCAGGATCACAATCGGCCTTATCGAACACACCCCCAATACGCCGTCTGCTACTACGTATAGGGCGCACTTTGGGGCGCTTAGTCGTGCTTATCAACTAGTTGGTTATGACGGTTATTGGAATGGAGCCTGGATTGAAAAGCGACGCCATATACAGGTGCTGCGTAATAATCTGATGAGCGAAATTGTTGCAGTTTCCGGCGATCGGGTGTCGATCGAGAACCGTGGACCAACGCGTCGCACTCGGCTTCGCCTACGAAACGGACGGCTCGTCACGGTGCTGGCATCTCGATGTCTCCGAGGTTACAAGGGCGCCATTCGATGGCTCTTGAAGCCCGTCCCCGATGAATGCCACCACGTGGCCCTTGTCGCACGTCTGAATGTGGAAAATGATGCTTTTAAGGACCTGTTTGTGATCCCTCCGATTGGTATTTCTACGGGTGTTGTGGTGACGGAGGATGACCCGCGGCTGCATCGAGGAGTACGTATGTCGGATCTTGCGGAGTTTTTCAGTGCAGTTCAGAAGCTGTCCGCCCACGGAAAGCGCACTCGGCGTCGATAGATCGGGCGTTGCGCGGGCTCGCGAGGGCCATCCGAACTGACACCGCCCATCGCTGAATCTCGGGACCGTGGGAGTTCTGCTTCGGGAATGCTAGTCGTCAAAGCCAGTTGAGGCAGTGGCAGGCGGCCAAGAAGACATGATCTCCTTCGGCTTTTCCGCTAGGCACTGGCAATAGATCGAAGCAGGACGGCCCCATCACGGTTATCGCGCTGGTCAGGATTTGCGAGGTCTTCAACCTTCCTGCCGCTCGCCTGGCACAGGGCGATTACTGTCGCAAAATCGCGATTACACTCATTGACCGGCAGGCAGCGAACAAGAGGAGCATGCAAGCGAGAGTTAGTAGACCAGCCATGCGCGACACCATAGTTCCCTCCATTTTTCCACCTCGGTCGAAATTCGTTCGGGCACAGAAACCGGAGGCCCTTACGTAGAGACCTGAATGCAGGCCGCCGTGACCAGTCTGAACCAGGCCTCTGGTGAGCTATTTCCCAAATGCGTTTCTGCAGCCAATTCATAGAATCCGACTGGAACCTCCCGGACACGCGGACAGTTGGCGGACAGCAACGGGTAACGCTCTGTGCGGCGTAGAGTTACGGCGGCACGTTGGGTTGCACATCCAAGGTGCAGCACACCAAGACCTGGCCATCATTCACCGGGTTCTGAGTGTAATCGCCTGATTACAACAACAATCATTTCGGTGCTAAGATGCCCGTCGCTCGGTTGTGGAGGCGGGATACGCGGAAGACTATTGTGTCCGTGGCGGTTCTTCTCTCTCTGGCTGCGTCCATGCCGCTGGTGCGGGCACAAACCTTCACAGCTCTGTACGCATTCACCGGCGGAGTGGAGGGAGCCTATCCCTCGAATGTGATCGTCGATTCGTCGGGTAGCCTCTACGGCGCTACCGAAAAGGGAGCAGACCTGAAATGTGACATGCCATTCGGCTGCGGAACTGTATTCGAGTTGGATACTGGTGGTCAAATAAGAGTGTTACATACGTTCACGGGAACTCCCGACGGAGGCCATCCATCTAATCAGGCAGCTTTGCTGCGTGGTGGCGATGGCCACCTCTACGGCACCGCGCAAACCGGAGGTTCCGCTAATCTTGGAATCGTGTTCAGATTGGACCTGACCGGCAAAGGACGAATCCTACATTCCTTCAGCGGTCCGGATGGGGCAACCCCCACTGCGGGCTTGGTCGGGGACTCGGATGGTAATCTCTACGGCACAACCGATTTTGGAGGTGATTTAACCTGTAATAACGGCATAGGCTGTGGCACAGTCTTCAAGCTGGATAGCTCGGGAAACGAAACCGTTCTTTATACCTTCACTGGCCCGGGAGGAGTCTTCCCTCAAGGAGGCGTGATTCGGGACAAGGCTGGCAATCTGTACGGCACCACTCTGCGGGGCGGTACTGCTCCACTTGGCTGCGGAACCGTGTACGAAATCGATCCTGGTGGTCACCAGACCGTGCTGTATTCGTTTGCGTGCGGAAACGACGGTGGATTGCCAACTGCCGGATTGATCCGCGATCAAGCAGGCAACCTCTATGGCACCGCGAGTTCTTTCGGCCCGAACGGTAATGCTGGCGTCGTGTTCAAACTTGATGCCTCGGAAAGCTATGCGGTGCTCTACGCCTTCACTGGGACAACGGATGGCGACGGTCCCGTCGGTGGATTGGTCATGGACTCAGCCGGCAACTTGTACGGAACCACCTGGGTAGGAGGACTCTATGCTGCTTGCGGAACCGTTTTCAAGGTAGATCGCCACGGCCGTGAGAAAGTTCTGCACAACTTCACTTGCGGTGCTGATGGCGGAATTCCGTATGGTTCCCTTACATTGGATGCGGCCGGGAATCTATATGGCGCGACGACGAACGGTGGCGACCTGAGTTGTGGCGTCGGTGGCTGCGGAACGGTATTCAAAATCACTCGTACTTACGATAAGTAGCTGCTGCCCGCAAAGGAGAACGTTCGCAGTAACGTGCCCTGTAAAAGGGAACCTGCGAACCGATGCCTTTAGCGTCGCTGGCGTAATACTGCCATCTAAACCAACAACTGGGTTCTGAGTGTAATCGCCTGATTTCGTCAACAACACACTTTCCTCTCCGACCGGCCTGTTTTTCCCCCGGTGGATTGAGTCGGAGTGGGCCGTTGTGCTTTCCATGCCTATCCCGTATTCGTTTAGTGTAAATCAGAACCCTTGGTCCACTTTGCCGAATAGATCTGCACCACGCTCGTGTCGCTCATCATGGTGAGCTGGCCATCCGAGGTGACGCTGGGAAAACCCTCGAATCCGTCGGGGCTGACGGTTAGGCCATTGAGGGTCGCCACCTGATTCCATTTTCCGTCAGCAATTGTCAGACGATAGATTCCAGGTTGTCCTCCGGGCTCCGCTTCCTTCATGGCCATGTAAATGGACTTGCTGTCGTCCGCCCAGGCCCAGTATCCCCAGGCGGCTTCGAATTTCTTCAGATCCTTCCACGTGCGGGACTGCGCCGAGTACACCACCATGCGGGATGGATTCTGCGCGATTGCAACCATGCACTTTCCATCCGGCGACCACGACGGCACATAGAAGCCCTCCGAACCCGGCATGATGGATATCTTGCCAGTGGCCAGATCCAGAACTCTGATTCCGTTGATCTGCCCAGGCACTGGATAGTCATTGAAGGCGATCATTTTCCCATCCGGCCACCAGCTTGGGGCAACTTCAGTGTGACCTTCCGAGGTCAGCTTTTCCGCACTGCCCCCGTCGACCGAGACCAGGTAAAGTTCCTCCCCGTTACTGAACGCAATCTTCTTGCTATCGGGAGACCAGGTCGGCATCCAGGAATAGAAATCCGCCAGCTGCAACTTCTCGCTGCCATCCAATTTGCTGCGCCAAAGATAATGCCGGGGGTGGAAGCGGGGTAGAGCCTGGGGATCGTGAGCGAGGTCATCGGGGAGGAACTTGAGAGCCACGAAACGGTGCAGGCGGGTATCCTCGGCTTTGTACACCACACCCATCCCGCCGCCACCCAGCTTCTCGATAATGCGGTAGTGCGAGATGGTTCGCCCGATCACTGGAGCAGAATCCTACGTCCGTGAAATGGGCAAGTCAATGAAAGCCGCGGAGATAGCGGTATTCCAGAAGGGTT
>JBGPJK010000170.1:0-9632 GCA_041485425.1 Terriglobia bacterium | reverse complement strand
GTGCTGGTAGAACTTCATGATGCGGAGGGCAAACTTCACCATGCAGGTGGTTTCATCAAGGATGACAACCCCGCCGGAACCGAGCATGGATCCCGCCTTCGCCAAACTGTCGAAGTCCATCCCGACGTCGACTTCATCGGCCATCAACAGCGGCGTGCTCGACCCGCCCGGCACCACCGCCTTCAACGCGCGGCCGTTGGGAATTCCTCCGCCCACCTCGTAAATCATTTTCCTGAGGTTGTATCCCAGGGGCAGTTCATACACGCCGGGACGATTGAGGTGCCCGCTCAGGCAGAACAGCCGGGTGCCGCCATTTTTCGGCGGGCCCAGCTTGGCGAACCAGTCCGCACCGCCCAGGATGATGTGCGGCACACTGGCCAGCGTCTCAACATTATTGATGACGGTAGGGCCGCCCCAGAGACCAACCACTGCAGGAAAGGGAGGCCGGATTCGCGGGATGCCGCGCTTGCCTTCCAGCGACTCCATCAGCGCCGACTCTTCGCCCACTTCGTAGGCCCCTGCGCCGCCGTGCCAGTAAACCTCGAAGTCGTAGCCGCTGCCGAAAATGTTCTTGCCCAGGAACCCGCGCGCATAGGCGTCCTTGATTGCCTTCTGCATGATCTCGGACAGGTAACGGTACTCGCCGCGGATGTAGATGTACCCGGTATGCGCCCCTACCGAGATCCCGGCGATCACCACGCCCTCGATCACCGAGTGCGGATCGTGCTCTAGGATCAGGCGGTCTTTGCAAGTGGCCGGCTCGCTCTCATCACCGTTGCACAGCACATACTTGGGCTTAGGCGATTGCTTGGGCACGAACGACCACTTCATCCCGGTACTGAATCCTGCGCCGCCACGGCCGCGCAGCCCGGAATTCTTGACCTCATTGATGATGGCATCCGGCTGCATCCCAAGCGCCTTCTGCACGGCCTTGTAGCCGTCCAGTTCCAGGTAGCGGTCCAAGCTGGTCGCACCTTTGCCAAAGCGCTTGGAGACGACCCTTACTTCGTCGGGATGGGAAACGAGAAATGCCATTTTGTAATTTTGTAATCGGGTAATTGTGTAATTGAAAACCGGTTTGCATCGTGCCACCGAGCCGGGTTTTCAATTACCCAATTACCAAATTCCCCAATTACTCAATTTTCTTGTACTCGTCCAACACCTTGTCCATCTTCTCCGGCGTCAGGTTCTCGTGGAAGTCGTAATTTACCTGCGCGGCGGGCGCCCAACTGCACGCGCCGATACACTCTACTTCTTCGAGCGAGAACAGCCCATCGGCGGTTGTTCCTTTATGCCCGATGCCTAGTTTCTTCTTGCAATACTCGAAGAGTTCGTCGGAGCCGCGCAGCATGCAAGCGATGTTGGTGCAGACCTGCACGTTGAATTTGCCCCGAGGTTTGGTGGTCAGCATGGAGTAGTAGCTGATCACGTTGCGCACCTCGAGGTCGGTCAGGTCGAGCCGCCCGGCTAGTTCGTGGATAACCTCGTCGGACAAAAAGCCGACTTCGTCCTGCGCGAACAGCAGAGTCGGGACCAGCACGGACCGCTTCGTCGGATAATGCGTGAGCATCTCCGCGAAACGCGATTCGAATTCTTCTGAGAATTTCATCGTGCCATTGAGTAATTGAGTAATCGGGTAATTGTGCAATTGTGCAATTGAAGACCTAGGCTGCTCCGCGCGCCGTTCGCTGCGACGCCGTGAAAATCGCCGTCAGCTCCCAGGCCTCAGCCAACAGGTCCTTTGTCTTTTCATGCGAAACAATTCCCGACTCCGTTAACAACTCCAACCATAGAACTGCTTCGTCCGCTTCCTCGACAACAACTCCAATCCGGGCAATGAACCCCGCCTTCGAGCGGGTGCGGCAAACCGCTCGACAGTTCGCTGCCACTGACGTCCCGCATCGAAGCAACTGCTTGCCAAGTACCTGAGCGTCCGGCTTGTAAGGCAACGACCGAAACAGTTTAATCACCCGCAACGCAAAAGCTTTGGTTCGATCTCGCAGTTGTTCCGGCTGCGTACTCATTCCGGTCCTTCAATTACCCGATTACACAATTACACAATTACCCAATTCCTACCGGTCAATTTCTCCCAGCACAATGTCAATGCTCCCAATCGCCGCCACCACATCCGCGATCAACCGCCCCTCGCACATCTTCGACAGAAGCTGCAGGTTGGCCAGGCACGCCGACCGCATGTGCACGCGGTACGGCTTGGCCGTTCCATCGCTGACCACGTAGTAACCCATCTCGCCGCGTGGCGATTCCACTGCCTGGTACACCTCGCCCGCCGGTACAGAGAAGCCTTCGGTGATGATCTTGAAGTGGTAGATCAGGGCCTCCATCTGGGTCTTCATCTTCTCCCGGTCGGGGAGCACCACCTTAGGGGCGTCGGCCTTGATCGGACCTTCCGGCATGCCGTCCAGCGCCTGCTGCACAATTCCGATGGATTCGCGCAGTTCCTGCACCCGGCAGATATACCGGGCGAACACGTCGCCGTCTTGGGAAACCGGCACCTTGAACTTGAATTTCTCGTAGCCCGAGTAGGGCATATCGCGGCGGAGGTCGATATCCACCCCGCTACCGCGCAACGTCGGTCCGCTCGCGCCCAGGGCAATCGCGTCCTCCGCGGTGATTCGCGCCACGCCCTTGGTTCGCATTCTCCAGATCGGATTCCCGGTCAGCAGGTTCTCGTATTCGTCCACCTTCTCCGGAAACCGGTTGGCAAATTGGCGCACGTAATCAAAGAAGCCGAGCGGCGGCTCCAGCGCCAGCCCGCCTATTCGGAAGTAAGACGTCATCATGCGCTGGCCGCTGACCATCTCGAACATGCGCAGAATGTCTTCGCGTTCGCGGAAGCAATATAGGAAGACGGTTAGCGCGCCAATGTCCATGGCGTGCGTTCCCAGCCATACCAGGTGCGAGTTGATGCGCGTCAGTTCGTTCATCAGCACCCGCATCCATTGCGCCTTGGGCGGAATCTCCAGCCCCAGCAACTTCTCCACCGCCAGCACGTAGCACAGGTTGTTGGTCAGGGGGCAGAGGTAGTCGATGCGGTCGGTCAGCGGTACCACCTGCTGGTAGAACTTGGCCTCGCAGGTTTTCTCGATCCCGGTGTGCAGAAATCCGATGTCCGGCATGATCCGCACCACCGTCTCCCCGTCGATTTCCAAGATTACCCTCAGCACGCCGTGAGTGGACGGGTGCTGCGGCCCCATGTTCAGGATCATGGTGCGGTCCTGGCCGGGCTCCAGGGAGGCGATGGGGTTCATGTGGGCCATGACTAGCGGTAGCCCTCCACCGGATAGTCCTTGCGCAGGGGGTGGCCTTCCCAGTCTTCCGGCATCAGCAGGCGCCGCAGGTAGGGATGCCCGTTGAAGCGCACGCCAAACAGGTCGTACACCTCGCGTTCGAAGAAATTCGCCGCAGGCCAGAGCGGGGTGACCGATTCCACCGTCGGACTGCTGCTGTTGAGCCGGACCTTCAACCGGACCCGCTCCTTCTTGGGGATGGAAAGCAGATGGTAAACGACTTCAAATCGTGGTTCCTGCGGGTACCAATCCACGCAGGTCACGTCGGAAAGGAAGTTGAAGGGACAACCCGGGTCATCGCGGAGCAGCACACAAGCCTCTCGAATCGAAGACCGATCCACATAGATCGTCATCTCGTCGCGGTCGAACTTCGCCCCCTCCACCACGATCGAGTTCTGCGCCAGCAGCCGGGCCAGCGCGGGGTGTCCCCTGAGCTGTTCCAGGTCGGTAATGGCAGGCGCCAGGGCCACTAGACCTCACCTCTGGTTGGTGACGTGGTCTTGCCCCAATCGAGTGCCCCTTTTTTCCAGACATAGAAGAAGCCCACCAGAACGATGCCCATGTACACCAGCATCTCCCAGAACCCGAACATCTTGAGCCGCCGCAGGACTACGGCCCAGGGGTAGAGGAACACTGCCTCCACATCGAATATGATGAACAGCATGGCGACCAGGTAGAACTTCACCGAGAAACGTTGCCGGGCATCGCCGATGGGCACCATTCCACATTCGTAGGGTGAAAGTTTGGCGCGGGTAGGCTTGCGGTGTCCGATCAGCCACGAGAGCATCACGATGGCCCCCGCCAACAGGGTTGCCAGGACGAAGTGAATCAGTAACGGCAGGTAGCGGGCGAAGTAATTGTCCGGCATAGGGGAGCTATATATAATTCGCGCCAAGCACGGCTTAAACGTTCTAGATTAGAGTTCGCCCTTGGTAGTGTCAAGCGACCCGGCCGCGCTTTAACGTACGTGCAACATTTGCGCCATTTGGTGAACGGACACCCATGATTTTCGGCTTCAATACCGACGTGAAACACGACGACACCGTCTACCACGTGCAAAGCGAGGCGCGGGAAAACGAGTTGCTCCTGCAGACCCAGGTGTTTGTCCGGGGTCGCTGCATTGGTAAGCGCGCCACCTCCTACGCCGACAAAATCGCGCAAGGCAACTTTACCGACCAGCAGAAAGAGCAGGTGCTGCGCGACCAGCACCGCTTGGTGCTGGACTCCATCCGCGATGGCCGGGTGGATTCCGTCCTCGACAAGCGCGACACGCCAGAAGCCCTGGCCGCAATCAAAGAACTCGACGTGCAATGGCTCAATGCCGAATCCGTGCATGCGGACCGCAGCCTTATCATGCGCCTGCGCGTGACCGATGGCGGCGCGGGAGCACCAGGGGCCCGACTCACCTTCCGTTTCGCCCGCCCCGATAAGGCGCCCTTCTATACCCAGGTGGTGACCGACTCCGGCGGCAACGCGGAAATGAAGCTGGAGATGGACGAATCCTCGCTGCCGGATTCCTCCGTGCTGGTGCAGGCCAGCTACTCCGGTCGCACCGCCACCCGCAAATTCCGCCTGCGCAAGGTGGAAGCGCAGCCGTAGCGCCGGCGTCCCGCCGGCCACCACGAACGCGGATTTTGCGACCTTGCATCGGTGCTCCGATCGCTGCGAGAATCAATCCCAGATGAAACTTGTCATCAACGGGGAAGAGCGCAGTTTCGTCACCCCACTCACGCTGGTGGGACTAGTCGAGCAACTGGGCATGAAGCAGGACCGCGTGGCCGTGGAACTGAACCGCAACATCGTCCCGCGCGGGCAGTGGCCCGAAACCAGCCTGGCCGATGGCGACCAACTGGAGATCGTGCAGTTCGTGGGCGGCGGCAGCGCGCCAGGGAGACGGAACAGACCTTAACGCCTGGGCGTCATCCTGAGGGACCTTTAAGGTCCCGAAGGATCTCGCGCGCACTACCTGGACTTGGGCTGACGCCACTCCTACCACGTCCCATAGCGATACCGGTTTTGCCGCTCGGGCATCAGCTTGATCAGCAGAATTCCAGCGACAAAGCCTCCCACGTGGGCCCAGAAGGCAACGCCGCCGCTGGTCTGGCTGGAGTACGCAATGGAGGTTGCCGCTCCGCTCAGGAACTGCACCAGGAACCAGTATCCCAGTACGATCCATGCGGGCAGCCACCAGAAGGTGAAAAAGACAATCAGGGGAACGATGGTCAGCACGCGCGCCTTCGGATAGAGCACGAAGTACGCACCCATCACGCCGGCAATGGCCCCGCTGGCGCCCACGCTGGGAATATTCGATCCCACATTAAGCAGAATGTGCGCGATCGAAGCCGCCAAGCCGCTGATCAGGTAAAAGAGCAGGTAAGGGAAGTGGCCCAGGTAGTCTTCGATGTTGTCGCCGAAAATCCAGAGCACCCACATGTTCCCAATGATGTGCAGCCAGGAGGCATGCAGGAACATCGACGTCAGGATGGGAACAAACGCGGCTACGAAGCTGAACTGGGCCGAGCCGCCCAGTGCCGCGGTGACATGCCGAGGAACGACTCCGAATTGGTACATCAGGCCATTCAGCGCCCCCTGGCTCTGCGCCCCCACCCACAGCTCAAACAGGAATATGACCGTGTTCAGCGCGATAATGAAATAGGTGATATAGGGAGTGCTGAACCTGGGTGTGTCGTCGCGGATGGGAATCATACGAGACTCGGTAATTGGGTAATCGGGTAATTTGGTAACTTAAGAGTCGCACTGGATTACGGCTTACCCGATCCCAAGCTGGTTTATCTGCTCACAATAGCAGAGAACGACCGGCCCATGCCGAGCGCTAGGGGGTTTCAAATGACCAAATTACCCGATTACAAAATTACCCAATCCCTATGAATGCCGTCCTCATCATCGATAAGCCCGCCGGCCTGACCTCGCATGACGTGGTCAACCGTGTGCGCCGCATCCTGCAACAGCGGGCCGTCGGACACCTGGGCACGCTCGATCCCCTGGCGACCGGGGTGCTGCCGCTGGTGCTGGGGAACCTGACCCGCCTGGCACAGTTCTATAGCGCGTCCGAGAAGACCTACGAGGGCGTGATCCGCTTCGGCTTCGCCACCGACACCTACGATGCTGAGGGCGAGGCCACCAGCCCGGCGCAAGCAGTTCAAGTATCACTTGAACAAGTGCGCGAGTTGGCGGGTGGGTTCCGGGGAGTGATCGAACAGATGCCGCCGCCATTCTCAGCCAAGAAAATCCACGGCGTACCCGCCTACAAGCTGGCCCGTAAACACCAAGACGTCCCCTTGAAGGCGGTCAGGGTTGAGATCAAGGAGTTCGAGATTCTGACCGTAGAGGGGGATCGGGCGAGTTTTCGGGCCCGTGTTGCCTCGGGAACCTATATGCGGTCGGTCGCCCACGACATGGGGCGGAAGGTGGGTTGCGGCGCCCACCTGGAATCGTTGCGCCGGACCACCCTCGGCGAGTTCGAACTGGCCGACGCTCATACGCTGGAGGAAGTGGAAGCAGCCGCCAACGACGCCCGCTGGGAGGAGATTTTCATCCATCCCAGAAAACTTCTGCCAAGTTTTCCGTCGGTGACCGCAAATGAAGAGACCGCGGCTCGCATTCGCAGCGGGCGGGCCGTGAATCTGCCGGAGTTGTCCCGCGCCCGGCAAGTCAAGGTTTTCCACGGGCAAAGGGAACTGATCGCCATCGCCACCCGGGTCGCCGGCACGCTGTTCCATCCCAAGATCGTGCTGGCGGGCGATGCTACCCCACAACTTTCCAGCGGCCGCCGAGGGTAGACGCCAAGAAAAGCGGCCACGGGAGGGCCCGCGGCATCTGTCGTAGGGAGGAATTTTCCGCCCATGAAAACCGCCGGGTTGGTTCCGGTAAGGCCGGAATCGAACGAATACGATCCCTACTATGACCGCTATATCTCACTGGTTCCAGGGGCAGACATTGTCAGTGCGCTACAGACCCAGTTAGACCAAACCACAGCCATATTGAGCGCCGTCAGCGAGGAGAAGGCCGGGTACCGGTACGCGCCCGGGAAATGGAGTGCCAAAGATGTTCTGGGCCATCTCACCGACACCGAGCGCATTTTTGCTTACCGGGCGTTGCGGATCGCGCGCAACGACCAGACGCCAATCGAGGGCTTCGAGCAGGACGACTACGTCCGCTACGGCCCGTTCGCGAATTGTCCCATGGCGGACCTGGTGCAAGAGTTCGGACACGTGCGTCGCGCCAGCTTGAGCCTGTTCCAAAACCTTGAGGAAGATGCCTGGGGCCGCCGGGGAATAGCCAACAAAGCGGAGATCAGTGTCCGGGCCCTGGCGTTCATCCTGGCTGGACACGAACTCCATCATCGAAAAGTCCTGAAAGAGAAGTATGGGATCGGCTAAGAGCTAGCGGACTCGAGGAGGCGGCGTCAGCCTTGGGTGGTAACGCAGTGTCCGATAAGAAGTATTATGTAAAGTCCGATAAATCGTCCGAACTGCAGGCCATTCCCCTCCTGACGAATGTGGACTAGGTTGAGATCACTTCCACGATATCCCGCTGAGGATGGTCGGACAACAATGCCAGCATTGCCCGATCCAGGGTGGCTAGCCTCCCTTTCCTCTGGAGGACTAGACCTAGCAGGTAGGCGTCGGTGACTTGCTGATGCCCCGTGATCCGGGCCTGAAAGGTTCGGACTGCCTCTTCGAAGGAAATGTCATCCGTCCAAAAATGATGGCCAGTACGACGGATGCTGATGCGAAGTGCGTCAAGCGCCTCCCCCGGAGTCACCGCACGCTCGGAAAAGGACGGGTTCGACAGGATCCTCACAAAGGCCGCTTCGGTGAATGGACAGGTGGCCCAGCTGGGAGAACCGGTTCGGGCAAACCATCGTTGCACGACGCGATGCGCACTGTGATCCGGCCAAGCCAGCGCGATCAGCACGTTCACGTCCAACAGAAAGGTGTTCACTTCAGATCGCTCTCATCCAGTTCCAATTCGAGCTTCTTCACCTGCTCTGTGGTCACTGCGGGTGAGCCAGGCGGCAAGTCGAACACCACCAGACCGTTGACGATGCGCGTGGGAGTCCGGACGGTCAACCCCCTGCGCAGCAGATCGGACACAGCTTTGCCCAGACCCACGGAACGGCTTTCGGCGTAGGTCTTTACCGCCTGTAACACGTCGTCTTCCAGGCTGAGTGTGGTGCGCATGCCGTGATGATGCACTATTCTTATACTGATGTCAATTAGTAAGTAGTGCATCATAATAGGAATATGATGCTCTAGAGCTTGAGCAGCGAGCCAACATCCTCCCGGAACCGCCGCAACTTCTCCAGCCGCTCGGGCGTCGCTTCCACGATATCCTGCTTGGCCTGGAAGACCTGGCGGCCTTCCCTTTCCACCAGCACTCCCATCACTTCGCCCATGCGCCAGCCGGGAGTCCCCAACATCTGCAGCCCGTCGGGGGTCGGCACCAGCAGCGCGACACAATTGTCGCGCATCACGCCGACGCACTTGCCAAAGCGATCAAAGGTTTGGAATTCAAAACCGGCCAGATAGAGGCGCTGGAGCTGGGAGGCGGGATCCACAGGAATTTGGTAATTGAGTAATCTTGTAATTGGGTAATTTTGAGAACCTCGACGGTTCCCTGCGGTGGGCCTTGAATTACAAAATTACCCGATTGCCAAATTACTCAATCCGCTACATCTTGTACCGGCCCAGGTCCTCGTCATTCAGCCCCTCCAGCCACTTGCGCAGCTCGTCGCTGGTGACGCGGTCGGAGATGTTGGTGGCCAACTTGGAATTCTTGAGCACCTCGTCCTCGACGTAAATGGGGCAATCGACGCGCAGTGCCAGGGCGAGCGCGTCCGAGGGCCGGGAATCAATACTGACGATGTGTCCCTCGCGCTCTACCCAGATTACCGCGTAAAACGTGTCTTCGCGCAGTTCGGTCACGACCACCTTGTGCACATTCGCCTCCAACCCGACTAGCACGTTCTTGATCAGGTCGTGGGTCATGGGACGCGGGGTAGTCACCTTCTCGATCTCCAGCGCAATGGCATTGGCCTCGTAAATCCCCACCCAGATGGGCAGCACGGCCTCCCCAGCAACATCTTTCAAGATCACGATGGGCATGTTCGTTACCGGATCCATCATGAGCCCCCGAATTTTCATCTCGACTTCCATCGTGACCCCCTTGGCGACCTGGACCTTGTCACTTGACGGAGACGCAGCAAGCTACGTCTCTACCCCTCGACTTACAACGACGCCGGCATGCACAGCTCGCCCGCCAGGCTGGTGGCAAATGTTCCCGTGACGCGCACCTGCTGGT
>JBGPJK010000169.1:0-9708 GCA_041485425.1 Terriglobia bacterium | reverse complement strand
GTCTGTTCCAGAAGTGCTTGTCGTTCCAGGCATCTTCGCAGATGGTGAGCGCCATCTGTTTTCCGCAAAACGGAAACAGCGCCTGGCTCCTGGCCGCCGCGAAATTCCGCATTTCATCGAACACGTCGTAGGTGGGCAGCAGCATCTTGGATTGCAGGAAGGCGACCTTGCCGTCCTTCAGCAAGGCCGCGGAATTCATCACCGATTTGCCGGTTTCGGCCTGGGCCGGCGTCGCCAGCCCGCAGATCACGGCAATGCCGCGCGTGTCGGCCGCAATGCGCTCGGCGCTTTCACGGTTGTGAACAACAAAGGAGGGGCGCTCAACCAGGTCGCGAGGAGGATACCCGCACACCGAGAGTTCAGGAAAAAGGATGAGGCCCGCGCCAGCCGCCTGCGCGCGCTGCGCAAAGTCTGCGATCTTCGCCGCGTTGCCGGCGAAGTCCCCCACCGTGGGATTGATCTGTCCCAGCGCGATCTTCACCCTCCCAGTGTAAAGGCGAGGGTACGTGGCGGCCAAGTGAGAGGGCAGTGCTCAGTGCGGGATGGAGCCGGGGTCCGGATCCGGAGTGGGCGTGGAGGGAGGGGCCACCGGCGGCAGCGGGTTGGTGGAAGGCGCGGTCGTGGGCGACACAGTGTCCACTTGTTCGCCAGGACGCCGCAGGCTCGGGGCGTTGGCCGGACGGGTCGCGGGTTCTTGCCCCTTGGCCACCGTGGGTTGGGGTTCGATATTCACTTCCTTTTCGGTGCGAACAACTTTCTCGCCACCCACCTTCATGGTTTCGACGCGCACCACCTGGTCGCCGACAAAGCGGACGAAATCCACGTCCTGCGGGGGCTCGCCGTAGATCCATTCTTCATATTCGATCTCACCGTCTTTTTCACGGGTTTTTTTCGGCGCGCGTCCCTTGGCGTAGATCACCATCTCGCGGTTCATGCCCACCAGCACCTGGTGGTTCTTGATGGCGTCTTTTACCTTAGGCGGGACCGTATCTAAATAAGCCTCCACCGCCGACTTCGCGTCGAAGTCGAACACCGGGCGCAGCAGGTCTTTCAGTTGCTGGGGGGTCAATTCCGGGACGTGGTGGTCAAACACCAGATCCACATAGGAGCCCCGCGGATTGGCGTTGGAATCGCTGGGAGCCAGCGGAGCTACCCCGCCACCCGACCCCGAAATCTGGATGCGCTGGTACCATTTCTGCTTGCGGATCGGGCCTCCGTTGATCTCGAAATGGATGCGGTCGTCCTTGATCACGATTTCGCTGATGCGCGCCTGATCGCCCGGTTTCACGGCCGGCCCCCACATGGCGATCAACTGCTGCAGTTCCTGAGGGTCGGGCGAGAGCTTGCCGTCCTTGAGAGTGAGGCCCTTTTTGCCCATGGGGAACGGGGAACGGATGTAGACCAGTTCGGCGTTGAAGGCGCGGATCAGGTCCATGCGGGTTTGCTTGGACATGGCGGACTGGGTAGCAGAGGATGACTTCTGGTCGCCGGCGCCGGCCAGGGCTACGAGGCTAAGCAGGAGGAAAACAAGAGCCGAAACGTAGCGTGACTTCATGGAACACCCCGGGCCGAAACTACGCTGATTATAGCGCCGTTGGCAGCCGGTAGAAGCGGGGTTTTGCGATGTCGCCCGCGCTACTCCGGCTCCACTGGCTATGTCTGGCCGGACACGCGCAGCCCGTCTCGCGCTACCTGCAGGGGCAGGACGCGTCCGCCGTTGTCGCCAATGGCGGTGGCGACCCGGCTGGCTGCGCCCTTTTCCACCAGGAAAATTACGCAGCCCCCGCCGCCAGCGCCGCAGGCCTTGGCAGCCCGACCGCCGTTCCTGGCGGCCACGGCAATCAGCTTGTCAATCAGCGGAGTCGTAATGCCGGGAGCGTTGGTACGGCGCAGCTTCCATTCTTCGCGCAGCAGGCGGGCGACCTCGTCCCAATCGGCGCGAACCAGCGCCTGGTGCATGGCGCGGGCGATGGCGGAAATGCGCTCGAAGTTGCGGAAGACGTGCTGGTCGCCGTTGATGTGCGCTTTGAAGACCTCCCAGTTGTTGATGCCCGACTGCCGTGGCGCTCCGGTATAGGCGAGCACGAAGCGGGACTCGATTTCGTCGAGCGCCACGGGCACGGATTCGCGGTGGATGCCATCGGCATCGAGGTGGATGGCGCTGACCCCACCGTACAGGGCAGGGTAATAATCCTGGCAGCCGGTGGGGACGGCGATGATCTGCGCCTCCACGTTCTGTGCGATCACGCGCAGCTGCTCGAGGGTGAGGTTGCGGTCGGTAAAGCGGGCGAGCGCGGCGGTGGTGGCGATCATCAGCGCCGACGATCCGGAAATCCCGGCGCCGGCCGGCGATTCGGAATTGGTCTCGACCAGCAGGCCTTCCTTGGGAGCGAAGAAACGAACCAGGTAGGCGGCCAGGGGATGGCGAAAGCGGCGGGCAAGGCGCAGCGCGTCCAGGCTGGAGAACTGTTCTTCTCTCTTGGTATCCAGCGAGCGGAATTGAATGCGCCGGCCTTTCAGGGGTGTGATGCGGCAGGTAGTTAGGATGTTGACCGCGAAATTCAGCGTGAGCGCGCCGGGATGAAACAGGTACAGCGGCCACAGGTCCATGGTGCCGCCGGCTAGATCGGCACGGCAGGGCGCCTGCGCCACAATGCTGGCGGGATGGGTCGCTTTCGGCATGCGATGTTTATAACCCATCGAATCAACCCCGAGAGTGTCATTCCGAGCGGAGCGAGGAATCCCTATTCTCCCCGTGAATCGTGGCGATGGTAGGGATGCTTCGCTTCGCTCAGCATGACAACCTTAGTGCTGAGACGACTTGTAGTGCTTCTCCGTGCCCGTCATATTCTGCAACTGGCGCCGCCAGTCCAGTTCCTCCACAAAATGGTGCGATTCCCGCCAATTCGGCTGCACTTTCACGAAAAGTTCCAGAAAGACGCGGGTCCCCAGCATCTTTTCGATCTGCAGGCGGGCGGCGGTGCCGATTTTTTTCAGCATGGCGCCGCGTTTGCCCACCAGGATGCCTTTTTGTCCTTCGCGCTCGCAGTAGATGGCGGCGGCGATGCGGGTGAGCCTTGCGCCCTCCTCGAACTGCTCGATGGCCACGGTGGTAGCGTACGGAACCTCTTCGCTGGTCTCAAGCAGGACCTGTTCGCGGATAATCTCCGCCACCATGAAGCGCGTGGGCTGGTCCGTGACCTGGTCCTCGGGAAAATAGCGTGGGCCCTCGGGCAGGGCCCTGATCACTTTTTCGAGAAGCAGATCCAGGCCCTCGCCTTTGCGTGCTGACAAAGGGATGATCTCTTTGAAGTCGTGCAGACGGCGATATTCGTCGATGATCGGCAGCAGCTTGTCTTTTTCGTGGCGGAGAAGGTCGATCTTGTTCAGCAACAGGAGCGCCGGGGTGTGCGACTTCTTGACGATGTCGAGCACGAAGTGATCGCGGGGAGCGAATTTTCCGGCGACGTCGGCGATCAACAGGATGAGGTTGCAACCGTCCATCGCTTCCCGTACCTCGCCCATCATCTTGCGACCCAGCGAACTGTCTGGTCTGTGGATGCCCGGGGTGTCAATGAGGACGACTTGTCCGCCTGCCCGGCCTTTTTGCTTGGGCACATGAATGATCCCGAGAATACGGTTGCGGGTGGTCTGGGGCTTGGGGCTGATGATGGCCAGCTTCTGGCCTACCAGCGCGTTCAGCAAAGTGGACTTGCCGGCGTTGGGACGGCCGAGAATGCAGACGAATCCGGAGTGAAAGGACATGGAGTGTTCTGTGCACAACACTAGGGGGTTTAGGCTCTGAGGTCAAATTCCGTGGGGGCGCGCCCGCGCCCCCAGGAAGTCTGGATTTGTAAGTTACTCCTTCGCGGCGATGCCTAACGTCTTCATCTTGCGATAGAGGTGGCTGCGTTCGAGGCCGAGGACTTCGGCGGTGCGGCTGACGTTGCCGTGGTTCTCGTCGAGCTTCTTGAGGATGTAGTCGCGTTCGTAGGCGGCACGGGCCTGGTGCAAGGTGGAGAAGTCGCCGGCAGCGCTGCGGCGGGTGCCGTCGCGGTGGACCAGCGGGGGCAGGTGCTTGCGGTCGAAACGGGTGGTGGTGGGATTCATGATCACGATGCGCTCGATGACGTTGCGCACCTCGCGCACGTTGCCCGGCCAGGCGTAGCGCATCAGGGTTTCGATGGCATCGTCGGTAATTTCACGGGTGCGGCGGCCGTAGGTGGCGGAGAATTCCTTGAGGAAGTGGCGCGCCAACAGCGGCACATCTTCCTTACGCTCGCGCAGCGGAGGCACGGAGAAGGGAATCACGTTGACGCGATAAAAGAGGTCTTCGCGAAAATTTCCCCGGGAGATTTCTTCTTCCAGATCCTTGTTGGTAGAGGCGATCAGGCGAGCATCCACGGTGACTGGTTCGTCGCTGCCCACGGGGGTAAAGCGCTGCTCGTCGAGGGTGCGCAAGACCTTGGCTTGGGTCTTGAGGCTCATGTCCCCGATCTCATCGAGGAAGAGCGTGCCGCCGTGGGCCTTCTGGAACTTGCCTTCCTTGTCGGTGGTAGCGCCGGGAAACGAACCCTGGCGATGGCCGAACAGTTCGCTCTCGATCAGGTCTTCGGGAATCGCGGCACAGTTCACTTCCACAAAAGTCTCGTCCTGGCGCAGGCTCTGGGCGTGGATGGCATGGGCCACCAGCTCTTTTCCGGTGCCCGACTCCCCATAAATAAGGACCCGGCCATTGGTGGGCGCCATGAGCTGGATCTGCTGGCGCAGAGCCTTCATGGGAATACTGTCGCCGACGATCACGCTCTTGGGGGTGAGCTGTTTCTTCAGGTCGCGGTTCTCCTGGCGCAAATGCTTGGCGGCGATGGCGTTCTTGACCAGGATGAGGGTTTTGTCGAGGGAGAGCGGCTTCTCCAGGAAATCGTACGCGCCCAGCTTGGTGGCCCGGACCGCGGTCTCGATGGTGCCGTGTCCGGAAATCATGATGACTTCGGGAGCGTTTTCGAGGCCGTGGATTTTTTGCAGGGTTTCCAAGCCGTCGATGCCGGGCAGCCAGACGTCCAGCAAGACCACGTCGAAGGCGCGTTTCTGCAGGAGTTCGAGGCAAGCCTCGCCGCTTTCCGCAACCGAAGCCTTGTAGCCCTCATCTTCCAGCACGCCCTTGAGCGACTGGCGGATGCCGGATTCATCGTCGACGATGAGGAGTTTGTGCATGCTAGCTGGCTGCGGGTGTGCTGACGGCTTCCGCTGCGACCGGCAACTCCACCACGAACCGGGCGCCGACCGGCTCGTTTTCCTCGACCCGGATGGAGCCGTGATGATCCTCGATGATGCGGTTGACGATGGCCAGGCCCAGGCCAGTGCCGCGTTTCTTGGTGGAGAAATATGGCAGGAAGAGACGCTCCTTTAACTCTTGCGTGACCCCGTGGCCGGTGTCGGCGACGGTAATTTCAACGGCGTCGCGACTTCCGACCAGCGCGGTAGTGATTTGAATTTCACGGACCAGGGAGCCCTGCATCGCCTCGGCGGCATTGTCAACAAGGTTGGCGAGAGCCCGTTTGATGGCCTCGGGATCGGCCATTACGTTGGGCAGGTCAGGGGCAAGGAAAGTGCGCACACGGATGCTTTCTAATCGCCCGTTGAACATGGCCAAGGCATTTTCCACGATGGAGTTGATGTTCGACGGCTGGGGCTGCGCCGTGGGGAAGCGGGCAAGAGTGGCGAACTCGTCGACCAGCGTGCGCACGGTCTCCACCGCACCAGCGATGGTTTCGGCGCAGCTGTGGATGATTTTCAGAGAAGCCGCGTCCGGCTTGGCGCCGCGATCCAGGTGGCGACGGATACGCTCGGCGGAGAGAGCGATGGGGGTAAGCGGATTCTTGATTTCGTGGGCCACCCGCCGGGCGACCTCGCGCCACGCAGCTTGCTTCTGAGCCTTGAGCAGGTCGGAGAGATCCTCGAAGACCAGGACGTAGCCCAAGCCCTGACCTTCGTGCTCCAGGGTGGCGACGGTGACGGCGACGTTGAGCTTGGCGCGGGCGAGGACCATTTCCATCTGCGTGGTGGTGGTGCCCATGCGATCGGCGCGGCGCAGCAGAGGCTCGAGGTCTTCGAGGACATCCTGCGGGAAAACCTCACCCAGGGCCGCCCCGGTTAACCCTTTCGGGGTGCCGGGATCTGCGCCAATGGGGTGGAACAGCCGCAGCAGGGAATGGTTCACGTGGGTGATGCGGCGGTCGGCATCCAGGGAAAGCACGCCCGTGGGGATGCTCTCGAGGATGGTTTCGATATGGCTGCGGCGCTGTTCCAGCGCGATGTTGGCAGCACCCAGATCGCGACTGGAAGCCTCGATCTGGCGACGGCTGCCCTCCAGTTCCTCGGCCATGCGGTTGAAGGAGCGCACCAGGTCGCCGATTTCGTCGGCGGCGCGGACTTCGACGCGGTAGTCAAGACGGCCGCGGGAAATTTCCTGGGTAGCTTCCGCCAAGGCGGCGACGGGACGGGTGACCAGCTTGGAGAGAAACAGCGCCAGCCAGGTGGTGGCGAAAAGCACCAGGACGGTGAGTAACAACAGCAGGCTCATGTAGGTGCGGCGGATCAGCTTGCGCTCACCGGCGAGTTCGAAATAGCGCCGCTGGCTGGCCTCCACCTGCTTCACCGTTTCAGAAAAGCCCTTGGGTAGAGGCATGGCTACCAGGATGACTCCATGATCGCCTACCGGCGCGCTTCCCAGGATGTATTCCGTTTGCTCCCAAAAAAAGTGGGTCGGGGTGGCAGCGGTTGGCGGCCGCTGCGGCAGCTTGGCCTTGAGCAGGGGCCAGGGAGCGGGGGCTCCGAAACTGGCTTCGGCGTTGCCATCGACAATGGCGAGGGCGAATCCGTCCTGCAAGGTGCGCTCGTGGCGGCGGAACTCAGTGACGACGGAGGAGAAGCTGTGTCCGGCAAAGGCGCGTTGGGTTTCGGGAGCGGCGGCGATGGAGGCAGCCTCGGAAGAGGCGTTTTGCGCGGCATAGTTGGAGAGCAAAGAAGCCATGGCGGCGGTATCTTCGCGGACTTCTTCGACGGGCCGGGAAAACCACTTGTCGATGGAGCGGTTCATCAGTCCGTAGGCGAACCAGAACATGACGATGACGGGCAGAAAAGAGAGGAGCAGGCCGGCGACGACGAGGCGGGTGCGGAACTTCGAGCCCAGCACTCCCAGCCTGCGCTCGGCGAAGAGCTTCAGCAGATTGCGCGCCAGGACGAAGGTCAAGGCGACGAAAAGCAGGAAGATGAGGGCAGAGAGCGCGGCAAAGACAACCAGCTGCTGGTTGGTGTCGGGGCGGATGAAGCTGCCCAGATCGAAGGAAGTCTGCCAGACAATTACCACCAGCAGCAGGACCACCCCCGCGACCAGAAAGATGGCTTTCCGGCGGCTGGAGCCTGGTTCCGGCACGCGAGTTGGGTTGGGAGCAGACAAGTCAATAACCGCCCGAATGCAAAGAGGAGCAGGCGCTGCGCGGGTTCATTATAAGCCGGACGCGCACCGGAAGTGGGGCAGCTAGGGCGGTACCGTCCCAGATACCTGAGGCAGGAACTTTTGCAGGGGACAGTTTTCGCAGAGCGACTTCGACTTGAGGCAGTAGTTCTTGCCGACGGCTACGAGCAGGCCGTGCATGTCGTTGTAGACCTGGGCGAGGGAGGAACGTTGGGCCCGGCTGAGGGGGGAGGGTGAGTGAGCCGTAGGTTGAGAATCAGTTTTCGGTTGCCAGTTCCCAGTTCTCAGTTGGGCTGCCACGGGGGCCAGCGAGCGTTCGCAGAACGCCCGGATCTCTTCATATTTCGTGTTGGCCGGCAGGATCTGGTGGCGATCGAGGATGCGGCGGGTGTAGGCATCGACCACGAAAACGGGATACTGGCCGGCGTAGAGCAGGATGGAGTCAGCGGTCTCGGGGCCGACGCCGTTGAGTGCGAGTAGTTGTGGGCGCAATTTTTCGATGGGTTGACTGAACATTCGATTTAGCGAACCGCCGTACTGCTGGTCGAGGAATGCAACAAAGGTCTTGAGGTTGCGGGCCTTCTGGCGGAAATATCCCGCCGGACGGAGGACGGCCTGGAGCCGTGGCAGCGGAGTACGGCGGATGCCTTCGGGATTCAGCAGACCGGAAGCGCGCAGGCGGCGCAAGGCCTGCTCTACGTTGGTCCAGGCGGTGTTTTGGACGAGGTAGGAGCCGACGATGACCTCAAAGCGGGTGCGGGCAGGCCACCAGTGCTGGGGCCCCCAGGCACGAATCAGGGTGCGATAGTAGGCGCGGGGTTGGTCTTCTTGCGAGGGCTTCAAGGTTTCAGTTTAAGGCAAATGAATACTGCTGAGGACCCGAGGACTCTGCAGGGTTGGAGCCGGGCTGTGGCTCACTCAGGGCAGAGGTGGCCGGCGGGACGCCGGCGCTACGGCCGGGCTTACTTTTGGCCATGTACCTTCGCGAACTCCTGACCCGAGGCACTGGAAAATGCGCGTCTGACGGGCTCTGCAGCGCCCTAAAGGATTTGCGGGGTTTTCCGCGTGCGGTACAAGTACTTAAGTTACTGGTGCAGTAACGCAGTTGCGTTGACAATTTGTGTCAACGCGATAGGCTGCAACTTCTCCCCCCAACAAAGCAGCGGATTTCGCGCCGAAAATAGCAACTTAACGGTATCTCTCTGCCGGAAAGATAGGAGATCGAGGTATGTCTCAACGGCTGGGTGATCTTCTCGTGAAAGAGAAGGTCATTACCCCAGAGCAGTTGGATCAGGCGATGAAGGTCCAGAAGGACACGAATTGTCGCCTGGGCTCAGCCTTGGTAAAGCTGGGCTTCTTGACCGATGAAGACGTTACGAATTTCCTGTCCCGGCAGTACGGCGTCCCCGCCATCAATCTTTCTTATTTTGAAATTGATCCTTCGGTCGTAAAGCTGATTCCGTTTGAGACGGCGAAGCGTTACCAGATTCTACCGTTAAGCCGGGTGGGCGCGTCGCTGACCATCGCCATGGTGGACCCGACGAACGTGTTCGCCATGGACGACATCAAGTTCATGACCGGCTTCAACATCGAGCCGGTGGTGGCGTCAGAGAGCTCGATCATCACCGGAATCGAGAAGGCCTACGGCACCAGCAACGAGGAAGACCTTGAGCAAGTGATGCAGTCGATGTCGGACCTGGGAGATGCCGACGTCGAATTGCAGTCGGAAGAGACCGAAATGGAACTGGCCGACCTGGAAAAGGCGGCCGATGAAGCTCCGATCGTGAAACTGGTGAACCTGGTGCTGACCGACGCAGTGAAACGGGGCGCGAGCGACATCCACATGGAACCCTACGAGAAAGAGTTTCGGGTGCGCTTCCGCATTGATGGTGTGCTGCAGTCGATCATGTCACCGCCGCTGAAGCTGAAGGATGCCATCACCTCGCGCGTGAAGATCATGTCGAAGCTGGACATCAGCGAGAAGCGGCTGCCGCAAGACGGCCGCATCATGCTAAAGATGAACATCGGGGGGCGCAAGAAACAGCTCGACTTTCGGGTCAGCACGCTGCCCACGTTGTGGGGCGAGAAAATCGTGCTGCGGCTGCTGGACAAGGAAAACCTGCGCCTGGATATGACCAAGCTGGGTTTCGAGCCGGAGTCGCTGGTCAAGTTCGAAAAGGCCATTCTGAAACCGTACGGCATGGTGCTGGTCACCGGGCCCACGGGATCGG
>JBGPJK010000168.1:0-9739 GCA_041485425.1 Terriglobia bacterium | reverse complement strand
GAATCCATGCAGCGCCACAAGGCGACCCCGGTAAAAGCAAATCAACACGCGTGCCGTGCGGTTGCCGGGCAGATCGGTTCTCACCTCCCACAAACCTTTCCCCATCGGGCGGCACAGCGGCATGCCCACCGGCCAACGCCATTGCGCCCGCAACAGGTCTGTTCCGATGGCGCGGCGCTCTGCTTCGTCCAATCCCTTCAACCAGTCGCGGACCGGTTCGCTCCCGGCGTTGTTGCGGAAGAAGACGAGGTGTATCTTCCAAGGCGTTTTTTCGAAAGCCATCTTCCAACGTTCCGATACGAGTGTACCATAGAAAGTACATCACATGGGCGGGGAGCAAACGGGCACTTCATTTGCGCAAAGGGATAAGGTAGATTCTGTATACAAGAATCAAGGCAGGGAGTATGGCTGTCACCATGACATCAATCCGGTTAGATACCCATCTGGCAGACGAGGCCGTGAAAGTTCTCGGAGTAAAATCCCGGACCGAGGCGGTTCGTGTGGCGCTCCGAGAGATTGTCGCGTTAAAGCGATCCAAGGCGAAGAAGCAGGCACGTTCTTAGGCTTCGAACTTGACCACCGCCACCATCTCGTTTCAGCGCGTAGCCCGCCACAACCCACCGGCGGCGATTGGTGTAGTGCTGGTAGTGATCTTTGTGGTGTTCGCCATTTTCTCTCCCTGGATTGCGCCTCAGGATCCTGCCTATATTGATCTGCCCAACCGGCTGGCCGGACCATCTGCTGCGCACTGGTGTGGCACCGACGAACTCGGGCGCGACATTACCTCTCGGTTGATTTACGGTTCGCGCATCTCCATGCTGGTGGGCAGTTGCGTGGTGGCCGCGTCGCTGGCTCTGGGTCTGATCATCGGTTCCATTGCCGGCTACTACGGGGGGCGCATCGATCGTTTCGTCAACATCGTGCTGATGAATGCATTCCTCTCCTTTCCCGGAATTTTGCTGGCGATTGCCTTCGTTGCCTTCCGCGGGCCGGGAATCTTTAATCTGGTGTTCGCGCTCTCCCTGGGCGGCTGGGTGGGTTACGCGCGGTTGGTGCGGGGACAGGTGCTGGTGGCGCGGGAACGCGAATTCGTGGAGGCGGCGAAGGCCCTGGGGGCGAGTGACCTGCGGGTGGTTGTGCGCCACATTCTGCCCAACATTATTCAGCCCATTATCGTGCAAGCGGCGATCGGCATGGCCGGCGCCATCCTGGCCGAGGCGACCATGAGCTTCCTCGGCCTGGGAGTGCCTCCGCCGACCGCGAGTTGGGGCACCATGCTCAATGACGGCCGGGCGCATTTATTCGACGCGCCCCACCTGGTCATTTTTCCCGCGCTCGCGGTGATGCTTGCGGTACTGGCGTTCAATTTCATCGGCGACGCGCTCCGGGATTATCTCGACCCGAGGTCCCGGATCGAGGCAGGGCTATAGAGATACCTCGCTGCGCTCGGCATTTCGGCTGCGGGTTCCCGCTACGCTCACGCCCGCAAAGCGCCTCAACTTCCTTGGCGACGCCCTGCGCGACTTTCTGGACCCCCGGTCTCGGATCGAGGCAGGGCTCTAGAGATACCTCGCTGCGCTCGGCATTTCGGCTGCGGGCTCCCGCTACGCTCACGCCCGCAAAGCGCCTCAACTTCATTGGCGACGCCCTGCGCGACTTTCTGGACCCCCGGTCTCGCCTCGAAGCCGGCTTGTAAGTGCTTGAGATTGCAGCCGGACCTTCTGTCGTACGACCAAGGTAACCACAGCAAGCACGGGATTTCCTTGCCGTTCTCCGAGGCCCGCCGCAACATTTCCGGAGCCTCCGGGTTTGCAATCAGTGACCGCCGGAACCACCAATTCCGGCCGGAATGAGACAGGACCAAGATCTGTAAGGAGTGAGGAGAAATTATGACCATGCAAGTGAAGAGCTTTTTTCTGAGCGCGGCGCTGGCCGCCATGATTCTGCCGGCTGCGGCGCAAAGCAATAGCCCGGCTGCCACTACGCCGACTACCGAGCCGCCGGTGAAGCAGGACAACGCGACCGTCGGAGAGCGCAAGGAAAACCAGCAGGACCGTATTGCCAATGGCGTGAAGAGCGGGGAATTGACCTCTGGCGAAGCGGCCAGGCTGGAAAAGGAACAGTCCAAGCTCAATGCGGAAACCCGCGCCATGCGGGCTGCCGACGGGGGCAAGCTGACGGCCGCCGACAAGGCGAAGGTCCAGAGACAGCAGAACCGGCTGTCGCACCAGATCTACCGCCAGAAGCACGATGCCCAGACCCAGCCGGGGACCAACCCGCCCACGAAGGAGACCCAGGCGCCTACAGAAGTCGGCAGGCGGGAAGAGAACCAGCAGGACCGCATCGCGCAGGGTGTCCAGAGTGGACAACTGACCGCGGGCGAGGCCTCCAATCTCGAGAAGCGGGATGCGCGCATCAACAATGAAATCAAGACCGACCGCGCTGCCAACGGAGGCGCCCTGACCCCGGCCGAAAAGGCCCAGGTCAACCGCCAGCAGAACCGTGTGTCCCGGCATATCAACCGCGACAAGCACAACGGCCGGCACCAGTAAGCACGCTCCAGCCGGATCGAAGCGCCCCCGGAAACCGGGGGCGCTTTCTTTTTGACCTTGAAAAGACTGGTTCCGCACGACTGCGTCCAGCAGCAAGAATTGCCGCCGCCGCCGGCAGGGCAGCATCTCTACAAGGTCAATCCTGCAAACCGAAGAGGCGACCATGATTGCACGCATCTGGCGGGGCCTCACTCGAGAATCCGACAAAGATACCTATTTCGAATACCTGCAGAAGACCGGCTTGCCGGACTACGCGTCCATTCCGGGCAATCGTGGCGTGTGGGTGCTGCGACGGGTGCGCGAGGGCAAGGCCGAGTTCACGCTGATCTCGCTGTGGGAGTCGTACGAGGCCATAAAAGCGTTTGCCGGCGCCGACTATGAGAAGGCTATGTACTATCCCGAGGACAAGAGGTTCCTGCTGGAGTTGGAGCCGCACGTGGCGCATTACGAAGTGCTGAGCAGCCCGGAGCGTTGAAAGCAAACCCCTGCAGACCTGGCACGCGGGACCACGTCCTCTTCTTGTGACGAGCCCATCCCGCCGCTCGCCAGCCCTAACTAGCTGAAAGCACTGGCACTATTCTTATTGACATAAATAACAAATTGCGATATTAATATTCCGATTAGCAATATGAAGCTGGGCGAGAAAATTCGTTACCTGCGTGAGGTGGAAGGCACGCTGCGCGGCCTGGGACGGCCGCTGACCCAGCTCGAGGTGGTGCAAGCCGTCCGCAAGGAACTGGGCAAGAGCATCAGCCAGTCCTACATCTCGCAGATGGAAAGCGGGACGCGCCCGCATATGACGCAAGCGACGCGCACCCTGCTGGCCAAGTTCTTCAAAATTCATCCGGGATTCCTGGTGGACGATCCCGAGGGCTATCACACCGAACTGGTGTCGGACCTGCGGACCACGGAAGGGAAGTTGGATGTCTGGCTGTTGCAGGGCTCGGAGGGTTTCGCCAGCGATCCGGAAGTGAGTGAGGCGCTGATCAAGCTGGCGCGCGAAAAGGACACGCGGCGGTGTTTCATGCCGCTGGGCGCGATTCTGGACACGCCGGGGCTGGCGGAGCGGCTGCTGGAAGCGCTGAAGCCAGAGGCGGCGCGGACGCGTACGCGTGGCGTGGAAGAGAGGAGGCGATCGCAATGACCTGGGCGGATTTCTATCTCATCTGTTTTGCGCTGGGATTTGCTTTTAGCCTGCTGTCGTTTTTGCTCGGTGGCCTGCATTGGCATATGCCGCACGGTTTGGGGGCACCGCATGTTCACGCCGGGCCGCACCTGCATGCCGGGCATGGGATCGGCCACGGCACGGCTCATGGCGCCGCGCAGGGAGCGGAGATTTCGTTCTTCAATCCCGTGAACCTGGCGGCCTTTTTGGCCTGGTTTGGCGGCACCGGCTATCTGCTCACCCGGTTCTCCAGCCTCTGGTTTGCTCTGGGGCTGGTGATCGCCTTAGGCAGTGGCCTGGTGGGAGCCGGCATCGTGTTCCTGTTCTTGAGTCGCGTGTTGGTATCGGAAGAAGAGAACCTCGATCCCGCCGATTTCGAGATGGTGGGTGTGCTGGGCCACATCTCCATGCCGATTCGTGAGACGGGAACGGGGGAACTGATCTACTCGCAGGCGGGTACCCGGCGGACCTGCGGGGCACGCAGTGAAGGCGGAGCTGCGATCGCCAAAGGAACAGAGGTGGTCGTCACCGGTTACGAAAGAGGGATTGCGTACGTCCGTCCGTGGACGGAAATGGCGGGTGAGGAACCGGCGCCGTCCGGAGGCAGTAAGACGAGTTCGTAACCGGCCTTGCGGGGAAGGGGTGTGCCATGAATCGGAAGCTTTGGCCATGGCTGATTGCGCTGCCGTGGATCGCGCTGCCCGCGATCGCTGTGCGCTATTGGCTGGTTTGGGACCAATTGCCGGTACAGCTGGCGACGCACTTCGACATCAACGGTCAGCCCAACGGCTGGATGTCACGCGAAGTCTCGCTGGGTTTTGCGCTGGGGACTACCGCTTTTCTGCTGCTGATTTTCACGCTGGTGCTCTTCGTGGCTCACCGCAAGCAGGTGGCAGACGTGTTCTCATGGGCGCTGCTGGGATTCTTCTATGTGGTCATCGGAATCATCTATTTCATTAACAGCAGCGTGCTCGAGCACAACCTGACTGGTCGTCCCGTGACCGTGACGCCGGCGCTGCTCTTGATACCGGTCGCGATTCTCGTGCTGATGGCGATCTACCTGGGCACGAAGCGTGGAGAGTCTTTGCCGGGACCGCCGATCGCGGAGGAGGTTCATGCCTCCCGGCTCTGGACTCTGGTCTTTGTGCTCCCGATGGTGCTGGAGTTGGGAATCATTGCCGTGGTTCGGCTTCCGGGGGTGCGGCTGGCAGCGGCCCTGCTGTGCTTGCTGTTTGTGGGCTGCGCCGCGCTGACCTGGAGCGGATTTCAGTACCGCTTCAGCCCGGCCGGGGTGGAGATCCGCACCCTGGGGTTCCGCCTGCACTCCATTCCGGTGGAGCAGATTCAACGGTACGAGCCAGGCAACTGGAGCCTGTGGCGGGGCTATGGCATTCGCGGGATCGGCAATCGCCGGGCATATGTCTGGGGCAACAAGGGGGTTCGCATCAAGACCACCGAGGGAGAAATTTTTCTCGGCCACAGCGAGCCGGAGCGAGTTTTGCGCGATCTGGACGCCATCAAGCAGTTCGCGCATTAGAGATCGAAAGTTCAAGGAGGCGATATGTTGAGCTTGGGATGGGTGGAAATCGGGATTATCGCGGGTCTAGCCGTCATGGTCATCCTGTTTCTGATGAGCATGCTGGCAAGGCTGTATCGCAAGGCGGGACCGCATGAAGCCCTGGTGGTGTATGGCTTCCGCGGCACCCGCGTGGTGAAGGGACACGGCACGATCATTTTTCCCATGATCGAAAACTGCCGCGACCTTTCCCTGGAACTGATGTCGTTCGATGTGGCGCCGCAGCAAGACCTTTATACCAAGCAAGGCGTGGCGGTGACGGTCGAGGCGGTGGCGCAGATCAAGGTGAAGTCGGACACCGAGTCCATCCTGACGGCTTCGGAGCAGTTCCTGACCAAAAGCGACCAGGAACGCGAAGGTCTGATCAAGCTGGTCATGGAAGGGCACCTGCGCGGCATCATCGGACAGCTCACGGTGGAAGAGATCGTGAAGCAGCCGGAGATGGTGGGTGACCGCATGCGTTCTACCTGCGCTGATGACATGAACAAGATGGGGTTGGAGGTCATCTCGTTCACCATCAAGGAAGTTCGCGACAAGAATGAATACATCATCAACATGGGCAAGCCGGATGTTGCCCGCATCAAGCGCGATGCCGATGTGGCGACCGCGGAAGCGGAACGTGATACCGCGATCCGGCGGGCTCTGGCGACGCGGGAAGCGGCCGTGGCCAGGGCGCAAGCCGATCAGGAACGAGTGCAGGCGGAAACCGCATCGCTTGCCAAGCAGGCGGAAGCGACGCGCGACTTGGAAGTCAAGAAAGCCCAGTATCTGGAGGTTACCAAGCGGCAACAGGCGCAGGCCGATAAGGCTTACGACATCCAGACCAACATCATGCAGCAGCAGGTGGTTGCTGAGAGCGTGAAAGTGCAGCAGGTGGAGAAAGAACAGCAGGTGAAGGTGCAGGAGGCCGAGATCAATCGCCGCGAGAAAGAACTCATCGCCACTGTATTGAAGGGGGCGGAGATCGAGCGGCAACGAATCGAGACTTTGGCGGCGGCCGAGAAACAACGGCTGATCGCGGAAGCAGAAGGACACGCATCGTCCATCCGCGCCCAAGGCGAGGCCGAAGCCGAGATCATCTTCAAGAAAGGTGAGGCCGAAGCCAAGGCGATGAACTTGAAGGCAGAAGCCTACCAGGAGTACAACCAGGCGGCGGTGATCGACAAGTTGTTCGCGGGGCTGCCCGACGTAGTCAGGGCACTGGCTGCGCCGCTGGCTAACGTGGACAAGATCACGATCGTCTCGACCGGCAACGGCGATGCCGCGGGGATGAACAAGATCACTGGGGACATCACCAAGATGGCGGCGCAGGTGCCGGCCCTGTTCGAGACGCTATCCGGGATGAACCTCGGCGAGTTGCTGGGGAACGTGCGTCGGATTGGCAATAAGACGCCCAAGCCCGATGTGCTACCACCCGCGGATAGCGACAAAGGCGGCGCTGCCGGGGCAAAGAAGTAATACGAGGTGGACGGGCTTTTGGCCCGTCCCGCACTTTGAGAGGAACTCAAGATGAACAAGAAGCCACAGTGGATAGGTCTCGGCATCGCGCTCGGGACGGGTGTAGGTGCAGCGCTGGGCGCTGCCACCCACCAGATGGGGCCCTGGCTTGCCATCGGGATTGGGGTCGGGCTCGCCATCGCCAGCGCGATGGCTAACCGGAAAGCGGCGGCCTGCGGAGCGACCAGCCCGCAGCAGCGATCGTCGTCACTCAAGAATTAGGTTTGTCAGCTAGAGGCTAGGAGCTAGCAGCTAAGAAAGGAGTCACACCATGGCACTACTAGAGAGAGTTTCCACACTGGTCCGGGCGAACCTCAATGACCTGATTGATAAGGCCGAGGACCCGGAGAAGATGATCAAGCAGGTAATACTCGACATGCAGAATCAACTTCTGCAGGTCAAAACGCAGGTGGCGATTGCCATCGCCGACCAGCACCTGCTGGAAAAGAAACGCAAAGAAAACGAAGACAAGGTGGCGGAATGGATGCGCAAAGCCGAGTTAGCTGTCGATAAGAAACAAGATGATCTGGCGCGCGTGGCTTTGCAGCGGGTGGAGAGCTATCGCGACCTGACGGAAAGCTTCGCACAACAGCTCACCGACCAGAAGGCGCAGGTGGAGAATCTGAAGACTGCGCTGCGCCAACTGGAGCAAAAGCTGGCTGAGGCAGAGGCCAGAGCCGACTTGCTGATCGCACAGCAACGCCGGGCGCGAGCGGTGGGCAAGGCCAGCGATGCCAAGATGGCCGCGGGGAACGGCTCGAAGGCCGGGGCGTTCGATCGCATGAAGCGTAAAGTCGCTCGCAACGAGGCCATCAGCCAGGCCAAGTCGGAACTCGCCGCCGAAGACGTGGAAGACCGCCTGGCCGCGCTGGAGAAAGAAGACCGCATCGAGCAATTGTTGGCGGAGATGAAGGCCAAGCGGGGAGCATGATTGGACCACGCAGTTGCCCCCAGGCTCCAACGAGCGGGGGGTGGGACAGGCCGCGCTGGCTGTGAGGGGCAAAAAATCGTGACACAGAAGGCCAATAGAGCGCGGTTGATCGGGATGGCAATCGGTATTGCGGTTCTTATATTGGCGTTGCTGTGGAAGCGCATTCTGCGCTGAGGGCGGCTGCACTATTGACTGCACATTCCGCGGGCGGAGAAAACGCGCTCGTCGCTTACGCAACGAGCGCGCCGAAATGAGCTTCGAGAACCTGGGCTTGTTAGTTCACCGTGATGCTCACGGGTTGGGAGGGGATGCCGTTCGCTACCACCTCGAGCGAACTGGCTCCGGTCTCCATTGCCGCCGGGATATCAAAGTTGGTGGAGACGATTTTGCTGCCGGTGGCGACCGCCATGGTGCTGTGGTCGTGCGTCCTGGCATAGAAAACGTGACCGGTGGCGTTATTGGTGATCCGGACCAACGGGTAGTTGGTTGCAGTTTCAAACTCGTCCCCAAACGAAGCGGCTTGGGACAAGCCATTGAACTGCGTTCCGGAGATCTTGAAAGTGGAGCCGCGCGTGACGGTGGCAGGGAAAGTGGTGATGGTGGGCGCCCACGCGGAAGAATAAGTTCCGGTGGAGGTATAGAGTTCCGAGCCGCCGACGATTACTTCGCCGGTCGGAAGCACCATCAGGCTGCCGAATCCCGACGGTCCGCGGTTCAGGCTCGTCCCGTCGAACTCATAGAGTCGCCCGGTTACACCCTCCACCAGCACGTTGCCATTGGGCAGCAGGGCGGCAAACGAGTCGCCGGCTTCATCACCCGCCGGGAAGTCGGGGCCGACCGTCCAGGTACCGGGGTCGGTGGGGTTCGGCCCGGGTGTATAGATCGCCGTGTGGGCCGTATTCTGATTCATGGGTGTGGAACCGGTGGCGAATACTGTGCCATCGGGACGCAGAATGGCGGGGCCGATCTCCCCCGGCGGTTGATAACACTGCGGGCCTCCATAATTGAGGCAACCGAACGGGGAAGGCGAGTGCAAGTCCACGATGGTGCTGCCCGCCGTCACCCATTTCTTCATTGACGGGATGTACTTCTCTGCGTTGGGAGCATTTTTCACATCCGCGGTCAAGATGGTGCCGTCCGGCAGCAGGGTCCAGCCCTCCTCGGCGTTGAAGTCGCTCTTGCCGGCGGAGCTCACCTTGGTCCAGGTGAGGGTGGCGGGATCCAATATTGCTGTCTGCTTGACCAGCTTGTTTCCCACCAGATACTTCCCGTTCGGCAGCACGACCGACGGCGAATCTCCGATATAGAGCCAAAAGCTCGGAGGCGCTAGCGGGGCCCAGGTATTCGCCTTGGGGTCATAAATGGCACCTTGGTTGGTAAGGACAAAGGCGCCGCTATTGTATTCGCCGCCTACAATCACCACCCGGCCGTCGGCCAGGACGGCGGAAGCGAAAGCATCAGGTACGTATCCGGACTGCAGATTGGCCTGTTTTGACCAGGTTCCGTTGAGATAGCTCCCCGTGTTGTCCGGGGTGAGCTTGTACCAGTCGGACAAACCGTTGCCCTGAAACAGCACCGTGCCATCGGTCAACAGCAAGCCTGTTCCGGCGCCGTCCGGCGGTTGGTTCTTGAGGCGCTGCAGCGTCTGTGCCGGCGAGACGCCGGAGACAGCGAGCAGAAGTATGGCTAGCGCAAGTAATCTTTTTGGCAAGAGAGACCACCCTTCTTGAATGCTGCACCCGGCAGGAAATGCGGAAATCTTCCGGAAAGCCGAACGATCTTATCATGCAGCCCCACTCGGGGTCGCGGCTGCTAGGAGGAAGGGCAGGGCTTGATGCCTAACAACTATCCACGGTCGTGGACAAGAAAATCGGGTCGGGGAGCTGGCCGACCCGTTCTTGATACTTTGAACTTTGAAACCTGAATTTTCAGGCGCTGGCTTTATCCGAAAGTGGCAGGATGTCATCTCCGCCCTTGCTGGAGTCGAGTTCCAACTGCTCTTGCCCGCTGAGCACGGT
>JBGPJK010000167.1:0-9770 GCA_041485425.1 Terriglobia bacterium | reverse complement strand
TGGCGCTCACCATCTGCGAAGATGCCTGGAACGACAAGCACTTCTGGAACAGACGGCTCTACACCTTCGACCCGGTTGAAGCCCTCATCCATGCCGGCGGCAATTTTCTTCTGAACATTTCTGCCTCACCGTTCTGGTTGGGCAAGCGCGAATTCCGCCGCAACATGCTGGCCACCATCGCCCGCAGCTACAAGGTGCCGGTCGTGATGGTGAACCAGGTCGGCGGCAATGACAGCCTGGTGTTCGACGGTTCCAGCCTGGTGCTCGATCCTGCGGGGAACGTAATCGCGCAGGGCAAGTCGTTTGACGAAGATCTTGTTTATTTCGATTCCGACCAACTTACCGGCGAAATCCACGAGCAGATGGAGGGTGAAGAGGCCAGCGCCTACGCTGCCCTCGTGCTCGGCACCCGCGATTACGTGCGCAAGTGCGGTTTCCGGCAAGTCATCATCGGCCTCAGCGGAGGCATCGACTCCGCCCTCACCGCGGTGATTGCAGTTGACGCCGTGGGGCCGGAAAACGTGATCGGCATCGGCATGCCCGGACTTTACTCTTCCCAGGGCTCGATCGACGACGCGCGCGCCCTCGCCGAAAATCTGGGTATCCGCTTCGAACTGCTCTGCATTACCGGCGTCTTCGAAAGTTACAAGCAGACTCTGCACAACGTCTTCGCCGGCTGCAAGGAAGACGTCACGGAAGAAAACATCCAGTCGCGTACTCGCGGCACGCTACTGATGGCGCTGTCGAACAAGTTCGGAGCCATCGTGCTCAGTACCGGCAACAAGAGTGAATTGGGCGTCGGCTATTGCACGCTGTATGGCGACATGGTGGGTGGGCTGGCCGTGATCTCTGACGTACCCAAGACGATGGTGTACCGCCTCAGCCAGTATGTGAACTCGCGCCGCCCGGTGATCCCGCAAGCCAGCCTGGAGAAGCCGCCCTCGGCCGAGTTGCGTCCCGACCAGAAAGATAGCGATACCCTGCCGCCCTATGAAATCCTCGATGCGATCCTGGAGGATTACGTCGAAGACTCGCACCCCGCAGAGCAGATTGCCCGCGATCGCGGATACGAGATTGGCCTCGTCCGCCGCGTCATCCGTATGGTGGAGCGCAGCGAGTACAAGCGCCAGCAGGCCGCTCCGGGACTCAAGATTTCAGCCAAGGCGTTCGGCTACGGCCGCCGCTTCCCCATCGCCGCCAAGCCGGACGTGTAGGATGGATGACAACGATTGAGCCCGAGTTCCCTCAGGGACTGCCCAAATGTTTTGACATACCAGAAAGGAACGCATGCATCGTCAGGTACTCTCGGTTGTTTTCATTATGTTGCTCGCCGCTATGGTGGTTGCCCAGCAGAAATCCCCGACGCCGGCGCACCCGGCCACCAAGCCCGCCGCCACCCCCGGCGTAAACCCAAGCCTGCCCTCCGAGGAGACCGTCAATGCGTTCATGCAACAGATGTTCGGCTACGACCCTCAGTTGACCTGGAAGGTCGCCTCCATCAAGCCGGCTACTGCGGAAGGACTCGCCGAGGTCAACGTTCTGATCAGTAGTCCCCAGGGACAGCAGAACACCAAGCTCTACGTCACCGCCGATGGCCGGCATGCCGTCATCGGCGACATCATTCCTTTTGGAACCCATCCCTTCGACGCCGACCGCAAGGCCCTGGAGAAATCCGTCACTGGACCATCGCGGGGACCGGCCGATGCTCCGGTCACGATTGTCGAGTTCAGTGACCTGGAGTGTCCGCACTGCAAGGAGGCGCAGCCCACCATCGACAAGCTCCTGACCGAGGACAAGAACGCGCGTCTGGTGTTCCAGCACTTCCCCCTCCCCTCGCACCAGTGGGCGGCCAAGGCCGCTGCTTATGCCGATTGCATCGGGCGGAGTTCGACCGATGCATTCTGGAAATTCATACAAGGCACCTACGACGCACAGAAGGAGATCACCCCAGCCAATGCGGACGAGAAGCTGACCGCTGTGGCGGATGCTGCCGGCGTGAAGGGCGCTGCTAGCGCTGCCTGCGCGGCCAAGCCGGAAACCATGGCCCGCGTCGAGCATTCTGTGGCCCTGGGCAAGTCAATGGATGTGAATTCCACCCCCACGATGTTCATTAACGGGCGCAAACTGGGCGGTGGGGTCCCCTACGAAATCATGAAGGAACTCGTGGACTTCGCGGCCAAGCAGGCAAAATAGAAGCCAGGTAGCGAGTACTCAGGAGAAATGATCCTCACTACTCACTACTTCTGCAACCACACTTCCGAATTATTCCGTGCGGCCTGCTTCATCACGTGGGGTGTGATCACGACGAGTAATTCGTCTTCGTCGTCTTCCCTGGTGTTCGAGGTCATGACCTGGTTCAGCCCAGGAACCCCACCAAGCCCGGGAATCCCGCTCAGCCCGCGCATCTCGGTGTGCGATACCGATCCCGCGATTACCGCCGGCTCGCCATCGGCCAGCGTAATGCTGCCCTTGTATTCCCGATTGGAGATGACGGGTACGCCGTTCAGTGATGCACCTCCCAGAGCGCGGACCTGCATCTCCAGTGCCAGGCTCACGTCGGAGTTGCCGTTGACCAGCGGCTTGGCCTTCACTGTCAGGCCAAGATCTTCGTAGCTGAACGAAGGAAACGCGGCCTGGAACGTGTTGTTCTGGATATTCTGTGCAATCGCCGGGGAATTGAAGATGGGCGCGAAGCTGGCGTTCAGGATGGGAAAACGCGTGCCCACTTTGAAGTTCGCCTCATTGCCCTGCGCCACTCGCAGCGTGGCGTGCTCCAGATTCTTCACCGAGCTCTCGTTCACTGACAATTGCGCACTTGCGGTGCCCAGGCTCAGCCCCTCTAGCGTCAGACCCCCGCCGAAGGTGGCCAGGGGCTGGCTGAAGATGGAGTTCTGCTGGCTGCCCAATTGTGCCAGGAGCGCAGCCAAGGCCTGGGAGGTCGCCTGGTTAATTCCGCCCCCGGAGATCAACTGGTTGATCAGATCCTGGATATTCTGCCCGCCCAGGGCGGCCAGCGCCCCGGCGGGAATGTTGAACAACTGGAACTGGTTGGGGAGGTGCAGCCCAAAGTTGTGCATCAGCGTATGACTGACTTCGTACACATGCACGTCGAGCAGGACCTGGGGACGCGAGTCCCCCAGGTTTTCCAGGAACTGTGTCGCAGCATCCAGCATGGCTTGGGGCGCGCGTATTACCAGAGTTCCGGTCTGCGGCTGCGGGGTGATGAACCGGATTTCAAAGACGGTGCGCAGCAGGTTGACCACCTCGGTCAGATCCTGCGGCGAAGTCACTCCGGGGATGAAGAACGTCCGCAGTGCCAGCCGGTCGAACTGGCGATGGTTATCGGGTGACTCGGAGGTGACCAGGATCTCCTTTTCGTTCAGCGCGGTCCAAAAGCTCCGGGTCACATCGCCCGCCGTTCGCATGGCCGTGAAGAAGTCCACATCCTCGATCTCGAAGCGTACCCGGCGAGTCGCCACCGAATCGTCCACGACTGCCGCAACGCCGTAGGCCGCAGCCACCTGGGTCAACAATCCTCGGGAATCACCCCGGTAATGGAAGTCGTGATGCTCCGGGCTCGGCGCGACTCGCACTTCGACTGCATCCGCCAGCACCTGGGGTGTGGCCGGAAGCTTGGGCGCCCACTCTCCCAGCGCATCGTGTAAGCGCTGCTGCGCAAATTCGTTCTGGGGATCGAGCTGTAGCGCGCTGTGGAAGTCAGCCAGCGCTTCCACCTGCTGGCCCTTAAGCAACTCTGCGTTGCCGCGCTCCAGGTGCTCGTATACCAGTTCCTGGCGGGCCATTTCGCGCGCGGTCACATAGTCGACAGCTCGCGGATCGAGCTGCGCCGCCCGCTCAAATTGCTCGAAAGCCTCATCCGACCGCTTTTCCCGCTGCAGCTTTACCGCCTTTGTGTAGGCTGCTTTGGCTTCTTTCAATTCTTTCCTGGAAGGATTGCAGTTGGGAGTCCCTGGCTCGCCCTGCCCACAGGGCAACAAAGGGATGTTCTGCGGCTGGTCGGCGCAGAAAGCCGCTATCGTCAGCCCGAGAACGGCCAGAATGGACTTCACCCAACGCATGCTTCTCGATTGTACCCGGGAATTACACCCTGGCAGAGCAGTTTCCAGAGGGCTGTGTACCTTGGCGCGCACCACCATTCAGAACGCGAGGGCGCGCCGGTATTGCGCAAGAAAAAGGCCCGTGCCGGGCACGGGCCATTATCGCTGAGCTGAAAGTGAGGCTAGTGCGACATGGGTGCCGCTTGCCTGGACTCCGCCTGCTTGCCGCCCTGCATCTTGTGTTCGGAAGCGGAAGCCGGGGGTGACCCGCCCATCAATTCATCGGCCAGGGCAGTCGCTCCGTAGATCTTCCGCAGCGCCTCCTGGATGCCGCGTGAGTCCACACTTACCGCCCGTGCGACCTGGTCGCTGTAGGCGAAGTTCCAGGGCAGCGATTGAATGTTGCCGTCGAAGATGATGCCCACCAGTTCGCCGGCCTTGTTGACCGTGGGGCTGCCCGAGTTGCCGCCGATGATATCCACCGTGGAAACCAGGTTCAGGGGGGTGGCCAGGTTCAGCTTCGCTTTCGATTTCATCCAGCTTGCCGGCAACTGGTAAGGAGGCTTGTTGCCGTGCGCGGCGGCGTGCTCAAAAGCGCCACCCATGGTCGTGAAAGCGGGAATGTTTTTCCCATTCTCCGCATATCCTTTGACCGCTCCGTAGCTGAGGCGAAGCGTGAAAGTGGCATCCGGCGGCTCCGTGAATCCGCTGGCTGAGAAGCGGGCCCTGGCGATCTTGGCGCCTGCGCGGCGTTCGACCGCATCCACCTGGTCGTCGTAGCGTTTGCGCACGTCGCGGGCATCCGGATCGATTTCGCGCATCATCACGATCAGCGGATCCGTGGACGCCTGAATCGCGGCCTCGCCACCCTCATAAAGCTGCTTGCGCACCGCCACGTCCTGCAGTTTGGTCCCGTCAATGAGTTCTTCAGCCACTTCCTGTCCCGTCTTGAAGTTCAGGACCTTCATGACCGACTCGGTGTCGCTGCTCAGCTCTTCGTCCATCTGCGTCAGTGAATCGGTGAGCGTTGCGACCTCCAGCGCCTTGTAGATCGGCGCCGTCGAGAACAGTCTCTGTTCCAGCGACGCCAGGTTGGAATCGCGATACTCCCGCAGGCGCTGGTCGTTGGGTTTGGTCTTCTCCGCGGCAACCCGCACCAGGTCGCGGGCGATGCGCGCCAGCTTAGAATCGAAACCGCGTTGACGCTCGATATAGGACAGGATCAGATAGTTCTCATTGTAGGTTTGCATCGCCTTGGCGATCTCGCCCCAGGGATCGCCGATCTCGGCTTTCCGTTCAGCATTGGAAGCGACGGCCTCTTTCAGCTTGGCTTCCTCCTCGGCTCTTTTCGCCATGAGTTGAGCATCGTTCAAGCCCCCCAGATATCCGGTGATGGCCTTCACGGAATTTTCGTAGCCGAAAATGTCCTCTTTCGCGATGCGGGTGTTCTCCGCCGCATCCACGCTGAACTTCTTGAGCGCGGCGATGCGGCGTTTGTAGCTGGCGAGCCGCGCGGGATAGTCCACGTTGCGCAGAAACTCAAGCTGCGCCAGGGTTCTCAGCCGCCCCGTCGATCCCGGATGGCCGGAGACGAAAACCAGCTCTCCATCCTTCACTCCGGTGTGCGACCAGGGAAGATAGTGGTCGGTGTGGGCTGGCTTGCCGTCCTCGTAGACCCGAAAGAAGGTGACATCGAGATCGTAGCGCGGATAGGTGAAGTTGTCGGGATCGCCGCCGAAAAATGCCGCCTCGAATTCCGGAGCAAACACCAGGCGCACGTCGGTGTACTTCTTGTATTTATACAGGTGGTAAACCTCGCCCGAGTAAAGCGTGACTACATCGCAGCGCAGGCCAGTGGCGGTGGCACAATCTTTTTCAATGCCCGACATAGCGCCACGCTGCGCCTGGCCAGCCTCGGCCGTGGACATCTCCGGCTTGACCGCCGTGTTCACTTTAGCCGTGACGTCTTCGATCCCCACCAGTTGGTTCAGTTCGAGATCGGGACACTTCACTTCCTGCGCCCGGGTGCGGGCCAGAAAACCGGTTTTCATGAAGTCCTTGCCGCCAGTCGAAAGTTCCTCAACGCAGGCCGCCCCGACGTGATGGTTGGTGAAAGTGAGGCCGTCAGGCGAAACAAAGGACCCTGACCCCCCATTGTTGAACCGGACCGAAGACAGCCGCAGGTGATCCAGCCACTCCTGGCTGGGTTCGAATCCATACTTGGCTTTTACCCTGTCTTTGGGAAACGCGTTGTACAACCACATGCCCTCGTCGGCCGGGCAATAGAACTGGCCAGAACGCAAGCCAGCAAAGCACTGAGCAGCAGCCCACGTCTCATAGATGACTCCGTAAGGAAGACTAGCAGCGCCGTCACGGACGGCTCCACATGCATGAAGGAAGCTCTCTAATATACGCCCGCACTGGGAACGCGGGCAAACCCGCCGGGTTGGAAACTTAAGGCTTTTGGCGTATAAAAGTGAGTTGCGACGCACGACATTTTTCCTTCCCCGTGCGGCATAACACCAACGTTTCAGGAGCTCGAGCGAGGTCCCATGTCCAGCCTGACCACCACCAACGCCCCCAAGGGGCTGGAAGGTGTAGTCGCCACCACCTCCAGCATTTGCTTCATCGACGGGGAGCGGGGTGTTTTGGCCTATCGTGGCATTGATATCCACGAATTAGCCGACAACTCCACCTTTGAAGAAACCTGCTACCTGCTGTGGTTCGGCAGGCTGCCGTCCCGTGACCAGTTGAGAGATCTACGGGAGCGCATGGCGGAAGAGCGCAAACTTGACGCCTCCATCATCCACCGCTTGCACCTGGCGCCCAAGCACGCCCTGCCCATGGACGTTCTGCGCACCATCGTCTCCGCGCTTTCCTTTTACGATCCCGAGGAGAAGAACAACGACCGCGAAGCCAATATCCACAAGGCCATCCGCCTGACCTCGCAGATCGCCATGGTGGTTGCAGCCTACGATCGCATCCGCAAAGGAAAGCCGGTCGTCGAGCCCGACCGGTCGCTTTCGCACGCGGCGAATTTTCTGTTGATGCTGAACGGCACTCCGCCTTCGAAAACTGCCGAGCGGGCGCTCGACATTGCCCTGATCCTGCACGCCGATCACGAACTGAATGCGTCCACGTTTGCCGCGCGCGTGACAGCGGCCACACTGTCGGATATGCACTCCGCGGTAACCTCGGCCATTGGTGCTTTGAAAGGACCGCTGCACGGCGGCGCCAACGAAGCGGTATTCAAGATCCTGATGGAGATTGACCGCGACGGCGCCGACCCCGTCGAGTACATCAAGGGTATGCTCGCACAGAAGAAGAAGGTCCCCGGCTTCGGCCATCGTGTGTATCACACCGAGGACCCGCGGGCGACCCACCTGCGGACGATGTCGCGAGACTTGGGCAACTCGAGCGGAAATCCCAAGTGGTTCGAGTATTCGCGCAAAATCGAAGAGTTCGTCAAGGCCGACAAGAAACTCAATGCCAACGTGGATTTCTACTCCGCGTCCACCTACCACACCCTGGGCATTGACGTGGACCTGTTCACCCCGGTGTTCGCCGTCTCCCGCATCAGCGGCTGGACCGCCCACGTCATCGAGCAGCTCGACGATAATCGGCTGATCCGGCCGCGCGCGGACTACCTTGGTCCGGCCTATCCTCAGCACTGGGTGCCGGTGGAAAAGCGGTAGGGGAAGGGGCGACCCTCCGACGTAACTGGAAAAGTATGAAAGTACGCGATATCATTCGTCTGTTAGAACAGGATGGCTGGTATCTCAAGCGCACGAAGGGCAGTCATCGCCAGTACAAGCATTCAACCAAACCCCGGGGCGTGTAACTTTGCCTGGTCACATGAACGACGATCTCCCTCCCGGCACGTTGAACAGCGTACTGAAACAGGCTGGTCTGAAGCCATGAACTACGTAGTCGTCTACGAAAAATCGGCCACCGGCTGGAGTGCATACGTACCGGATCTGCCTGGCGTCATTACCACCGCCAAGACTAAGGAAGAAGCGCAGCTCCTCATTCGCGAGGCGATCGAGTTCCACCTGCAAGGTCTGCGAGAGGACAATGCGCCCATTCCCGAGCCAACTGCCTCTGCCGAGGTCGTAACGGTCTCCTTCTAGGTCGCTGCTGCCCTCCCGCGAAGTCTCGGGTTTATAACCTCGGGCGTAGAATAAGCAGAAGACCATGCGTCGCATCTATTTCGACAACAACGCCACCACACCGATTCTGCCCGAGGTGTTTGAGGCCATGCGGCCCTACTTCGGCGAGCACTTCGGCAATGCGTCTTCCATCCATCACCATGGACAGGAGACGCGGGCGGCGGTGGAGCGGGCGCGCGAGTCGGTAGCGGCCCTGGTAGGCTGCCGGCCCTCGGAGATCGTCTTCACCAGCGGCGGCACCGAGGGCGACAATCTGGCCATCTTCGGCTTGGCCCAAGCCGGCGACCACGTCATCACCTCGACCATTGAACATCACGCGGTGCTGAACTCCTGCAAGCACCTGGAGGCGGGCTGCGAAGTCACGTATGTGCCCGTAGACGGACGCTGCCTGGTTGATCCCGACGACGTCCGCCGGGCACTCCGCCCCAATACCAAGCTCATTACCCTCATGATGGCCAACAACGAGACCGGGGTGCTGCAGCCCGTCGAGGAGATCGGCAAGATCGCCGCCGAGGCCGACGTGTACTTTCATACCGACGGTGTGCAAGCCGCCGGCAAGGTGCCGATTGAGGTGAAGCGCATCGGGTGCGATCTGCTTTCGATTTCCGGTCACAAGATGCACGCGCCGCAAGGCGTAGGTGCGCTCTACGTGCGTAAGGGGACAATCCTTCAGCCCATGCTCTACGGCGGAAGTCACGAACGCTCGCGGCGAGCCGGCACTGAGAATGTTCCCGGGATCGTGGGATTGGGTAAGGCTGCAGAACTGGCCCGTGAGGCTCTGGAGCGGGGAGATCTCGCGAAGATGGCCGCCATGCGCGATCACATCCAGCAAACCGTCTTGCGGGGTATCGAAGCCACCGGAGTCAACGGCGACGGCGCCCCGCGTGTACCCAATACCACGAACATCTATTTTGATTACATCGAGGGCGAGGCGCTGGTGATCGCGCTCGACCTGAAAGGCCTCGCAGTCTCAACCGGCGCCGCGTGCTCTTCCGGTGCGATCGAGCCGTCGCACGTGCTCACCGCCATGGGCCTGCGTCCCGACCGTGCCCGCGCCAGCCTCCGCTTCAGCCTGGGCAAGCAGAACACGCCCGAAGACGTGGAATTCGCTCTAGGCTTGGTTCCCAACACCGTGGCCCGCCTGCGCGAGCTGTCGCCGGTTTACAATAAGATAGCAGTTAGCCATTAGCAGTTAGCATTTAGCCCCTCTGCTTCTTCCTGGCCCTCTAGCGCGGATGAAGTTTGTGAATGTGGCGATGCAATGTTATGGCTGAGTGCTGAATGCTGAGTGCTGAATGCTGCGTTCCACCATCGCCGTCGCCATGTCGGGTGGAGTCGATTCCTCCACCGTCGCGGCCATGCTGCGCGCGGAGGGGCACGAGGTCATCGGGCTGACCATGCAGCTCTGGAACCAGCGGCGCATGGCGGGGCACGCCGGCATGCCGGAGGCGGTCCAGGGACGCTGCTGCTCGCTGGATGATGTTTATGACGCGCGCCGCGTAGCTGAGACACTCGGCATCCCCTACTACGTGGTCAATCACGA
>JBGPJK010000166.1:0-9953 GCA_041485425.1 Terriglobia bacterium | reverse complement strand
GAAGCTCATGGGATCGGCGCGAAGGAACACAAAATCAAGCGGCTTGTCCAGTAACCCGAAAGCGGGCGAAGCTCGTTTCGTGCTCTGTGTGCGAAACGCCGGCTACCCTGCGTCTCTGGAACTGCGGAAAGTTTACCGGCTCCTGAGCGATGAGCAGGCCGCGAAGCATCGTCAGGTGCGGGTGGTGGATGAGTCGGGAGAAGACTACCTGTATCCGGAAGGGTATTTCGTCCCGATCAAGCTGCCGCAGTCGGCGGAGAGAGCTGTGCTCAGGGCGATATGAGGACAGATCGCAGGCAAGCGGGCGAGGGCGCCCGCTCCACACGCTTCTTGCTTTACACATTGCCATGTGTAACACTTTACACATGGCGACGAACCTGGCGCTGGACGACAAATTAATTGAAGAAGCCCAGCGCGCGGGGAAGCACAAGACCAAGAAAGAAGCGGTCACGGCGGCGCTGGCGGAATACGTCAAGCGGCGCAAGCAACTGCGGATTCTGGACGCGTTTGGCACCTTTGAATTTGATCCGGCCTACGACTACAAAGCCGAGCGGCGCCGGCGGCGTCCATGATGGTGCTGGTGGACACTCCCGTGTGGTCGCTGGCGCTGCGGCGCAAGCCGGGTGACTTGAGCGCGCCCGAGCAGGCGCTGACGCGGGCGCTGGCCGAGCTGGTTCGGGAAGGGCGGGCGCAGATCATGGGAGTGGTGCGGCAGGAACTGCTCTCCGGGATCCGCGAAGCCGAGCGATTTGAGAAGCTGCGCGGCTATTTGCGCGCCTTTGACGATCCCGGGCTGGAAGTCCGCGACTACGAGGAAGCGGCCCAGATGCACAACCGCTGCCGCAGCCGGGGGATTGCGGGATCGGCGATTGACTTCCTGATCTGCGCCGTGGCCGAGCGCCGCAACTGGCAGGTGTTTACCACCGACCAGGACTTTGAGCGGTACGCCAAGGTGGTGGCGGTGAAGCGGTACGCAGGGTGACGGGCCGACCGAAAGCTTTGAAAGGGCATCGCTTCAGCGATCGCGAGACGAGAACGAAGCTCGGCGGCCATTGGCCGCGCGTATCGCGGCAGTGCCGTGGGAGCGTGACTGTCCATGCACTTCAAGATCGTCGGGCAGATCACGGACGTGGAGACCATCGCCTCCGGCACCGCGATCCGCGAACGCAAGCGCCTTTGGAAGATTTACGGCAAAGCCCGCTGGAGGAAGCTGAAAGGCATCAGTACCGTCGAATTGTCGGATGGTACGATGTGCCGAGCGGAGATCCACTGGTACCAGGCTCATGGCATGGGCGCGAAGGAATACAAGATCAAGCGCATTCTCGAGTGAAATGAAGCGAAGCGAACCACAATTCGTGATCTGCGTGCGGAACAAAGAGTATGGCGCGTCGCTGGAGCTGCGAAAGCTGTATCAGCTGATCCCCGACACCCAAGCTGCGAAACATCATCAGATGCGCGTGATTGACGAGTCGGGTGAAGACTATCTGTATCCGGAGGACTATTTCGTGCCGGTACGTCTGCCCCAGTCCGCGGGCAAGGCGGTGCTAAGAGCGGCGCGGTAACTTGGGCCCGCAGAATTTGAAAGGGCATCGCTTCAGCGATGCCGAAACCAGGGATTTTGGGTGGCACCGCGCTTTAGCGCTGCGGAAACAGGAACCCAACCTCGACGGCTTTAGCCGCTGACCTTGGTGATGACGATGTTCAACTAAAATGACTAGATGTCATTTTTCTTGACATTGCAGGGAATTGTTCTTACATTGTGTTTGGGTCGCCGTTACGGCGATTCGGCAAGTTCTTTGACAATCGTTCTCTAGCAGCAGGTCGCTTCCACGGTCGAGTCCCTCGTCGACGGACGAGGGACGTAAGGCGGTGAGCATTATTCACTGCGATGGGTGATGTCGACCCGTCATTCTGACGCTGCTCGTGTGTACCTCACAGTACCGAGGTATATGTGTGCATTGTTGGACGTGTACGTTGTAGGTTTTGCGGCACACGTTGGGTGAGTTTTCCGGTTCGGTCCATTCCTTCTCGGAAGCTGCCTCTGCGGCACCGGCAAGCAATTCGTCGGAGAAGGAGAACGTATGAACAAGGACAAGAACTTGCAATTTTGCATGGATAAGCTGAAGTCCATGCAGAGCCGAGATGGACTTGAACCGGAACAGATAAGCGCACTAGGGAAAGCGGAAGGCGAGTTGAAGCGCCTTTGGCGAAAACCGAACCCAACCAGAAGAGAAATCTTCAAGGCGGTTCGGAAGATAGCCGAGGCAATCACCAAGCACTTCGTTGGTTGATTTAGCGTAAGCTATTCGGCCCTCTATTGCTCGAGTTCCAGGGAAAACTCACATCCAAGATTCTGGGGTCTGGATGAACTACTCAAAGGCCATTCGAATTGCGCGAGCTCTCGCTGATATGCCACAGCGCGAGCTCGCGAAGCGGGTCTCCATAGATTCAAGTCTTGTCTCCATGCTGGAAAGCGGAAAGCGCAGTCCAAGCCTGGAGACTCTGGAAAAAATTGCTGCCTCTCTCGGAGTCCCTTTTCACCTATTCACACTGCTTGCGTCAGAACCACAAGATGTCAGGGATGCCGATTCCAAGACAGTTCATCGGCTGGCTATGGGACTCAGTAAGCTGTTGTTGAGCGGAGGAGAAGATGAGGCCGGAGGACGTCGCACCAGTAGTCGAAAAACTCCACATCCTGAGCGTAAACCGGCTCGCAGATATACTCAAGGTTCCAAGAGAAACGCTGGTTAGCCTGTCAGTCGCGCCAGAACTGAACTACAACCCCTTTGAGACGACTAAGAAGCCTCGACCATTTCAAAAGCAGCCTCCTTCCAAGGCACGTCCGATTGACAACCCCCTCAAGGAACTGAGCTGGGTGCAGAAGCGGATCTACCGGCGACTGCTCAAGCCAATTTGTTTTCCGGAGCACATTCTTGGAGCCGTGCCGAAGCGCAGCGTGCTGGATAACGCAGAGCGGCACCTGACTTCCACAGTCCTGGTGACGCTGGACATAAGGCAGTGCTTCCCAAGCATAACGAATGTCCAGGTGTACCGTGTTTGGAGGGAGTTGCTAGACTGCTCCACACCCGTGGCGAGATTGCTCACCCAGCTGACAACCTTCCGCCGGCGCCTGCCGCAGGGTGCAGCGACCAGCGCGCTCCTCGCCAACCTGTTTATTTGGATGGTTGACGAACCCATCAGAAGGGCTTGCGAAGAGCTGGACGTTGCGTACTCCACCTGGATAGACGATCTCGCATTCTCGGGTTACCATGCGCGCGATCTCATACAAGTGGCTGCCTCGGTGCTCGGGGCAAGCGGACTTCGCCTCTCACGTAAGAAAATAAGAATTATGGGACCGACGGCTATCAAGCTCCTGACCGGTACGAGGCTAGGGTCCAACCGGGTGCGCGCTTCAAAGGAGAAGCTTTCGAGGATTCGTTCAGGCATTCACAAGCTGAAAACTGGTTTGGTAAGGGAACAGGATGAAGAGAGATACATAGGCGGTTTGGTAGGGCAGCTGCGATTCGTTCACCATATCTGTCCGGACGATGTTTGGACGTACGCACGGGATCTGCAGGCAGCAAGTGTGGGACGCCCCCTTACGGAAACCAACAAGCGATCCCTTGACAGGACCCTATTCTAAGTAGCACTATGGCAATCTCCCCCGGTTAGAGTCCCTAGTTACAGCTCAAGGAGTCACCATGCGCCGCGCCGTCTCCTCCTGGGCCCCTATATTTTTCTCGCTTGTCCTTTGTTGCTTGATCTCTGGGTCCGCTCTGGCGCAGGACCTGCAGTTGCCAAGTGACTACGCCCTGGACATGCAACTTGGCCTCACCGGGCGTTCACGGGCTATGAATGGTAGTTCTGAACTTACTGGCACCCAGTCAAACCAGATCGGCGATGAAGTGTTCCATCGGCTGATCTCCGGATTCAGTCAGCCCTATCCGTGGAAGCTAACACTCGTCAACAGCGCTGTAGTAAATGCTGGTTCGACCGCCGGAGGTCAGGTTTACGTTTACGGAGGCATTCTGCCGATCCTCGGCCAGAGTAAGGGGCTATGGGCGGCGGCCCTGTCGCACGAAACCGCTCACACCGAGAGGCGACATCAGGTCACGATGGTTCTGCGAGAGTTATATAACCAGAGAATGATCGAATACTACCGCGCCCGTATCGCTGCCGGGGATAAGTCGGCGGGTTGGGCCCTGATTGGGTTCAGCACCGCTGCCGCAATCGCGTTGAAGAAGCTCGGACGCGACCAGGAGCACGACGCCGATCAGCAGGGGATGTTGCTGATGGCAAGGGAGGGCTATCACCCGGACTATGTATTCGCCCTGCATCACCTGTTGGCAATGAGTGGCAGCGAACGCTCGAGGATTGGCACTTTCTTCTTCTCGGATCATCCGCGGTGGGAAACACGCGACCAGCGCAGCGACAAGGTCTATTCCGATGCGCTCGCGGAGTTCAATCGTGCATGGCCTGATGCCGCGTCTTCTCCGGGAGGCCCTCCACCTGTGGTCGCTTTCTTGGGGCAGCCGACCTCAAAGGAGAACAAAGACAATGCAACGGCGGACGTCAGCGTACCCTTGTACTGCCGGAATTCAGAAGCCCCGATCGATCTCGTCCTAACTTTTCAGAAAGACAAACGCCCAGTCATGGCCGCTGATCCGGAGCTCGCGGATAAGGCTGGCAGCCTGGTAATTCATGACAAGTTGAAGTGCTCGGAGAAGAATGAGGCTGGTGCTACGATGGTCCGCGTTCCCGCGACAGCGGTGTCCGAGCATGATCGCTCCACGACGGCAGCGGCATACGTAGTCAGCGATGGCCAAGTCATCGCTGGGTCGAAGATGTTTGACGTGCACTTTCCGAAGATAAAGAAGAGATGACAACCGAACCGAATAGGCACGGATCAAACCGTATCTCCGAGGAGAAACAAATGAAGCGCACCCTTTGTCTTGTGCTGGCCATCGTGATTGCCTCTGAACTGACCGCGTTCGCCGGGTTGGGCAATGACAAGACCGCTTACGTGGGCGGAACAGAAAACCAGATCAAAGACGGTACCGAGGGGACGTCTTCGGCGAAGGACGAAAAGACTTTCGTCTTTCAATACAAAGGCGGAAGCCTTGCCATTCCTTACGATCAGGTAGATGACCTGGAATATGGGCAAAAGGCGGGCCGCCGGTTGGGATTGGCGATCGCAGTAACGCCGCTGGCGCTGTTCTCGAAGAAACGCAAGCATTTCCTCACCGTCGGATGGAAGGACGATCAAGACAAGCAGCACGCCGCCGTGTTTGAGTTGGGAAAGTCGGTCATCCGCACTACCATTGCCACCCTGGAAGCAAGAACGGGCAAGAAGGTCGAATATCAGGACGACGAAGCCCGCAAGAGCGGCTTGGGAGGTTTGTAGCATGATCGGCTCACTCTTGTTGGCTGGCCTGCTCATGCAGGCAACACCCTCCGCGCAGCCGGTCACACCGCAAACTCCGCCTGCCACCGAGAGCGCACCAACCGTTAGGCCCGACAAGCCCAAGCTGGCTGATCCCGAGCCGGACTTCCTGCTGAAGGTCAAACGCATCTACGTCGACAGCTTTGGAGATGACACCATTTCGAAGCAGTTGCAGTCGATGATCGTCTCTTCGCTGGTCAAGAGCAAGCGCTTCAGGGTGACCGAGAACAAAGACCGGGCAGACGCGATCCTGAAGGGCGTGGCGCTTGAGAAGACCTCTCAAGAAGTTCATGCCTTCGGCGAAAGCACGACGGTGGCCGGAGCTGCTGGGGCGCAGCACGGCGAAGTCTCGGGAAGCATCGTCAACGGGAACGGGACAGTTTCCGGGTCGTCCAGCGGCGGATTTTCGGCGCACCATCTGGCAACGGATGACTCCTCGCTGAACACGGAGACCATTAACGATGCACGGGTGGCGGTACGCCTGATAACGCCGGACGGTGACGTCGTCTGGACCTGTACCCAGGAAAGCAAAGGCGCGAAGTATGTCGGGGCAAGTGCCGATGTAGCCGACAAGTGTGTGAAGCAGCTCCTGAGAGATGTGGAGAAGTTGGAAGCAGCCAGCTCACATACCGGCGGAGCGGTAAGTCCCGCTATCGAGCCAAAACAGTAGGATCGTTGCCGCTCCGGGGAGAGCTCACCATGCGAGCCTTGCGCGACCGTATCACCACCACAATCAAGCGGGAGTGGCTGGCGGAGATTATCGACGCGATCAAGAAGATCGAGTATCGCCAGATTAAGCCCTACTGGACAAGGCGCCTCAAGCGCGTCACGCTGCCGTTCGAATTGCGCTTGATCAACGGCATGAACCGGCCCATTCCTGAGGTGACCGTGCTGATTCACAGGATCACAAAGGCGCGCGGCGAATATAGGCTTCACATCAGGAAAGTCCTTCACTTCAAGCACTGGGACCGGAGAAAACGGCGACCTAAGCGGTGAGCAGATCGTTTTCGCCAGCGCCGCAAAGTGTGAGTGGCTTGATCAGTTATAATCAAGCTATGCGGCACCCCATCAGAGTCGACAACAGCCGGCCAGCAACGGTAACTGAGACTGCAAGGACGCTCGGTGTCTCGAAAAAGCGAACCGATGAACTGGTCCGCGAAGTACGCCGCATTATTTACCGGGACGCTAAGACTGGGCAAGTCGTGATTCGGGCCAAGAGATCAGGAAAGACCGCGGGAAACAACCGTTTCCGCAATGCCAGCACGAAGGTCCACCACAAAACGAGTTCGAAGGGCAGCAAGGCCTCGCGTTAGCGCGGGATCGGTTTTCCTTAATATCCCGTATGATGCAGGCTTTGAAAACCTGCTACTTGCGTACATCGCTGCGATAACCGCTTTCGGATTCACTCCTCGGGCAACGCTCGAAATACCCTTCGGTCAGCGGCGCCTTGATCGCATCCTCACCCTGATTCAGCAATCGCAATATTCGATCCACGACCTTTCGCGGGTGGAACTCGATCGCCAATCTCCCAGGACTCCGCGCTTCAACATGCCCTTTGAGCTTGGGCTCACCGTCGGATTGGAAAAAACCACGTGTCGGGATCACGCCTGGATCGTATGCGAGTCAGTTCGGCGTCGAATTAACAAGTCTTTGAGCGATCTTGACGGTACAGATGCGTACATTCACGACGGGACAATCAGCGGAGTCTTCCGCGAGGTGGGCAACGCCTTTGTGGGAAGCAGCCGCCAGCCAAGTGTCACCGAGATGATGCAGATTTACCGCGTACTCCGAGCAAACTTTGACCGCATCTTGCGCAGGGCGGGCGCCCGCAATGCGTTTAATGCCCGAGTGTTCAAAGAGCTTTGCGTCTTGGCGCGCACAGCCGCAAATGAGCTGACGCGGTAGTGTCTGCAATCATCGCGCGTGCCGGTGACACCTCGGAGTGCTGCACTACAGTTCGCCCCTACTCCTCCGGCCCCACCCCCGCCCGCCGCAGAAGCCCGCGCAGCCCCCGCTCTCCCGCGGCACCGCGCTGCTCTCCGGCGATGTTGCCATCGCGATCGATCACCACATAGATCGGATACGACGTTGGCGGGTACATGGCCGCCAAGTTGGTGTCTTCCGTCATCACAATGCGGCACGAACGCGGATGCTGTTGCAGATATTTCTGCACCGTCTTCCTGGATTCCCCTACTTCAACGGCCAGTACCAGCAGGCCTTTGGCGGCGAACTCGTGATCGATCGCGTCCACCAGCGCTTCTTCGTCCTTGCAATAGGGACACCACGTGGTCCAGAACTCCAGCAGGACGACTTTGCCCTTGACCGACTGGTTGGTGTAGGTCTCGCCGGTGAGAGTTTTGGCGTGAAAGCGGGGAGCGGGCTCGGCATCGTCCGAGGCGGCAAATCCACGAGACGCCGTCAGCAGAAGCGCGGCAGTAAATAAGATCAGAAAGCGGCGCGCCAACATGGCGCGGCACTATATCACAGGCGGGGTGCCCCATTTCCTCGCGCCTTTTGCGAAGGCTGGGAGGGACCAAAGAGCCACCCTCCCATGTGACGCACGTCCTTGACAGAGCATTTCTGTAAGTGATATTATAATTAGAGTGAACAGCTTCTTGCTATTACGCTCACCAGCCGGGCGCTAGTGATATCGGCTGATCGCGAAGCAGGAAACTGCGGCCCCCTGAGCCGGGGTCGAACCGTTCTTTGACAACTTGCCCGTGTGGCGCAGACCGTGCCAGAGCCGTGGCTCCCGCGCGGCTAAGTCATTTGTTTCGAAGATTTTGCTCTAACCCTTTTAAAAGGCCAGATTTGCGACCACCTTCTCCGTAAATCAATGATTCCAAAAGATCGAGGGGAGGGGGGAGGGGGGTACCCGGTACCAAGGAGTAACGACCATCCCTTCAGAGCGCGTCCCGGCCCCGAATCTCGGGTGGAGCGCCCAGGTCCATGAAGCGCGAATCGCGCGCCTCATCGCGCACCGAACTCAGGGCTACGGTCACTTCGCGGAGGTAGTAGAAGGTCCCCGCCAGCAAGCAGATCATGGCTCCCACAAAAACAATGACGGCCGCCACCGCGGCTTCCGCCCAGTACAGGCCGAAACCCAGCAGCAGGCAGGAGGCGATCGATCCGCCCAGAGAAATCAGGGTAATCAGGAAGCAACGGCGAATCATCTCCGCCCGCCGCTCGATGGCATCGATCTGCGCGGTGTAGGCGTCGGCCTCTTGCACCCGGTCATTGCGGGCGGCGTCGTGTTTGGCGTGTACATACTGCCGCAGCCGGCTCACGATCCCCATCATGCGCACGTTGATCGAAAGGATCAGCAGGGCAATGGCGGAAACAAAGATGGCGGGAGCAACGAAGGCTTGGAACAGGCGAGTGATGTCATTCATGGCGCAGCTCTCGGAAACGGTAACCCGCGCCTGCTGAAATGTCACGCCCAACCGTGATCCCACTCACGGACTGGAGCGCTGGTCCTCGCGTCGAAAGGCCCTGCCTTTACTTGACCTGAATGGACTTGAGGTAATCGGTGAGGTTCCTGATGCGTCGGTCGGCGTCGCGCTGGTCCACGCCCGGCATGACCTGGAAAGCAGAACCCCAGGTAGGCATCTCTCTGGAGCCGTGCGCGGTCACGGCAGCGTCGCCGTGGATTGCCTGGTAGACATCCTCGTAAGGAAACTTGCCGTGATTCCGCTTTGCCCGAGCTGTGAGGTCGGGCGGTTGCACCTTGAGCGAGATCGCCGCCGGACCGGCTCCTTTGGCATCGTCACCGTGGCAGGAAGCACAGTGCTCCAGAAACAGCGCCTTGCCTGCTGCGGTGGACTGGGTGCGAGGGTCGCTTTTCCCGGACTTCACCTGTCCAGCAGCCAGGAAGGGAAGCGGCAAGAGCAGCACGGTAATCCAAAGCACAACCTGCGAACGCATGGTCTGGCTCCTTCCCCACGGGGGCGGACTGAATCGTAGTCCAGAGCGCCATCTCCTTTCAAGACCGCCGCCGGGGCCAAGGACCGACCATCCGCTGGATGAGAATTCACCCGAAAGTTAGGATGGGAGCTGGTTTGGGGCAGGGTGGTGGGCAGAATTCAATTCGGACGCCGCACGGTCACAATTCCCAAAGCCGGAACACCTCACGCCGGGACGTGACCCCAATCACAACCGAATCCCCCCCTTGCTAACTAGGATGGTGCTGCGGCACTTTTGTGGTAGCCGCAGCATCGCGCCCAATCTACAATTGCAAAACGCAACACTTTTAACCAAATCTTAAATATCAGGAGGAGAGCATGTTACGCTTTCTTGGTCTGGCCACTTCAATCTTGTTGGTTTGTTCCTGCATCGCCGTCGGTCAAGACAATCCGAAGGCGGAGATCTTCGGCGGCTACCAGTACTTCCGCGTGGATACCGGAGTCTCTGGCGTGGACAAAATCAACCTCAACGGCTGGGATGCCTCTGTAAGCGGCTACTTCACCAAGCATTTGGGCGTGAGTGGTGACTTCAGTGGCGCCTACGGCAG
>JBGPJK010000165.1:0-9985 GCA_041485425.1 Terriglobia bacterium | reverse complement strand
TAACCGTCGTCGCGCAGCGGTGAGGCGAAGAATGGCATCAGCCACAGGGTGGTGATGCCCAATTCCTGCAGGTAATCAAGCTTCTGGGCCAGGCCGCGGAAGTCCCCGATACCATCGCCATTGCTGTCGTAAAAGGTCCGGACGTGGACCTGGTAGATGATGGCGTCTTTGTACCAAAGCGCATCCTGTAGCAGTGCCACGACTTTCTCTCCTGAATGCCTCTCCCACGGCCATGAGAGGGCCAGCCACTGGAGCAAGTGCTCCCGGTCTTCCGGCAGATATGAAGACGTCGCGGCGCGAGACTCCCGGAACAGGCCCGGGCGGAGTGAAGGGAGTACCTACCGAATTTTTAATCTACCACATTCGGAAGAATCACTTGGCAGGGCGGAGCAACAAACTCAAATGTTCGTGGATCATTCAATTTGACTACGGGCTTTGCCGATGCCCGCGAGATCCCTCACCCGGCTGGAAGCGGGACTTGGGATGACGCCTACATTTCAGGAATAGCTTCGTGGTGAAGGTTGAGAATGATCAGCGGACTTCAGCCAGTTCGGCACGCAGCTTGTGGGTGGCGCGGAACAGGGTGTTCTTGATGGTGCCTTCCGTCGTATTCAGAATGCCGGCGACGGTGCGCAGCCTCATTCCGTGATAATGCTTGAGCTCGAACACCATGCGCTCGCGCGGCGAGAGTTTTCTCATGGCTTGTCGGATGCACTCCCGCAGTTCGCGGCCGACAAAACTGCGCTCCGGACTGGAGGTGGGCCGCTGATCGGGAACGCGGTCGAGCACTTCTTCCTGTTCGCCATCGGGTGAAATCGTGGTCGTGAGATCCCGGCTGCGGGACGATCTCTTGCGCAAGTGATCGAGACACAGATTGGTCACGATGCGGTAGATCCAGGTGTAGAAGGAGCACTCGAAGCGGAAACGGGCCAGGTTGATGTAAGCGCGGAGGAAGGCCTCCTGGTAAATATCCTGACCGTCTTCCGGCGACCCGGTGAGATGAACCGCCAGCCGAAGCACGGCACGGTCGTATTGACGCACTAATGCTTCGAACGCGGCGGTGTCGCCTTGCTGGGCTTGACGAATGAGCAAGGTGTCGTCGATGCGAGCCGAACGGACCGCTGCTGCCGCCCGTCCGGGGGGAATAAAGGCAGCGCCGCTGAGAAAGGTTGGCGGCGTCCCGCGAGTTTTGCTCAAGTCAGCCACAATCATGTTCCCGTTCAATCTGCTGCCCGGTGCATCACGACCAACGCGACATCGTCCTCGCGGGGGTGGCTTGCGGCAAAATCCTCGACTGCGCCAAGCACAGAGAACAGCGTGGCGGCCGCGCCAGAGCCGGATGAGGTCTGGGCAGCGGCCAGCAGCCGTTGCGTGCCGAAATCGGCGCCCAATGGATTGCGGCATTCGGTGATCCCGTCCGAATAGCCAAGCCAGGTGTCTCCGGAGCGAAGCGTGGCCTTACCGTTGACGAAGGAAGCTCCGGCCAAGACGCCCAACACCGGCCCGCCTGCTTGCAAGCTTTCCACCTGGCCGTTCTGGCGCAACAGCAGGGCCGGTGGATGTCCGGCGTTGCAGTACGTGATCTCGGCAGTGTCCCGCTTGAGCCGCGCCAGCAACAGAGTGGTCAGGGGAAGGTCCAGGCCGGTGAGCAGGAGATCGCGATTGATGGCCGCCAAAGTGGCCGCTGGATCACCGTGCGCGGCGAACTGCAGCCGGATCATGCCGACCAAATGCGTGAACCACATGCCGGCGGGCAGACCCTTTCCGGCAATATCGCCAATGGCGAAAATCAGGTCGCCACCGGCCTCGAACACGCTGATGAAGTCACCGGAAAGATGACGTACCGGGAAGATCTCGGTCGCGATCTCAAACGACTCGCGGCGCAGGAAACGCGGGCCGCAAAGCTTTCTTTGCACCTGGGCTGCCTCATAGAGGGCACGCCGCAGGTCGTCGTGCTCGCGCCGGAGTTCTGCAAGCTGATCCTCGAGCCCATGGCGGCGAGCCACTTCCCCGAAAGCAGAGGGCTCAGCCGAGCGCCGGCGGGTGTCTGTCCGACGGAGGCCGGCTGCACGCTGCCGGGAGCTGCGAATTGGTAGAGCCTTCTCCAACTTCCTTCTCCTATGCGGTTAAGAAACGAACTTGTAGCCCGTACCGTGTACGGTGAGGATGAAGCGAGGTTCCTCGGGCTTGGGCTCGACCTTCTGGCGCAAACGAACAATGTGAGCATCCACGGTACGCGTGGTCGGAAAGTGGTCGTAGCCCCAGACGTCTTCCAGCAGGCGATCGCGGCTCAAGGTCTCACCGGGATGGCACAGGAAATACTTGAGCAGCTCGAATTCCTTCGAGGAAAAATCCAACGCCTTGCCACTTTTCGATACCTGGCAACTGCGGAGGTTGACTTCGACATCCCCGAAGGAGAGTCGTTCCTGTTCCTTGGGAACGGTGTGGGCGCGGCGCAGGACGGCTTTCACGCGGGCCAACAGCTCACGAATGGAAAAGGGCTTGGTGACGTAGTCATCGGCGCCCAACTCGAGGCCCACGACTTTGTCCACCTCCTGGCCGCGGGCTGTCAACATGATGACGGGAACAGACGGCCGTTTGGCCTTGAGCTGCTTGCAGACGTCCAGCCCGCTCATGCGGGGCATCATGACGTCGAGAACGACGAGGTCGGGCGACTCCGCGAGGGCGCGTTCCAGGCCGGCCACACCATCGGGCGCGGTGATGACCTGGTATCCCTCGTATTCGAAGTTGTCGCGCAACCCGGCGACCATGTTGGGTTCGTCTTCGACAATGAGAATCTTGGGCATGCTTACGATCTCCGCAACCTCTAGGCCGACACTGGTTGACCCTTGTCCTTTGCCGCATCTACGGGCAACTTGATGATGAAGGTACTGCCCCGTCCGGGAACGCTGTCCACGGAAACCTCGCCGCCGTGCGCCTCTACGATGTGGCGCACCAGCGCGAGACCCAATCCACTGCCCTTGGTGTTATGAACCAGGGGATCACCGACCCGATAAAATTTCTCGAAAATCTTGTGCTGCTCCTGGGCGGGGATACCGATGCCGTGGTCCACCACCTCAAGTTTGACTGATCCGTTGTCGCGATAGAGGTTCACGCCGATGTATTTTTGGTCCTGCGAATACTTGAGAGCGTTGTTGACCAGATTCAGGAGCGAGCGGGCCATGGCCTCGCGATCCACACGCATCGGGGGCACAGGGTCGACCTTCTCTTCGAAGGTGAAGCCGTGCTGCTCGATCTGATAGCGATAGGAGTCGAGAGTGTTGTGCACTAGTTCGCGCAAGTCGGTTTCGCGGAACTCGTATTCCTTGCGGCCGGCTTCGATGCGCGAAAAATCCAGGATGTTGTTAATGAGCGCAGTAAGGCGTTCGCTCTCTTTACGGATGATCTGGTAGTACTCCTGGTACTTTTCGGGGCTGGTGAGACGTCCCATTTCCAGGGTTTCGGCGTAGAGCCGGATCAGCGACAGCGGGGTGCGTAGTTCGTGCGACACGTTGGAAACGAAGTCGGATTTCAGGCGGGCGAGCGCCATTTCCTTGCTCACGTTGCGATAGGTGAGGAAAATGCCACCTGCCAGCAGGAGAGAAAGCGCCCCCAGAATCAGGAAGCTAGTACGCACAAAATGTTGCCCGATCGCCTCGAGCGTGGTCCCGCGCAGCTTGATGGCCAGAGTCAGCCCACGAAACACGACTTCCATGTTGCGTTCCACCTCGGGCGTACCACCGTCCCATCCCTCGGAGGCGAACAGCGGAGTCGATTCGTTCCTGGCGTGCACCATCATCACCGCGTGATTCTTGTCGCTCTGTGATTCCGAGAAGTTACGGCTCATGACCGTTTCCAGCATCTCGGGGAAAAAACGATCGCGCAGGTATTCGGCGTCAAACACCATGCCGCCGAGGGCCGTCTGGTTCCCCGATCCATCTTTCTCGATGAACATGAGCCCTGCCTGATAGAGGTGTTTGTCACCGCGCGCAACCCAGTTGCCGAAGGAGTAGTAGGGCAGCCCCTTCCCCTCCATCTTGGAAATTTCCTTGCTGATGTCCTTGTACTCCATCTTCAGCCAGCCCACGTGCATCTTGGAGAGGTAGTCCGCCTCCTTGCGAAAATCCTCATCGTCCAGCCGGCTAGGCTGAGAACGAAACACCAGGCCATTGTCGGGGGTGTAGACAAATACGTGCGCTACGTACGGATGCGAGGCGAGGATGCGGTCCAGCGTTTCTGCACAAGCCTCGCCCGGGGCAGGGACGTCGTTGCGAACATCATCGGCCAGGTCAAACGCCTTCTGGTTAATCTGTTTCTCGGAGATGGCCAGCACCTGGGTAAAGTCGCGCTGGATGGCGGCCTCGACGGCGCGGTCCCGCTGGATGGACTTGAGGTGCAGCGCGCTCAAGATCACCAGCGCCGCAGCGGGCAACACCACGGCGAGTTCCAGGGTCCATATCAACCGGGACCGCTCGTTGGTTCGCCGTTTCGGTTTCATGGTGGTCTCCTGATTCGGGCCCGCCGGGATCAGCCCGACACGAAACATAGTTGACCGCGACACGGCATGTGTCAATTAGGGGTAAAACTATGTAAAAAGTTGTGAACTGGCTAACCACTTGGGTGCCACCCCGGCAACCCCATCTATAGACTCAGATCACCGGAAGTGGACGACTGATTGGGAAAATTACGATCCCGCTCGTCCCGCAGCCATGACAAGACAGTAGAACATGGTTGGTGTTATGTGCTCGGCCAAGATCGGGTAGTGGGTCAGTTTGGCTCTTGTTCAAAAGGGCGTCATCCCGAAGCCCCGCGCTTTCACCAGCGGGGCGAGGGATCTGGCGCGAAGTATTTCAAACTGACCCAGTACGCAGGATCGCAGCCAACTGGAGTTAGGGGAGTTTGAAATTGACCGTAACGAAGGTCTGGGCTTCCACCACCTGACCGTTCAGCGAGTAGGGCTTATAGCGCCACTGCTTTACCGCCTGGTAAGCGGCCTGGCCAAGCACCAGGTAGCCTCGAATCAGCTTGAGGTCTCGAATGGTGCCGTCCTTGCCGATCCAGGCCTGGAACACCACTGGTCCTTGCAAGCCTGCCTTTATCGCCTGCTCCGGATAGCTGGGTAACACCTTTTGCAGAAGCAACTTTTCCGAAAGATCTTCGGAAATGCTTACAGGCTCGAGCGTCCCCAAGAGGGTTGAACCGAGAGTAGCGGCCACGTTGCGTACGCTGGCGACTTGCACCGGAACCCTCAAACTATCTGGAATGTGGGAGGGGACAGCGAGCAGAGGATCTGGTTCCAGTGGCGTTGGGGCTTTGAGCTGCTGCGCCTCTTTGGGGTGTTGCGCGCTGTCATTGGCGCCGGAGTAATCGGGGACGGGCGTTATGCGGATTCGGGTTCGCGTACGGGTCTTCGGATCGAGCGGCTCCGGACTGGTGCTTTGGGCCATTTCCGGATGGGTAAGGCTCTTGCCGTCGTCAGAAATTCGCAGCCAGTCCTGGGTCTTCTCCAAAGCTTGTTCATAGAACTTGGTCACCGAGCCAGCTTCAATCCGCTGCCCGTCACTGACCCCGTAACCAACGGAAAAAGCGGCCACTCCACAGGCGATTGCCAGCAGGGATGCCCTGCGGCCGTTCTGGGTCCTCGGTCGGGCAGGTGCAGCTTTTCCCCGATAAGGCCACAAAGACAGGTTCCAGCCGAAGCGATGAGAAAGGCTTGCTGGCATTGGGCTCTGAGGCATGCTGCTCGCAGGTTCATTGGAGTTGGCAGCCGAGGACGGTTGATAGGCGTAAGTGTCTTGCGATGCGTTTCCTGGGTTATGGCTGCTGGTCTGGGACGGGACATTGAACTTGGGCAACCAGGTCCGCAGGCAGCGGAGGAATTCGTCGCAGGTCAGCAGGGCATATTTCACCCGGTCGGGCGTGATGGGCTTATTGATGACCAGATCGGCGCCGACCATGCGGGCCGCGGTGGCGGCTTCGGCGTGGTTGACGATGGCCACGGTGAAGGCGGCGATGTTGGACGTTAACTCCCGTGAGGTCTTCAGCAGGAAGCTGGCTTCTACGCCATCGTCCCAGTCGGCGACGATCACTTCAAAGCTGCGGCTGGTGAGCCGTTCGACGGCGGCGAAGATCTCTGTGCAGTGCTCGACTTCGAATTCAAGCTCGTGGAGAGCTTGGGCCAGTTGGCGCGATGTCTCCTGGTCGGAGGAGAACAGCAGAGACAGCGGCGACATGTCTATCAGGATATTTCGGGCAGGAGAGCGGAACAAGTTACGGAGCGGCAAGGCGGGCGCGGCGTTTGGGCAGGTAACCAGCGGGCCGGTTACCTGTCCGGTTGGACAGAAGCCTTGGGTCACCAAAGGCAGAATGCCTCTTTCCTGTCAGCTTCGTCGCCATATCCTCACCACCAACCCAATCGCCAATAGAACGAGTGACGCAATAATGACCTTCCTGGCCACAATTGCACGACCACGCTTTTCAGGAGAAAGAGACCCCGCCAAGGTCTCTAGAACAATCAGGCCGATGTAGAGGTCGACGGCAGCAAATAGGATCCACCACATGCCACATGCTACCGTGCGCCCTGGGGGTGCAGTCCATATCGCTCGAACTGGTGGGCGGCTTGCGCCACGAGGGCGGTGAGGTGGGGCAGGCCGGCTGCAATTCTTGGGGAAAGCTTTTCGCCGTAGTCAAAACATTCTCCACACAAAGAGACCAGGAAGGCGCGCGGACAGGCGCCGTAGAGTTGCCGGGCCAGGGCGAGAATGCCGGCGGGCGAGAGTTGGTGGGAGAAACGTTCATTTGTGGGTAACGGAGAAACCGGCTCGCAGGTCAGTTCGCCGGGCTCGCCGTCGCGGGTGGCGTCGATGAAGAAAACCGCGTCGGCTTGGCGGACTGCGTCGGCGAGTTCTGGGGTGAGCTGATGGCGGGCGAGAACCTCGACGTGGGGAGAGGATAGCGTCCGCGACAGCTCTTCCGCGGCGCGCCAGCCCAGGCCGTCGTCGGAGCGGAGCGGATTGCCGTAACCGAGGATCAGGATGTGCGCCATGATGCGCCTCCGATTTCTTACGGACGGGCCACTGCATCCACCACTTCCCCGCCGGCGTTCAGCAACTCGACTTGCAGAGCCATCTGACCGGCTGCGTGAGTGGAGCAGCTCAGGCAGGGATCGTAGCAACGGATCACGGCTTCCACGCGATTCAGCATTCCGGGGGTGAGGCGGTCGCCGTGGACGAAGTGCTTGGCCACCTGCAGAATGCTGCGGTTCATGGCCACGCTGTTGTGCCCGGTGGCGATGATCAGGTTTGCCCAGCGCATCAGGCCTTGCTCGTCAATCTTGTAGTGATGGAAGAGCGTCCCTCGTGGTGCTTCAGCCGCGCCCACACCTTCCAGGGCGTTGGGCCGGGCGAAGGCACGGACATGCTTGGAAAGAATCTCGGGATCGTTGAGCAGCTGTTCCATGCGCTCGACGCAGTACAGGATTTCAATCAGCCGGGCATGATGGTAATGAAACGAGCTGAGCACGGCGGTGCGCTGCAGTTCGTGAAACTCTGCCAATTCCTGATCGGCCCGCGGCGTACCGCAGCGGTCGGCGACGTTCATGCGCGCCAGCGGTCCGACCCGATAGATGCCCTCGGGAAAGCCCTTGGGCTTGTAGTAGGTGGATTTGAGATAGCTCCAGGGTTCTACCTTTTCGCCGATGAAATCCGCGTAGCAGGCAGGATCGAGGCCATCGGCGGCGACGTTGCCGGAGGCGTCGACAATGCGGATTTTGCCGTCGTAGAAGGTGAGACCGCCATCGCCCTTTACGATCCCCATGAAGAGCGTGGGGAAGTTGCCGAAGCTGGTGATTTCTTCGCGGAGCTTTTCCATGGTGCCCTTGAACCATTCCATGGTGCGCTCGGCGATCTGCAAAGCTTCCGGCAGTGCGCTGAGGATGGCGTCGCGGTTCTTCTCGGTGAGCGGCTCGCTTACGCCACCGGGCACTACCCAGGCGGGATGAATTCGTTTCCCGCCCAGGCGTTCGATCATCTGCTGGCCGAACTGGCGCAGGCGGATGCCATCCCGTGCCAAGGCGGAGTTTTTCTCCAGAACGCCAAACAGATGAGCTTTCGCCGGATCAGCATCCATGCCCAGGAGCAGGTCGGGCGAAGAGAGATAAAACAGGCTGAGGGCGTGCGATTGCACTACCTGGGCAAGTCCGAAAATGCGGCGCAGCTTGTCAGCGGTGGGCGGAATGCGCACCGCCAGCAGGGCGTCACAGGCCTTGGCCGAAGCAATCAGGTGACTGACCGGGCAGATGCCGCAGATGCGCGCCATCAGGGCAGGCATTTCGGAAAAAGGACGGCCTTCGCAGAATTTTTCGAAGCCGCGGAACTGGGTCACGTGGAAGCGGGCGTCCTCCACCCGTCCCTGCTCGTTGAGGTGCAGCGTGATCTTCGCGTGTCCCTCGATGCGGGTGACAGGGTCGATGACGATGGTTCTGCGCTCCACTGCGGCTCCTAAGCTCCGAAACGTGTTTTGGCGCTCAACTCCGGGTTGCGGCCCTCCAGCAATTCGGTGACGACGTAGAAAATGACGTCGGCCGAGGGCGGGCAGCCGGGCACATAAACGTCCACCGGCACGATTTCGTGTACCGGGCGCACGAAGGGCAAGAGGCGCGGCACCACCTGGTCGGGAACGCCGGGGTCAAACGTCACATTTTCGCGATAGGCGCGGTCATACACTTCCGCCGTAAAAAAAGGGTTGCGCATGGCGGGGACGTTGGCGGTGACGGCGCAGTCGCCCAGCGAGACCAGGATCTTGGTGTGTTGGCGCACCATCTGGATCTTGTGCAGGTCTTCCTCGCTGCTGACCGCTCCCTCGACCAGGGTGATGTCCACCTCCTCGGGAAATGTCTTGGCGTCGACCAAAGGGCTGTAGACCAGGTCGGCTCTTTCGGCGACCGCGATCAGGCGTTCATCGATGTCGAGGAAGGACATGTGGCAGCCCGAGCATCCATCCAGCCACACCGTTGCCAGGCGCATCTTGCTCACTCGTGGTCCTCCCGCATCAACGTCAAGTAAGGCAGGAATTGCCGGCGCTTGAGCATTTCGGCCACGGAGCGGCCTTTCTCCGACAGCGCGCCGGTCGGACACACGTGCACGCACTTACCGCAGGCGGTGCAGGTCTCGGACGAGCCCCAAGGCTGGTCCAGATCGGTGATGACGAGGGCCTCGATGCCACGGCCCTTGACGTCCCAGGTGTGAGCGCCTTCGATTTCTTTGCAGACCCGGACGCAGCGGCTGCACAGGATGCAGCGGTTGTGGTCGACCACAAAGCGCTCGTGGGACGCGTCCACTGGAACCACGGGATTGCGATAGGGGAAGTGCACATGCGTGATCTGGAGCTTCTGCGCCAGGGTTTGCATTTCGCAATGCCCGTTGGAGACGCAGACGGAGCAAATGTGATTGCGCTCGGTGAACAGCAACTCCAGGATGGCCTTGCGGTAACGCTCAAGGCGCTCCGAGGTGGTGAGCACTTCCATGGCTTCCTCGACGCGGGTCACGCAGGCGGGCAGCAAACGGTTGGAGCCCTTCACCTCCACCAGGCACAGGCGGCACGCGCCCACGGTCGAGAGTCCCTTCAATTCACAGAGTCGCGGGATGAAGATGTTGTTCTGGCGAGCGACTTCGAGGATGGTTTCTTCCGCCCGTGCGCTCACGTCCTTGCCGTCAATCTTCAGGGTCTTAATGTTGCCGGGCTTCATGCGGGTTCCTCGCTCGGGTGGCCGCAGACTCCGGCGGGACAATTGTGCTCTTCCACGTGGGCTTTGTATTCGTCGGCGAAAGAGCGCAGGGTGCTGATGATGGGATTGGGGGCAGACTGCCCGAGCCCGCACAGGCTGGTATTTTTGAGCAGGTCGCACAGTTCTCCCAGCAAGGCGACATCCTGGGGCGTAGCCGTGAGCCTGGTGATGTTCTCCAACAGGCGGTGCATCTGGTAGGTG
>JBGPJK010000164.1:0-10004 GCA_041485425.1 Terriglobia bacterium | reverse complement strand
CACCCTGCTGCTGACGTTTTTCTTTCGCCACATGCAGGAACTGATCAAGCGCGGCAACGTTTTCATCGCGCAGCCGCCGCTGTACTCGATCAAGAAGGGCAAGGCGCAGCAGTACATCAAGGACGACAAGGAATACGTGAAGGTAATGGTGAAGCGCGCCTCGGAAGGCCTGGTGGTGCGCTACGGCGAAGGCGCGGCCAAGCTGGAAGGCGCGGCCCTGGCCAAGTTCATCACCGTGTTGAACGAATACCTCGCGTTCTTCGACAAGCTGGACAAGCGCCTGCGCGACGAGCGGGTGACCGAGTTGCTGCCGAAAATGGATCTCTCCAAGCGCGTGGATTTTGAAGGCGAAAAGAACACTCCACCCAAGAAGATTGAGAAGCTGGAGAGAGAACTGACAAAGCTGCAGAAGGAGCGCTCTTTCAAGAGCGTCGAGTCGCGCTTCGACGAAGAACACAATTTGTGGGAAGTGAGCTACCACAACTCGCAGGGCGCCGAACACGTGATCAACTGGGAGTTGGCGTCCACGGCCGAGTACCGGCACCTCATCTCGAAATTCAAGCAGATCGAGCCCTACATGGAACCGCCATTCGTGGTGGAGACGGTCGCCAAAGCCACGCCGGCCAGCGGCAACGGCGAAGAGTTGAGCGACGCGGAGCGCGAAGACGTGGAGAAGGCGCAGAAGAAGACTCCCGCTGCCCCGAAGAAAAAAGCAGCCGAGCCACAAGCCGTGGAAAAGGGCACGGCGCGCGACCTGTTCGACTACGTGCTGGCCGAAGGCCGTAAAGACTACACCGTGCAGCGCTACAAAGGCCTGGGGGAAATGACCTCGACGCAACTCTGGGAAACCACCATGGACCCCGAGCGGCGCACGCTGCTCTCGGTGAGGCTGGAAGACATCGCCGAGTGCGAAACCATCTTCACCACGCTGATGGGCGAGGACGTCGAGGCGCGGCGGAAGTTCATCGAGGATAATGCGTTGGATGTGAAGAACCTGGACATCTAGTGTTTGGTGTGGCGCGGGCACTCTTGCCCGCGGGACGGTGGAACAAATTCCACAGAAGGGGCGGCCTCCAGCCGCCCTTTTTCATTTGCAAGTTCCTGCTGGGTCCCCGTTCCAACAGCGAGGAGAAACGCTATGTCATCGGTTGCGGCGGTACCAAAGCTCTGGCACAAACCCTGGACCTGGATCGGCATGTCGATCTTTGTGGTCTTGATTCTGGCAGCACTCTCGCTTCCTAACCTGGAGCGAAGATCATCGATCACGGCGGGCGTGCACTCCGCACAGCCCGGAGTCGACGTGCCAAGTGTCGGACTCGGAACCCACGAATTGGTGGCGAGCACGATGACGCTGGGTGGCATTGCAGCCAGCCCATCTCCCAAGAGCGCTGACCGCAAGATCGTCCGCACCAGTTGCATGGAACTGACTGTCACCAGCCCCGCCGATGCTGCCGAGAAGATCCGCGCCTTCGCCGAGAGCCTGGGCGGGTACGTGGAAAGCGCGCAGATCAGCAGCAGCCAGGAGACGCCGTCTGCGACGATTACCATCCGCGTGCCGGCGGCACGACTGGAAGACGCCAAGGCAGAGCTCCGGAAAATAGCCGTCAAGGTGAACAGTGAGAAGACGGACGCGCAGGATGTGACCAAGCAGTACGTTGATCTTGAGGCCCGCATCCGCAACCTGCAGGCACAGGAGTCACAGTATCTCGAGATCATGAGGGCTGCGAAAAAGGTGCCCGACATGGTTGAGGTAACCGAGAAGTTGAGCGAGGTACGCGGTGAAATTGAGCAGCAGCAGGCGGAGTTCACAACCCTCTCTAAGCAGGTGGAGACGGTAGCGATTACGGTGGCCCTTCTGCAGGAAGCCAAACCTGAGAGCTTTGGCCTGAACTGGAGGCCGCTGCACCAGCTGCAAGTTGCCGGGCGCGACGCACTGGACGGCATTGCGGATTATGCCAGCGCGATGGTTGGCGTGCTCTTGTACCTGCCGGTGATCTTGTTGTGGGTGGGCACGATCCTTGTTGTGGCGTTTGGGGGCTGGCGAAGTCTGCGGTGGGTGGCGCGGGTATTCTTTGCGGTTCCCAAGCCAGCCGTTTCAACAACCCAGCCCAGCTAGACCCGGCATCCTTCCACACCGAGACGCAGCAAGCTGCGTCTCTACAGGAGATGTTTCCCGTAGAGACGCGGCTTGCTGCTTCTTTCTCCAGGTTACTCGCGATTACCTCCGTGTCCGCTGTGTCCTCTTTGGTTAGCCGCATTTCGCAAGTTCACCGTGCCGCTACGTTCTCTGCATAGGACTGGAAAATTCCTCCTCCTCCCGTCCAGAGCGAAAAAGGGGAACTGCAATGAAGAAGCTATTGCTGATTGTGTTGTGCTTGTGCTCGGTAGCGTGGGGGCAGGAGAAGGCGAATGACGAAAATAGCGCCCCGGCGCTGACCATCTACAACCAGAACTTTTTTGTGGCGCGGGAGCGGCTACCGATGGAGTTAAGAGCTGGCGTCAACCACGTGGAATTTGCCGGAATCGCAGCCCATCTGGAGCCGGATTCGGTGATCCTGCGCGATCCCAACGGGCGGGCGCTGCAGATCCTGGAGCAGAACTATCGCAACGATCCCATCTCGCAGGAGCTGCTGCTCTCGTTCTACGAGGGCAAGACGATTGATTTTCTGGTACAGCGGGGCGACAAGCAGGAGATCGTGAAAGGCAAAATCGTGCGCAGCGGATATGTTCCCAGCGCCGCCTATGCCAACGGCTACCCCCAGCCCGGCTACGGGCAGCCCATCATTGAGATCGACGGGGTGCTGCGCTTCGGATTGCCCGGCCAGCCAATGTTTCCCGCGCTCACCGGCGACTCCATCCTGAAGCCGACGCTGAGCTGGCTGATCGAGACCAACGATCCCGGGCGTTTCGACGCCGAAATTTCTTACGTGAGCGGCGGCATGAGCTGGCAGTCTGACTACAACCTGGTGGTCTCCGACAAGTCGAACGGCAAGTTCGATGTGCTCGACATGATCGGCTGGGTGACCATGCGCAACCAGAGCGGCAAGACGTTTGAAAGCGCGCGCATCAAGCTGTTGGCCGGTGACGTGAACAAGATCCAGCAAGGTGCGGTGGCTGGCCGCATGTATGCCGCGGAATCCAAGGCAATGATGAACGACGCCATGCAACCGGTGGTGCGCGAGAAGGCGTTCGACGAATTCCACCTCTACACCCTGGAGCGTCCCACCACACTGCGCGATCAGCAGACCAAGCAGGTGGAGTTTGTGCGCTCGACCGGCATTCACGCGCTGCGGCTTTACGTATACGACGGAGCGCAAGTGGGGCAATACGGCTACTACAACCTCGAACAGGTCCGCAACGACCAGAGCTACGGCACGCTATCGAACCCCAAAGTGTGGGTGATGGAAGAGTTCAAGAATGCCGAGGTCAATCATCTTGGCATTCCGCTGCCCAAGGGCAAGCTGCGCTTCTACCGGCGCGACACAGATGGACACTTGGAGTTCGTCGGCGAAAATACCATTGACCACACGCCCAAGGATGAAACCATCCGCGTGTATACCGGAAACGCCTTCGACGTGGTCGGCGAGCGCAAGCGCACCAACATCCGTGTGGACTCGAATCACAACTGGATGGAGGAGTCGTTTGAAATCCGGGTGCGCAATCACAAGAAGGAGGCGGTGAACGTGCGCGTGGTCGAGCACCTGTATCGCTGGACCAACTGGAAGCTGATCGAGCAGTCGCACTCCTCCCGCAAGACGGATGCGCAGACGGCGGAGTTCCCCATCACCGTGGGGCCGGATGGCGAACAGGTGATGACGTATACAGTGCATTACTCGTGGTAGAAACCAAGACCGCCGGGGACGCGGAGGACGCAGGGGGAATTGTTGACTGCTTTGATTTTCAATCAACAATCATCAATCAAGAATCAACAATTCCTCATCCCGGGTATTTCACTTCGCGGTACACCCGATCGAACAGCACCCAGGTCAGCGCAATGATCACGAACAGAAGCACGCTGCCTTCCGGGCCGACCGATCCTCCGGTCAGCCAGCGGGAGCCGTGGAAGGACGAACTGAGCAGATGGCCCGGCGAGACTCCGCCGCTATCGGGCACGGAGTAGAAGTAGCTTTCGCCCCAATCCCAGGAGGCGTGGAAGCCGACGGCAAACCAGAGATTGCCGGTGCGGCGGAGGGTCAGGCAAAAAAAGAATCCGATCACCGCAGCGCCCAGAATGCCGATCCAGGCCTCTCCGGGATTGAAAAGATGGATGCCGCCGAACATCGCAGATAGCAGAATCGCAGCCGGCCAGAAGCCCATACCCTGGGTGAGCGTGAACTGGGTGTAGCCGCGCGCCACGAATTCTTCCCCCAATCCCACCAGCAGGAAAAACAGAGCATAGAATCCAGCGAACTTCAGGATGCGCACGCCATGGATGGCCAGTCCACCGAGGTAGAAAAGTCCGGCGCTGCGCATGACGAGCATCAGCACGGTAAGCGAGGCGATTCCCCACACCATGCCGACCCAGAACAGCTTGCCGAATGCGAGGCGAGGGGGCAGTCCGTAGGCGTCAAACGAACGCTTTTCGATGCGAGCCATGATGAAGGCTGCGGCCACCGCGCCTAGCAGAATCTGCACTTCTCCAATCAAGCTCTCCCACAGCCCGATCCGCGGATGCCAGAAGTGCTGCACGGTGCCCAGCAAGAGAACGATCGCGGCGCCCATCGCAATGTAGAGCAGGAATCGCCAGGGCACGCGCAGTCCCTCGGGACCGAGGAACACGGCGTGCATGGGATTCGCAGACAAACGCGGCGGCGCGGGCATCCCCCCCGGCTCGGGAGCAGCCGGCGGCTGCACCAGCGGATCGACCTCCTGAGGCGGACTCTGTTTCGGTTCGTCCATGGCGGAAGTTTCCTGATTCGTCCCCGGACATGGTAAAACACTCGCCTTCCCCTGATGGGCGGATTTTTCACACGCGAACGCTTTGGCCGGCCGCAAGTGCTTGCCGGGTTGCTGCTGGTCGCGCTGCTCGCCCAGTGCCTATGGCTGGTAGATCGCAGCCTGCGGCATGCCGGGCCGGACAACAGCGAAGCCTTCCGTATTGGCGAAGGCTTGCGGCAATGGAAGGGCGGACGAATTGCGGGAACCGGGCATACGGATGGCAACGGGGCAGGCAGCGACGAAAACTCCGCGCCATTCGATTTCGTCCGCAACGACGGCTACGATCCCAATCATTCCTCGATGGGGTACCTGATCGCGTCGGCGCCACTGCTGCTGTGGCCAGGGCCGCTGCAGCCGGATACCTTCCACTACTGGGGATGGCTGGCGCAAGCTCCCTACGTGATGTTTGCGCTGTTACTGGGCGCGTCGCTGTGGTACGTGTCGCGCCGGCTGTATGGCAATGCCGGCGGATACATTGCCCTGACCCTGTATTGTTTTTCTTCCGGCATGCTGCGCGCCAGCGCCGGGTGGTTTGCTGAGCCCGAGGTGGGTGCGGCGTGGGGCGCATTCGGGACGATCTTCACGGCGATTGCCGTCGCGCACACGCTCTATGCGCCGCGCGAGGTGGTGCTGTGGAACTGGCGGCGCATCGTGCTGCTGGGGCTGTCGATGGCCCTGGCGACCGGGTCACAATTCTCGCTGGTGATGGTAGTTCCAGTGGCGCTGGGATTCATGCTGTACCTGGCGCCCACGCGGCGAGCCGCAGCGCTGACGATCTGGGCCGCGAGCTGCGGTTTGGCGTTGGTGCTTCTCTATGCGTCGTATTTTTTCCATGCGGGCACGCTGTGGCAGGGGATACGACATGCTAGCTTCTTCGAAACAACCTGGCAGGCGTTCCGGATGGCGGACGCGTACCGGGAACTTCTGGCACAACTGGCAGCCAACAGCCCGGCGCTGGTGCTGGGGCTGCCGGTGGTATTGGTGACTTACATGGCGTGGCCGCGCACGCGGTATTTTGGCAACACAGCGCCCTTACTGGTCGCCGGGTTGTTCCTGCTGATGGGTTTGCTCGCCCCGCATTACCCCGGTTTCGGATTTCGCCTGATGGCGGTGCCGTTCCTGTTCGTGTTTGTCGCGGGGGTGAGCGCGGATTTGCTGCAGACCTCGTACCGCAACCTGGTGCTGGCCTGCGTCTGGGGGCTGCTCACCGCCTATGCTTTGTGGAACTTGATGGAACTGGCGCGGGTGGGGCGGGGGTGAGGCCGTTCCTCTTTGCCGGAACTTTGCTCACACTCCGCACGTAACCCCGTCTGAGATGGAGGAGGTCCCAGGTATGAGTCCGTCAAAACACCACAATCGGCTGCTGTTGCCACTGGCCATGCTGCTGCTCACGTCCGCGGCGTGGGCGCAAACGCAAGGAAGAGAGTTCCACTGGAGCAGGAAGCTGGCGCCCGAGAATATTGTCGAGATCAAAGACGTCAACGGATTTATCGAAGCCGGGCCGGCCAGCGGCGATGAGGTGGAAGTCACGGCGGAAAAGACCGGTCCTCGCGCCGACGAGGTCAAGATTGAAGTCGTGCCCCACGCCAACGGTGTGACGATCTGTGCGATCTTCCCACGCTCCGATGCTCACTGCGAGCCCGGAACCGGGTGGCACACCAGCAATAACCACGGCGACGACACCAAGGTGAACTTTACCGTGCGTGTGCCGGGCAACCTGCGCTTTTCCGCCCAGAACGTGAACGGAAGCGTCACCGCCGAAAAGATGGGCCGGTTCGTACACGCCAGCAGCGTGAATGGCCGGGTGCGGGTTTCGACCAAGTCCTGGGCTGAGGCATCGTCGGTGAATGGGTCCATCGAGGTCAGCATGGGAAGCGCGGACTGGACTGGCACCCTGCGCATCGCAACGGTCAATGGCTCGATCAAGCTGGAACTGCCCGGCGACCTGAACGCCGACGTGTCCTTCCGCACCGTGAACGGCAGCCTTAACTCGGATTTCCCACTTACCGTAAAGGGCAGCCTGGGCGGGCGCATAGTGAACGGACGGATTGGCAGCGGCGGACGCGACCTGAAGGTTGATACGGTCAACGGCAGCGTGGAGCTTCGGCGGAAGGAGATCTGAGTCTTTGTCATTTCCAGCGCTGGGCACGGCGCCTGCATTTTCAGCCACTTAGGTTGATTCGCGCATGTGGTTCCCGGTGCGGGCTTTGGGAACCGAAGTAATTCTCTTTGGTTACGCAACTTTCTTTGTGCCGGGCAATTCTAATACGTAGGGACAGTTTGCCCGGGGAGGGCGCGCGATGGTTGCGGAACTGGGGTATGATGCCTGTATGAAGCGGCTAATTCCGGCTACGGTTGCGGCATTGGCGCTGGTGTTCGTGCCGGCGCTGGCGGCTCAAATCAACGGCGTGCCGGCCTCGGTCACCTCCATTGGTTTCGGCGGGCACCTCAACCAGGCTCCAGGAATACCGGCGAGCGTTACATCGTTAGGTCCCCGCGGAGCGGTGCCCAACAACCAGTTTTTCAACCAGCCGGGGTGCTGCATCAACCCGCTATTCCCGGTGAATCCAAACCCGCCGTTGGTACAGCGTCATCATCGCGGCCGTGACCGCGACCGCCTCTTCTCCGGAGGCGTGGCAGTTTACCCGGTGTACTATCCGGTTCCTTATGCCGTTCCCGTCGAAGAGTCCGGTATGGAAGAGCCGGAAGAATACAACGGTGGACCGACGATCTTTGACCGGCGCGGTCCGGGCACGGCTTACGACGACGAAGGTTATCCCGACCGCGTACGGCGCGACCGACGCCCGGCAGAGAGAGTCGCAGAGTCCCCAGCGGCGGCCGCTGAGACGCCTGTGCCCGACCAGCCCAAGACTGTGCTGGTGTTTAAGGATGGTCACCAGTTGGAGGTGGAGAATTACGCCATCGTCGGGGACACACTTTACGATCTCTCCGAAGGACGGCGCCACAGGATCGCACTGTCGGAACTCGACCTGAGTGCCACCGCACGGCAGAACGACGATCGCGGCATTGACTTCGCAGTGCCCGCGTCCTCTGAAGCGAATTAATCGATGCATAAGCGCTGGGCCATTGCGCTGCTGGGAGCGACCGTCTTGATGCCGGCATTGAGCGCCCAGATGCTGGCGCCTGGCATGAGCCCACCGGCTCAGACCGCACTGGGCACGGGTTTCACCGCCGGACGCGGCGCGAGCATCACTTTCAACGCCCATCCACATCTGCTTCCGCAGCGCGCATTTTTCCTAGGCACTCCCTATTGGTATTCCGACTACGCTACGGAACCAGTCGTAGTGCAGGCCCCGCCGCCGCAGGTTGTGGTGGTGCAGGCGCCCGCCGCAGCGGAGGTTTCCGAAGCCGGCAAGCCCGGTCCCCTGCTGATCGAATGGCGGGGCGACCGCTACGTCCGAGTTACCGGGGCGGAGAATGATCCCGCCCGCGCCCGCCACGCGCAACCGGATTACTCAGAAGAATCCGCGAGCCGCCACGCCGTTACTGCTGCACCCGCCCCGGCCACCCAGCAGGAACTTCCGCCCGCCGTGCTCGTATTTCGTGATGGGCGGCAGGAAGAAGTGCGGGACTACGCGATTGTGAGCGGTGTGATGTATGTCCGTGGCGATTACTGGCAGAAGGGTTCTTGGACCAGGCAGATCCAGCTTTCCTCGCTCGATGTCCCGGCCACTCTGCAAGCCAACCAGCAACGTGGCGTGAAGTTCCTCCTGCCCTCCGGCCCAAATGAAGTGGTGACTAGACCGTAAGTCCAAGAAGGTTTTTCGAGCACCGACACAGTAACCCCATTTGGCAGCAGAAAATCCCTTGCGCATGGTATAATTCGATTGGCCCAAGTGAGGCTTAACTTCCTGTAAATGCAATCGTTTAGCGTATTCCCGCGAGGCCCGAAAAGCAGCGCGGAGGGCGCGAGGTTTGTGCGTCTCCAACAAGAAATTACTGAGAGCTGAGAGCTAAGAAATGGCCGACGAAAACAATCCCCAACTTCCCCTGACCCCGCCTCCCGGTGATGGCGGAAGCCCCGGCGCCGCGAACATTCAACCCGTCAACATTGAAGAGGAGATGCGGCGATCGTATCTCGACTATGCCATGTCGGTGATTATCGGCCGCGCGCTCCCCGACGTGCGTGACGGACTGAAGCCGGTGCACCGCCGCATTCTGTACACCATGCAGCAGATGGGCTTGGCGCACAATCGGTCTACCCGCAAGTGCGCCAGAATCGTCGGCGAAGTCATGGGCAAGTACCATCCGCACGGCAACCTGGCGGTTTACGACGCTCTGGTGCGGCTGGCGCAACCCTTCGCGATGCGTTACCCGCTGGTGGACGGACAGGGCAACTTCGGCTCGGTCGACGGAGACCCGCCTGCGGCCGACCGGTACACCGAAGCGCGCCTCACGCGCGTGGCCTCTGCTTTGTTGGAGGATCTCGACAAGGAAACCGTTGACTTCCGCCCGAACTACGACGGCAACGAAATCGAGCCCGACGTTCTGCCCACGCGCATCCCGAACCTGCTGGTGAACGGCTCAGACGGGATCGCAGTAGGCATGGCAACCAAAATTCCGCCGCACAACCTCACCGAGATCGTCGACGCGACTATTACGCTGGTCAACAATCCCGCTGCGCAGCTCGCCGACCTGCTGAAATTTGTGCAAGGCCCCGACTTCCCGACCGCCGGCTTCATTCACGGCAAGGCGGGGATCTTCGAGGCGTACAGGAATGGCCGCGGCCGCTTCATGATGCGGGCCAAGGCGGCGATTGAGAGCATCACCAAAGAGCGCCAGGCGATCATCGTCACCGAAATTCCTTACCAGGTGAATAAGGCGCGCCTGATCGAGCGCATCGCTGAGCTGGTGAACAAAAAGGACATCGAAGACATCTCCGACATTCGCGATGAAAGCGACCGCGATGGCATGCGCATTGTGGTCGAACTGAAGCGCGGCGCCGAAGCCCAGATCGTGCTCAACCAGCTCTTCAAGCACACCTCCATGCAGGAAAGCTTCAGCATGATCCTGCTGGCCGTGGTCAACGGCCAGCCCAAGGAACT
>JBGPJK010000163.1:0-10019 GCA_041485425.1 Terriglobia bacterium | reverse complement strand
TGCAGGATGTCCTGGGCGATTGGCACGACTGGCTGAAGCTCACCCAGCGGGCGGAAGAACTCTTCGGCGGAGTACAAGACTCTCCCCTCGTCGCCGCCTTGAGCAATGTGACCGGCGCCAAGTTCCGCCAAGGGGTGCACGTGCTCACCGAAACCCGGGCCGCGCTGGCGGAACAGAGGCCTGTGGCAGCGGTCCGCAAGGCGCCAGCACGACAGTTCGCAAGGGTCGAAGCGGCGGTGGCGTAAGGAGACAGACTGCTGGCGAACCCTGGCCCTCGGGGTGTGACTTGCTACCGGCGCCTTGCGTCAGGCAAGACTGCGGCTTTCTCGCCCTGGTCGTGACTTCGTTCCCTCCAATCCTCTTTTGAACCAGTAACTTGCAGTATACTTGACTAGTTATCTGACTAGTCAGTACAATGTGGGCGTGAGATCCCTATGACAGCTTGGCAGGTACAGCACGCTAAGGCCCGCTTCAGCGAACTCCTGGACGCGGCGCTCAAGAAAGGCGCGCAAGTGGTAACCCGGCGCGGCGTCGAGACCGCAGTCCTGGTCCCGATTGAAGAATGGCGGCGCTTGCAGAACTCGGCCCGCCCCAGCCTCAAGGCCCTGCTTCTCGGCCCTGGACCTCGATTTGAGAACCTGGTTCAGGAACGCCGTAGCTTTCGCCGACGCCCACCAGTGGAATTCAAGTGAACCGGTACCTGCTCGACACCAACGTGGTTTCAGAGCTGCGGAAACCCAAACCTCATGGCGCTGTGCTCGCGTGGCTGCATGATCTTCAAGACAGTCAGATCCATCTTTCCGCGGTAACCATCGGCGAATTGCAGGCTGGAGTCGAGCGTACCCGGCGCCAAGACCCACACAAGGCCAGCCAAATCGAAATGTGGATTGAACAGTTGGCGGACTCCTATGAAGTCTTGCCGATGGACGCTCTCTGCTTCCGCGAGTGGGCGCGCCTGATGGAGGGAAAGCCTAACCAACTGCTGGAAGACGCCATGATTGCCGCGACAGCCCGTGTTCACCAGTTGATCGTCGCCACCAGAAATGAGCGGGACTTTGCCCATCTGCGCGTGCACGTGCTGAACCCGTTCAGCAATGTGCCCTAGGCCCTGTACTTTTGCCCTCGATTCTTCCGCCAAAGCGGTAAACTGTTTCGCTCCCACCATGCCGACTTTTGCTGCGGTTGACATCGGCTCCAACTCCGTCCGCCTGAAAATCGCGCGGCTCACCGGACGCCGCTTGCGCGAAGTCCACGAAGACCGCGAGGTTACGCGCCTGGGCGAAGCGGTCTTTCGCAGCGGCATTCTTTCGCCCGAGGCCATGGCCGACACCGTGAAAGTGCTGCGGCGTTTTCATCGCGCCGTGCAGAAGGCGGGCACGGATACGGTGCGGGTGGTCGGCACCAGCGCTCTGCGCGATGCCCGCAACTCCCGGGCTTTTCTGGAATGGGTGCGTTCCACCACGGGATGGAAGGTGGAAATCATTTCCGGGCTGGAGGAGGCGCGACTCATCCACCTGGGCCTGGTTTCGAGCCTGCGGGTCAACCCGGCGCCGGTACTCATGATGGACCTGGGCGGTGGAAGCTGCGAGCTGACCGTCTCCATCAAGAGTCACATTCGCGACACCGTGAGCCTGCCTCTGGGCGCTGTACGGCTGACCAACGAATTTCTGCGTCACGACCCGCCACGCAAGGCGGAATTGCAGCGGCTGCGGGGCTTTGTGGAGCGAGAAATTGGGCGGATCGCAGATCGCATCGCGCGAGTTCGCCCCAAAGTAGTGCTGGCTACTTCCGGCACCGCTGCCTCGTTAGCGGCAGTTTGTCACGGGCTCTACCAGACCAAGGGCTCGCGCGCGACCCTGGTGTCGCGGCCCCAGATGCGGCGTATTGGCAAGATGCTCGCCCGGTTGCCGATCGAGGAGCGCCGAAAACTTTCCGGGGTTGGGCCACGCCGGGCAGAAATCATTGCGGCTGGTGCGGCGGTTTACGCCGAAATCCTGGAACGTTGTCAGTTACCCGGATTCCGATATTCGCCCCTCGGGCTGCGAGACGGCCTTCTAGCGCAGATGGCAGCAGAATACGACCGCAGTACCAGGTCCGGAAAACAAGTCGAGTCGGAACGGTGGGATTCGATTCGCGCTGCAATGGAGCATTACCGCGTGGATATGGACCACGCTCTGCAGGTGCGCGAGTCGGCCATGCATCTGTTTGCGGCGTTGAAGTCGGTGCACCGGCTTCCCCCTGCGTACCGGGAGTGGCTTTCGGCTGCCGCCATGCTCTATGAAGTGGGGGACTACGTGAATCGTAATGGCAGGCACCGGCACGCGTATTACATCATTTCCAACTCGGAGATCCTGGGATACACGCCCCAAGAAAGACGCAAGATTGCGGGCATCGCGCGTTACCTGGGGAAATCGCGGCCCGCGCCCGCAGACGCTCCTATGAAAGCGCTCCTGCCGGCCGACCGGGAGTTCGTGCGCAAGACGTCGCTGCTGCTGCGACTGGCTCGCGCCCTCAACCTGGGACGCGGCGGAGCGGTGCGAATGACCCGAGTCCGGGCGCGCAACGGGGAGGTAAGCCTGGGGCTGGTGGCCAAGCCGAGAACCAGCGTGGACCTGGAGCTGTGGGCGGTGGAGAAGGAAAGAAGCTATTTCCGCGAAGTCTTCGGACGCGAACTCTCAGCCGCAGCCGCATAGAGGGCACGTAGAACTTTGGGTGTAAGGCACCAGTGCAGGATCGCCGCGTTGCGCCCCATTTCCACTCTGGCCACCGCTCCCTTCTTCAGCTCGACAGAAGCTTCGCAGCCGGTTTCGCTGATGGAGCACCCCAGAAATTCACTCAGATTGGGATTGTGGCCGACCACCATGATGGTGTCATACTTCGCATACTTGTCGACTAACTTGCGGAAGTCGGCAAACGATGCCCCCGGACGGAGAGCGTCTTCGAACTGCAACTTGCCTTCGTAGCCGATCTCATTTCCAACCAGGGACGCAGTCTGAGCGGACCGCTTCAGGGGGCTGGAGATCATCACGTCCACCTGGACATCAAGCGCGAGCAAAGCCCGGCCCACTTCTCCGCATTGTTCGATTCCGCTCTTGTCAAGCGCGCGTTTCTCGTCCTTCTTCGGATTACCCACGCGCTCGCCGGCACTGGCGTGACGCAGAAAATAGATGATCATCGCGGGTTATCGCTCCCTTCGGAGTGCCACTCTTCGATGCTTTGGCGCCGCAGGCGCTGGCATGGACTCCATCAACTGTTTGCCTTCCGCCAGTCCCACCAGGAATTCCTGGGAATTAAAGCCACCGAAGCCGGTTGGCGGTTTTCGCTTACCCTGGGCCTGCCATGCGCGAATGTAGGTGCCATCCTTTTGCAGCAGGCGCGATTTCAGATTGTCCGCAAGGTACGCGTCGAGCATCTCGTGCCGCACCCGCTCCCGCAACAGCGCGTCTTTGAGTGGAAAGAGCACTTCGACCCGCTCATAAAGATTGCGGGGCATCCAGTCGGCGCTGCCCAGATAAATTTCCTCCTCGCCGCCGTTGGCGAAGTAGAAGATACGGCTGTGCTCGAGGAAGCGGCCCACAATGCTGCGCACCCGTATGTGATCGCTCACGCCCCGCACGCCCGGACGAAGGGCGCACATGCCGCGGACAATCAGATCGACCTCGACCCCCTCCTGCGAGGCGCGGTACAGCGCCATGATGATGTTCTTGTCGAGCAGCGCATTCATCTTGGCGATAATGTGTGCCGGGCGTCCGTGCTTGGCGTGTTCGGCCTCGCGCCCGATCAGCGCCAGGCAGTGCTCGGCCAGATCGAGCGGCGAGACCAACAGCGGCTCGTAATTGGGATGCTCCGCGTACGCGGTCAGAAAACTGAAAACATCGTGTACCGCGCCGGTGATTTCCGGATCCGCGGTGAGCAGGCTCACATCCGTGTAGATGCGCGCCGTGGTGGTGTTGTAATTGCCGGTGCCGAGGTGAGCATAGCGGCGGATAACTCCGTCGGGATCGCGCCGCACCAGCAGTGACAATTTGCAGTGGGTCTTCAGGCCCACCAGGCCGTGGAACACTTGCACGCCGGCGTCTTCCAGATCGCGCGCCCAGCGAATATTGGAAGCCTCATCGAAACGGGCTTTCAACTCCACCACGGCGGTGACTTCCTTTCTGGGCGCCGCGGAAATCAGCGCGGGAACAATCAGGGAGTGTTCGCTGGTGCGGTAAAGCGTCTGCTTGATCGAGAGCACGCGCGCATCTTCCGCGGCCGCTTCGATGAACGACACCACCGCATCGTAGGAATCAAACGGGTGGTGTAGCAGAACGTCATGACGGCGCAGTTCTTCGAAAAGGTCTTGCGACTTGGCGGTGAGCCGGAGTTCACGGGGTGTAAAGGGCTTGAACTTGAGTTCGGGATGCTCCGTCTGTTCGTAGATGTTGAACAGTCGAGACAAGTTCACCGGCCCATTTACCGAAAATACTTGCCACGGTTCCAGTTCAAAATTGGTCCGCAGACGCTCGATGATCTCGGGTTCGGCGTCAGACTCGATCTCCATGCGAACCGCATCGCCCTTGCGGCGGTTGTGGAGTTCGGTGCGCACCGATTCCAGCAGGCTGCGGGATTCTTCTTCCGCCAGATAGAGGTTGCTGTTGCGGGTCACGCGAAACGCCGCCGAGGAGACGATGTCGTACCCGTGGTACATGCGCGAAGCATGGTAGGCCACCAGGTCCGCGAGGAAAATGAAATCGGCGGTGCCCTCCGAGGGCAGTCGCACCAGGCGCGGCAGAGCGCGTGGAACCGTAACCACGCCCGTGTAGGTGAGCGAGGAACGGCGGCGGCGGCGCAGCAAGAATGCCACGCACAGAGCCTTATTAATGACCCGCGGAAAGGGGTGAGCGGGATCCACCGTGACCGGAGTCAACAGCAGGTCGAGTTCGCGCTCGCAGTAGTCGTCGACGAAAGCCCGGGCTGGTGCGTCCAACTCGTGCAGGCCGAGAACGCGGATACCGTGCTGCGCCATGGCCGGGCGCAGCTTGTCGTTCCAGCAGCGATATTGGTCATCCACGAAGTCGTGAGCGTAGCGCGAGACCACGTCGCGCTCTTCCACCAGGGTCAGACCATCCGCCCCGGCCTCGGTATAGCCGTCTTCGATCTGTTGCACCAGTCCGGAGACCCGCACCTCGAAGAACTCATCCAGGTTGCTGGCGCTGATGGAAAGAAACTTCAGGCGTTCGAGCAGCGGGTTGTTTTCGTCATCCGCTTCTTCCAGCACGCGGCGGTTGAACGCCAGCCAGGAAGCCTCGCGGTTGATGTAGTAGGCCGGACTGTCGAGCGAAGTGCGCGCCATAAATCGTAGGTGATGGAACCAGGTGAAAATTCTGCGTATCCCGGTACCGATTACTTTCTCACCGGAGGAGGCTCGGGATCTGCCTTCGCCGACACTGCCGCTGACCGCTTCACGACGACCAAATCCAAGTCGATACCGTTGGGTGGCTTGACGAACCGGTGACGCCTGTCGACCGGGACCTGGAAGAGTGCAACCAGGCACCGTTTCATACCGGAAGATCAGTATAAAGCATCAGCGGAACGGTCTTCCGTATTGAAAAGCAGGACGGGCGCCGGCTCGCTAGCTTGGCGCCCGTTCTAGGCTGGTTCCAGAGATGTCGATCAGTTTGTAGAGGCGGCACATATGGATCGAAATCCATACTGCTGCCTAGTGGACCTGCTTGATCGCGATCTTGACCTTGTCGGCAACGCTTTCTGGCAGTGGTGCATAGCTGAGGTCCGCCGTCATTCTCTGCCCGTCAGTCGTAACCCAGTTCAGCATGTCGACCAGGATTTTGCCCTTGTTCGAATCCTTCGACTGGGTGGGAACCAGCAGCCACGTGAAGCTGGAAATTGGATATGCATCCTTCCCCGGAGGGTTGGTGATAGAAACCCGAAAGTCAGCTGGCATACTCTTAACCGAAGCGGCTGCTGCCGTAACGCTGTCCAGCGTGGCTTTCACGAAAACTCCAGCGGAGTTCTTCACGGTGCCATAGGCGATGTTGTTCTGCACGGCGTAGATGAGCTCGACGTAGCCCATCGAGCCTTGCATTTGCCGGATCATGCCAGCCACTCCCTCGTTGCCCTTTCCACCCAGTCCCACCGGCCACTTCACCGATGTTCCCTTGCCCACCTGATTTTGCCAGTCCGCGCTCACCTTGGACAGATAGTCGGTCCAGATATAGGTGGTGCCGCTGCCATCGGAGCGATGAACCACGATGATGTTCTGGCTGGGAAGATTCACACCGGGATTGGCCTTGGCGATTGCAGGATCATTCCAGGTCGTAATTTTGCCCAGGAAAATGCCCGCCAGGGCTTCCGGCGTGAATTTCAATTCTCCGCTCACACCAGGAACGTTGTACGCCGGCACGTCGGCCCCCAACACCGTCGGAATGTGCAGAATCTTGACCTTGGCCTGGCCGAGCTGCTCGTCGGTCATGGGACCGTCACTGGCGCCAAAATCTACCGTCTGCGCCAGAACCTGACGAATCCCACCACCGCTGCCAATCGACTGATAGTTGATTTCTACATCGGGATGCAGCTTGTGGTATTCGCTGAACCACTTGGAATACATCGGATAAGGGAAAGTTGCGCCCGCCCCGTTCAACGTGGTCTGCCCAAAAGCGGGTAAGGCCAGAGCAAGACACAAAAGCGCAAGTCGACGGATCACTCGGCAGTCCTCCTTAGGAAGTTTCTCGTACATTGTTTACGTGTGCAGTGTTACAGGACGGTTACAACGCGGTGAATTTCTGATGAATGACCGAGCAAGCATTGCAGTTGCGCGACCCTGTGGAATGTAACGCATAAGCCACCTGTGGACGGCAATCACGATTCGTATACAATCTTTTGTTCACGTCCCCATGAATCCTATGCCTAAGTACCGTGTCCGCCTCGTTCTTGCTGCTTGCCTGGTTCTGGCCTCGGCTTTCGCCCTCGCCCAGAACAACACCCCGGTCAGTGCCCGCGCCCGTGCCGTGCACGATTCGGCAATCGTGGTCGACACCCATGCCGACACCCCGCAGCGCTTTCTGGACGAAAACTTTGACATCGGCAATACCGATCCCAAGGATCTGGGCCACATCAGCCTCGACAAAGCCCGCGCCGGCAACCTGGGCGCGGAGTTCTTCTCCATCTGGGTGGAACCGAGAACCAATCAGGGCCACTTCGCCCAGCACACGTTGGATCTCATTGATTCCGTCTACCAGCAGGCAGCGCGCCATCCCGATCGCATGATGATGGCCTTCAGCGTCGCCGACATCGAGCGTGCGCATAAGCAAAAGAAGCTGGCGGCGCTCATGGGCATCGAGGGCGGACACTCGATTGAGAATGATATTCACCTGTTGCGTGACTTCTATCGGCTCGGCGTGCGCTACATGACGCTGACCTGGTCCAACACCAACGAGTGGGCGGACTCCTCCGGCGACATCAACGATCCCAAAGTCGAGCACCACAACGGCCTCACCGATTTCGGCAAGCAGGTGGTGCTGGAGATGAACCGGCTGGGCATGATGGTGGATATCTCGCACGTGGCGGATAAGACCTTTTACGACGCGGTGGCCGTGAGCCGTGCCCCGGTGATCGCGTCACATTCCTCTGCCCGGGCGCTCACCAACCACCCTCGCAATATGACCGACGACATGCTGCGCGCCGTGGCCAAAAACGGCGGCGTCGTGCAGGTGAACTTTTACTCCGCTTTTGACGACGAAAACTATCGCACCGCTTCCGAGGCGCAGGAGAAAGACGCGCAAGCGGCGATCGATGCGTTCATCGCTCAACATAAGGCCGAGGGCAAGCCGGTGACCTACGCCGAGTACGACCACATCAGCCGGGAGTGGACCGCCAAGATTCCACCTCCCCCGTTGAAGTCGCTGATCGACCACATTGACCATATCGCCAAGGTCGCGGGCGTGGACCACGTTGGCCTGGGCTCCGATTTTGACGGTGTCAGTGGGGCCACGCCCCAAGGTATCAATTCCGCCGCCGACCTGCCCAGGATTACCCAGGCGCTGCTGGATCGCGGGTATAGCGCGGACGATATCCACAAGATTCTGGGCGGCAACTCGTTGCGCGTCTTCCGGGACGTGGAGCGCGTGAGCCGCGAAATGCAAGCCGAACAGGCCCCAGGACTAGCAGCCAAATAACCGGGACTGTCGTACAATTTTGAGGAATCCCCGTTGTTCAAATTAAGGAGTCATACAATGCGCAGACCTCTCATCATTATTTCCAGTGTGTTCTTGCTGTCGGTGATGCTGTGGGCCCAGGCCGCTCCCGCAAAGAAAGCGGCCACGGCATCTTCCGGCCAACCCACGGCCATCATCGACACCACAGCCGGCAAGCTTACTTGCAAGCTATTTCCCGACAAAGCGCCCCTCGGCGTGGCCAATTTCATTGGCTTGGCCGACGGCACCAGGGATTGGACCAACCCGGTCAGCCACGCCAAGAAGCACGGCGTCCCGCTTTATGATGGAACCATCTTCCACCGCGTGATTCCCAATTTCATGATCCAGGGTGGCGATCCGGCGGGCAGTGGCAGCGGCGATATCGGCTTCCAATTCAAGAACGAGACCTCTCCCGACCTGAAGTTTGATCGCCCGGGACGGCTGGCCTACGCCAATGCCGGGCCGGATACCAATGGCTCACAGTTCTTCATTACCGAGGTTTCCTACCCTAGTTTGAACGGCGGCTACACCATTTTCGGCCAGTGTGACGATGCCAGCGTGGCGTTGGTAAAACAGATCGCCCGCATGGCGGTTGATGCCAACGATCGTCCTAACAAACCGATCAAGATTAATCACATCACGATTGAAAAGGGCGGAACCCCTGCCCCTAAGCCGTCTGCCAAGTAGAGTAGCGCCGGCGTCCCGCCGGCTGTCGTGGGGGCGTCCCGCCCCCACTGTACTAATAGAAGAAAGGACTCCCATGGCCCGCCAACCCGGCACTTACGCGACTTTCAATACTTCCGAAGGAACCATCGTCTGCCGCTTGTTTGACAAGGAGGCGCCCAAAACGGTGCTGAACTTCATCGAACTCGCCGAAGGCAAGCGCGAGTGGACCCATCCCAACACGCGCAAGAAGAGTAAAGACCGCTTGTACGACGGCACCATCTTCCACCGCGTGATTCCCAACTTCATGATCCAGGGCGGCGACCCGGCCGGCAACGGCATGGGCGGCCCCGGTTACCAGTTCGAAGATGAAACCAAGGGCTCGTCGCACAAGTTCGACAAGGCGGGCAAGCTGGCCATGGCCAATGCCGGACCCAACACCAATGGCTCGCAATTCTTCATCACCGTGGCGCCCACCTCCTGGCTCACCGGCAATCACACCATTTTTGGCGAAGTGGTCGAGGGACACGACGTGGTGGAGAAAATCGTGAACCTCCCCCGCAACCGTCAGGACAGGCCAAATAAGGACGTGGTGCTGCAGTCGGTGGTGATTGAGCGGGTGTAGCAAGATGGCCGCCTGTTCCCTCGATTTTGGGCGGGCTCGTCCCGTCAACCCGCCAATTGTCAAGGCTTCACAAAAACCGGGAAGGGCACGACTTCCATCCCGCCCGGAAGGGCGGGATTTGCTGGGAACTGACAACCGAGAACTGAGAACTGCTTCTAAACCCCAATCACGCCCACTAGCTCCTTCACCGCCTCCGCACTCTTGTTCAGGGCGGCCTGCTCTTCGTGGGTGAGCTTGATTTCGATGATCTGCTCGATGCCTTTCGCGCCCAGCTTCACCGGCACGCCCACGAACAATCCATGAATGCCGTATTCGCCTTCCAGGTACGTAGCGCAGGGGAGAATCTTCTTCTTGTCTTTCAAAATCGCCTCGACCATCTCCGTCACCGCAGCCGAAGGCGCGTAGTACGCGCTTCCGGTTTTCAGATACTTCACGATCTCGGCCCCACCGTCGCGGGTGCGCTGCACCAAACGTTCGATGGTGGATGCATCCATCAATTCCGTAATCGGAATCCCCGCGACCGTGGAGTAGCGAGGCAG
>JBGPJK010000162.1:0-10023 GCA_041485425.1 Terriglobia bacterium | reverse complement strand
GTCTGCCGCGACAGGCTCCACAGGATCAGCGGCGGATTCATAGAGACCGAGGAGAATGAGTTTACCGTGACTCCCACCTTGCGGCCGTCCGACGCACGCGCGGTCACCACGGTGACACCCGTGGCGAACTGGCCCAGAGCCCGCCGGTAGTCCCGTCGATCGAAGCGTTCGGCAACGGTCTGCGCCTCCTTTTGCACAAATTGTTCGGCCTCGATGGGGTCCATGAACCAGGGGAATAAGGTGCGCGGATCGTCGAAGCCGTTGACGAACGCGCTGGCGACGGCAGAGATTTTCCCGGCATAATCCAGCAATTTCAGTACGTGTGCGGGTGGCTTCAGCAACAGGTTGGTCCAATCCACTACCCATTGCGCGTAACCGGTCCAGTAGCGGTCGAATGTCTGCTGCATCCAGCCGGCATCGGCTGGCGCATCGCCTCGTTCGACGATGCTTTCCAGGTAGATTTCGGCACACCGCGCAGCGTTGTTCGAGCCTTGCCCGGTTATGGGATCGTTGAGCACAACCGCGTCCGCCATGCCCAGCACCTTGCTCCCCGAAGCAAGCGTACCCACCGGCTTGCGCACCGTCGGCACAACCCGACCGACGAGCACGCCATGGTCGTCGGTCAGTTCGAGGTCGCGGCAACGCTCCGCTTCCCACGGCATGAAGCGTTCGAGAATCCATTTGCTGCGGGCGAGGTGTTCCTCGGGGGTGTGTACTTCATTCCAGCTATCCATCGGCCCACCGGGGATGCCCTCGAAAACCATGATCTCGCATGGGCCGCTGGTGGTCAGCGCAGGAAACACGAAATATTCGCCGACGTTGGGGACCAGGTTGAAGCAGACTGCGGGATATGGTTCGCGTGGGCGCATGTTCCGGACATAAGTCAAGGCAAGCACCCGTTGCGCGTCCGCAAACGGTGAGCGACTGGCGTCGCGCTCGAAAAGTTGGCCCAGGGTACCTTTGCCGCTGGCCACGATCACCAGGTCATGGCTGCGGACGCAAGCCTCCAGGTCGTCAACGGCGGCGGCTTTGATTCGCAAATCACCACCCCGTTTCTCAAACTCAGCCAGCCAGCGTGGAATCTTGAGCCGCTGGTCAACCGACTGCGCGAAATTGTCGAGCCGCGCAGTCCAATCGATGATCTTGCCGCCCACGGGATCGGGCACGCTGAAGCCGATACCGTCAACCCGGGGACATTCCTCTTCCCAGTAGTTCAGGTTGAGCTCGCGTTCGATCTCCAGGGAGGAGTCGAACATGCACTGGCTGGACATGACTCGGCCGGCGCGGATTTCTTCGCCAGAGCGCTCGGAATAGAGCGTCACGGCGAAGCCGGCATCGAGCAACCCGAGTCCGAGTTGCAGTCCCGCTTGACCGGCGCCGACGATGGCAATCCGCTTCACGAGGATCGGCTTTCCTATTCCATTAACTTAGGGATGGCCGGGGCCGCCATCTCGGGTCCCATGGCCGAGTAGCCGCCATCGACAGCAAGATCAGTCCCGGTGATAAACGATGCATGGCTCGAACAGAGAAACAGGACTGCCTCCGCCACTTCCTCGGGCTCGCCGATGCGTCCCAACAGGTGGAAAGGACCGCCGACACGATTGGTTTTCGTCTTGTCGCCGTGCGTCAGTTCATCCATCAGCCGGCACCAGGTCCAGCCGGGCGAAACAGAATTGACTCGAATCTTGTCGGTAGCCAGGTCCATGGCCTCGTTGCGCGTGAGCTGCAGGGTCGCCGCCTTGGTCACGGGATAAAGCCAGCGGCCGGTCTGCGCCACCTTCGCGCTGATGCTGCCGAAGTTTACGACGGCCCCGCCACCGCGCTGGATCATATGCGCTCGCGCCGCCTTCAGCATCATGACACCCCCGACAACATTGATGTTGTAGCTGTCGAGCCAATCCTTGCGGGTTGAATTGAGCGCGTCATCGATATAGACGCAGGCCAGGTTGACCAGGAAATCGATGCCGCCAAAGTTCGCGACCGCGCGCTCCACGCAGGCGGCGATCTGGGCGTCGTCGGCCAGATCGGTTTTCACAAACAGCACGTCGTTCCCAAGCGACTTCGCGACCGTCTGACCGCCGGCGTCGTTGACATCGGCGATGACGACTTTCGTGCCCTCGCGATGAAAGGCCTTCACCACGGCCGCGCCGATCATCGTCGCGCCACCGCTCACGATGGCAACTTTCCCTTTTAGTCCTTCCATGCTGGTCTCCGAGTGAGAATGGTTTTTAGCAGGGGAAAGCTACCACGCTGTCGAGCTTGGGAACAAGGGGGCGGAGGCTCAATCGATTCCTTTTTTGGAAAATCTGTCACCTAAGTCCGAGGGTAGTGCGCTACTTTGACGGGCCCCTTGGCGCAGGCCGGAAGGTGTAGTAAAAGGGGGGCTTGACGCGCGTGGCGCAATAGAGGTCGCGGAACGCTCTGGCTTGGTAATCGGCGCAGACTTCTCCGACCTCTACCAGAACACGCATGACGGTTTTCATTGTGACCCCGATCATGCGGACGGTTGACCGGATGGAGCAGCCTTCGATCAGGCAGCTAATTACGCGGGCTTTCTTTTCGCTGTCTAAGCGGTTCATAATGATGCAAATATACTAAGTCGCTTTAGCATTGTCAGGGAAAATCGTATGAGAGCATGCCTTTCTTGACAAAATCTAAAGACGATATACACTATTTACAGAGCGACTGGCAGCCGGACGCAAGTGTTACCCGGTGAGCCGCTTGATTTTGCAGGGGCTATCCCACAAAGGGTAGCCCTTTTTCACTGCCTAGGCTTATTCTGATCGCCCTTGGGAATGACAGAAAGTAGCTCTGGGCGTGGATACCGCGCTGTACACTCGAAAACTACTCTGTCCCTTACTTGATTGCCGTAGCGATCTGCTCTTGCTGTGGGATTTTCCATTGCAGTCATTTTTTCAGTGTCTAGGACTGCGGCTTCACTTTGCATGGCACTCGCGATCTGCTCAATAACATCCTCAACTGTGTAGCCATCGTTTACTATGCGGCTGATATAGATGTGCTTGCCAATGAATACCACTTCTGAAGTGATTGAAGGAAAACCATCCACTGTCCGGCGGGCATTGATTGCTGCGAGCTGTGCATCGGTTAGCGTCCCGATTGCGACGAGACGGGCTTTTTGACCGTTACGAATCTGTTCAAGGTTGAGACGTATGCTAGCAGCGGCGCTATCAAAGAGTGGCATCAGTTCGAGATTTTGCCCCTCAACGACTGCTTCGATTTTTCCCCCACCGCGCCTTAGCGGCTTTTGCAGCTACTTCCCGTCGCTGCTCTGGCGTCATAGTCTCCAGCCGTCTTTTGCCGCCGATTTTCCCGCCCTTCCGTCCCATCGCTGCCATGACCCGCGACACCTCGGACGCCGAGACCCTGCCCGGCTCCTGCTTCGTTTCTGTAGACCGCCGCACCATCTGAAACGCCGCCTGGTTTATGTCCTTGCTTAATCGCTTTGGCATACCACAAGTATGCCACAGATCGGGGTCGCGGCCTGTGGATTTCAAAGTAGCGCACTACCAGTCCGAGCAGCTTCTTTATGGGGCTTGACGGGTCAGTGTATATTTGGGCACCCAGCCGGTTGGCAGACCAGTAGGGGCCAGGAGAGGATGGCATGCGAAAAATTGTGATTGTGGGCGGTGGCCAGTCGGGACTGCAGTTGGCGTTAGGACTTCTGAAAAACCAGTACGAAGTTACAGTGGTCTCCAATCGCACTCCAGAGCAAATCTTCAATGGTCGAGTGACTTCAAGTCAGTTCATGTTTCACGACTCGTTGCAGAATGAGCGGGACTTGGGCATCAACTTGTGGGAAAAGGAGTGCCCGATCACCGAAGGCATCTCGTTTACCATTCCCGGACCGGACAAAACCCGTGCCCTCTTCTGGGAAGCGAGACTAGACCACTATGGCCAGTCCCTGGATCAACGGGTGAAGTTCGCGGGCTGGATGAAAGAGTTCGCCAAGCGCGGCGGCAACCTGGTCATCCAGGATGCCGGTCCGCAGGACGTCGATGAATACAGCAAGACCCATGACCTGGTGATCGTGGCAGCGGGCAAAGGCGAGATTAACCGCATGTTCGAGCGGGATGCGGAAAAGTCTCCCTTCGACAAGCCCATGCGAGCGCTGGCGCTGACCTACGTCAAGAACATGGTTCCGCGCAAACCGTTCACTGCCGTGTCCTTCAACCTGATCCCGGGCGTGGGTGAATACTTTGTGTTCCCGGCGCTGACCACCACGGGGCCGTGCGAGATCATGGTTTTCGAAGGGGTGCCCGGCGGGCCGATGGATTGCTGGAACGACGTGAAGACTCCTCAGGAGCATCTGGCCAAGAGCAAATGGGTCCTGCAAACGTTCATGCCCCTGGAGGCGGAGCGCTGCCACGATGTGCAGCTGACCGACGACAACGGAATTCTTGCCGGCAGGTTTGCGCCTACAGTGCGAAAGCCGGTTTGTAAGCTTTCCTCCGGCCGCCTCGCTCTGGGAATGGCAGATGTCGTGGCCACCAACGATCCCGTCACCGGGCAGGGTTCTAACACGGCCAGCAAGGCGGCAACGATTTATCTCAAACGCATTCTGGATCGGGGCAATCAACCATTCGACGGTCCTTGGATGCAGGAGACGTTCAACATTTTCTGGGACTACGCGCAGTGGGTGGTGAAGTGGACGAATTCGCTGCTGGTCCCGCCCGAACCGCAGATTCTGCAGTTAATGGGCGCCGCCAGCCAGATTCCTCCTCTGGCTTCCAAGATTGCCAACGGGTTCAATAATCCACCCGACTATGCTCCCTGGTGGTTCGATCCGACGCAGGCCGACCAACTGATCCGGTCGTTCGCCAGGGCCACGGCCTGAGGGTTGTACTGTGGCGGCAGCTCGCTTTCGGCAATGAGGCGGTCCAGGTCAGCGGGTAGGTCGGTTTTGCGCTCGGGCACCCGGGCTTGCGAATGGCTCTTGACAGTGGCCGCAATCCCGTTGTTGAATAGGCGACCTCATCTCACCTCATAGCCGTACTTGCAGATTAGTGGTAGCTTCGCCATACGCATTTATTGAGAAGCGGTCAAAACTTTGAAGTCACCGTCCATCACGGAAGAGCTGCAATTCAGGACAATTCCATAGCCAGCGGGACCTCGGGTTCCGAGGCTGGTTGTATGCGAGCGGGCTGTTGAGCAGTTGTTTTGTTGAACAATTCAACACTCTGAGAGGTTACAGGGCAGAGCGACGTTGCAAGCCAAGGGGGAGGAGCAATGAGTCGAGCTTCGTTTTGCGTAGTCATCAGCGCAACCGTGGTTCTCTGGTTGGCAGGAACGGTTTTTGCCCAGGAGTTGGCCACCCTGAGAGTCACCGTGAATGATCAGACCGGGGCCGTGATTCCCGGCGTAACCATCAATCTCCGCAACACCCAAACCGGAGCCCGGCGCACCGACATCACCGAGTCGCATGGCCTCTCGGTAATTCCCGGCATTCCCCCCGGCAGTTACGAACTCACCACGGAAATACAGGGCTTCAGCCCCAGGAAGTTACCGGTGGTTCTCTCGGTGGGCCAGATCGCCGCTCTCACCGTGACTTTGGGCATCGCGGTCAAGGAAGAAGTGCTGGTTCAGGACATCGCCCAGGGTGTCGATACAGAAAAGTCCGAGGTCAGCCAGGTCATCGATACCCCGAAGATTGCTGACCTGCCGGTCTCCGGGCGCGACTTCATCGACTTCGTCCTGCTCACGCCCTCGGTGAACGTGGGCAGGAGCACCGCCGTGGGCGCCCAGTCGCCGTTTACCGAGACGGTTCTCAAGCTCAGTTTTGGCGGCATCCGCGAGAGCCACAGTTCGTTCTTTGCCCTCGACGGCGTCGATTACACCACCAGCATCTCCGGCGTGCAGCGGCTTAGCCCTTCCCAGGACTGGGTGCAGGAGTTCCGCGTCGTGGACAGCCCCTATACCGGCGATAACGGTCGCAACCTGGGTTCGGTGGTGGAGACCATCACGAAGTCAGGAACCAACGGCGTTCATGGTTCGGGGTATGAATTTTTCCGCAACAATAACTTGGACGCCAAGAACCTGCTCGCCGCGCCCGGTTTCAACACCTTCCGCTTCAACCAGTTCGGAGGCACAGTAGGCGGTCCGGTCCGCACGGACAAAAACTTCTACTTCCTCGGTTACGAAGGACAGAGGCGGGCTGAGTCGCCGCTGTATTCTTCGTTCATTCTGCACTGCATCGACACCCCGAACTGTTTCGCGCCCAACACACCCAGTATTAACCAGGTAAAAGAAATGCTCGGGTTGCAGCCCGAGAATCTGGGCTCGTTCCTGCAAGTGGACAACTACGACAAGTTCATCGCCAAGTCCACGAACCTCGTGACCGACAAAACATCCCTCAACATCGGCTATCTGTTTAACGATTCGCGCAAGCAGAATGCCCGGGGCGCGGCGCCTGGCGAAGGCCTGCCCTCTTCGTACCGCGATAACCCGGTGCGTGACCAGTCCATCTACGGCAACATTTTCCACGTGTTCAGCCACGATCTGAGTTCTGAAACCTTGCTGCAATACGGCCGTCGAAATTTCAATCTCGAGCCCAAAGGCCTGGGATTCGAACCGGCCCTGGGCATTCCGGACCTCCTGTCCTCCGGCGGTTTTGTGGGAAGTGTGCGCTTTTACCAGGAGCAGCACTTCCAGGCGGCCGAAAACCTCACTTACACCCGTGGCAACCACACCTTGAAGTTTGGCGGCGAGTTTCAGCCCATCTGGACCAAGACGCAAGTCACGCTGTTCAGCCCCGGTTTCGCCATCTTCGCACCCGCAAGCTTCTTTGGCGTCGGTCCGTTCGCGGAGCTCGGGCCGGCTACCCCGGTCGCTTTCCTCTTCTTGGAGCCGCGCTCATTCTTCGGCCAGCAGATTCCAAACCGCGATCCCAATTTCCAGAATGGCCTGTACGCCGGACCCAGTGAGCAGGCTTTCAACAACGCGACCTCGCTCGATTACCGGCACACGCTCTATTCGGCGTATGTGCAGGACCAATGGAAGGTCCGGTCGAACCTCAGCCTTACCTTCGGGCTGCGCTACGACGTGGATCAGTTTCCCTCGGCCAAGGACATCAAGATCACAACCGCGGGGGAGGGAAGTGCCCCGGGCCCGTTTCACCCCACCAACTTTGGCAATGTCCAGCCGCGGTTTGGCTTTGCCTACGCATTCCACGGCAACAAAGGCGTAGTGCGCGGCGGCGCCGGACTGTTCACCGGACCATTCGTCTACAGCGACATCCTGGTGAGTTGGATCGGGGCTTCCGAATTCACCTACATTAACAACCCCAACCTGCCCGAGTTCAACAATCCGAGTAAGAGCTTGATCGGCTTCGGTGCTTCCGGAGCGGTGGGGGCGTGCACGCCAATTCCGCCAAATCCTCCAGTTCCTGCGCTCTGCATTCCGACTCCTCCCGATCTCCAAGCCGCATTCGAGAATTTCGTTGCCACCGGGCAGTATCCTGCGCCGACGAACTTGATCCAGTTTCCGCTCGGTTACGCCAAGCGGGACTTTCCGCAGCCCTTGTCCGAGCAAGCCAGCCTGGAAGTCGAACACCAGATTGGCAAGGATCTCTATGCCTCGGTGGGATACCAGTGGATGCACGCCTCACGGCTGCCGGTCTACTCGAGCATCAACGGTACCCCGGCGACGGACCCGGTGACGGGGAAATGCAATCCCGCGACGATTACCAGCGGCTGCAAACAGTTCTTTGCGCCTATCGACCCCGGTTTCGGCTTTACCCTGTACGTGAAGCCAATTGGTTTCTCGATCTACAATGCCGGCACCCTCAGTGTGCGAAAAGCCTTCTCCCACCACTTCAACTTCCTGGCCAATTACACCTATTCGAAGTCCATCGATATTGCGACCACGGTAAACTTGCCCAACACCCCTGAAAATTACCTTCACCCGGAATTCGACCGCGCGGTGGGTGATAACGACGTGCGCCATCGTTTTACGCTGGCCTTCTTGACCGAGTCACCCAAAGAATGGCCACTCGTGGTGCGGGACTTCAAGCTTTCCATCCTCACCAGCCTGCAAAGTGCGCGCCGCTTCACCATCAACACCGGGTTCGACACCAACGGCGATTTGTTTCCCTTCTCCGATCGCGTGGGTGTCAGCCCGCGTAACAGCTACAAGGGCGACCCCTACTACAACACCGATCTCCGGGTGCAGCGCGTCATCCCCATCACCGAGCGCTTCAAGGCAGAGGCCAGCGTTGAGGTCTTCAACCTTTTCAACCGGCCGAATGTGGAGGACGTAGACCACGTCTACGGCCTGCCGGATTTTGTTACGCCCGTGCCCAAGGAATTTGGCGACCATATCGCACCTTCCCCCTTCTCTGGGGGCAATCCCGGTTTCGGCTCGCCGAAGTTCGCTGCCCCGGCGCGCCAACTCCAGCTTTCTTTGCGCATCAACTTCTAGTCGCTTCTCTCCGGGGGGACATCTCCTGTCCCCTCGGAAATTTGCGAATCACGCCGGGGGCAGTAGGTCGGCGTCATTCAGCGAGGAAAGACCGCCGTGGTTAAACCGTATACCGCCGTTGGCCTCATCCCCACTGTGCGCGGGATCCGCCGCCGCAAAGACATCAAGATCAACCTGGAACATCTCAAGCACCTGGTAAAGGCCGCCAGTTGGCTCTCCGCCTTGGACATCCCGGTTCGACTGATTGCTGTTCCGGAAGGCGCGCTGCAAGCCTTCAATGACGAGGTGCTGGACCTGGATCACGTGAAGTTCGCCAGGGAGTGTGCCATCGACATTCCCGGAGAGGAAACCGAGGAACTGGGCAAGATTGCCCGCGAATACGATGCCTTCATCATCGCCCAGGCCAAAGCCCGTCACCCCGATCTGAAGGACCGCTTTTTCAACGTCGGCTTCATTATCGATCCCAAAGGCAAGGTAATCCTCAAGCACTACAAAGTCTCGCCCTTGTTTCCGGTGGAGCATTCCGTGTGTCCGCACGATGTGTACGACTGGTGGATAGAAAAGTACGGGCGCAACCTGGATGCGTTCTGGCCGGTTGCAGACACCGCAATCGGCCGGCTCGGCATCATGATGGCCAACGAAGGCTCCTACCCGGAAAATGCGCGCGCCCTGGCGCTGAACGGCGCGGAAGTGGTTTATCGAGCCTCCTACCCGCACCCCGCGACCGGCAATGAAATCTTCGAAATCCAAAGTCGCGCCCGCGCCCTCGATAACAACTTTTATGTAGTGGCTCCGAACCTGGGAACCTACTACTTGTTTCCGGAAGAGACTACCCCCATTGATACCTTCGGGGGACGCTCTTTCATCATCAATTACAAGGGCCAGATCGTCGGACGGCAGGACTACGGTGGCGGCTCAACTTATGTGGCCGGCGTCATTGACATCGAGGCCCTGCGCGATCACCGCGCCCGGGCACAATGGGACAACTGGCTGAAGGATCTCAGAACCGAACTCTACGGAATTCTCTACGAACGCCCCATCTACCCCAAGAACCTGTACTTGAAGCGCGAGCCGATGAAGCATGCGGAATACCGGCAGAAGGTAACCAAACGGCAGATTCGGCTTATGCACGATCGCGGTATTTGGAAGAGGCCTGAGCGGTAAGCGAGCAAGCACCGCTGTTCGTGGCCTTGGGTGCGATCCGTGGCCCTGCTTGTTGTTGAAGTTACGCGTGTTTTAAGGAGCTCTCGACAGGTGAGCCTGTCATCCTTAATTGACAACTGCTGGAACTCCTGTATGCTTCCCCCCCCCATTGCGCACTCGGTCCGCCGGAGACGCCTGAATGGCCGTAGCTACCTCACACGCGAACGCGCCCGCCGCGGCCCAGCTTGGGGACCGGACGCGGCGCCACATTGCCTTGCGGCTGCTGCCATTTCTTTTCACCCTTTACATCGTTAATTATGTCGACCGCACCAACGTGGCCTATGCCGCGATCGGAATGTCTCGCGACCTTGGATTCAGCGACCGCGTATTTGGAATGGGAGCAGGCATTTTCTTCATCAGCTACGTGGCCTTGCAGATGCCCGG
>JBGPJK010000161.1:0-10071 GCA_041485425.1 Terriglobia bacterium | reverse complement strand
GGTGCCGATCAAGGTGGGATCGAAGGTGGGAACATCGCGGAAGTAGTTGTGGTTGAAATCCAACTCCACTCGCGGCGTGACCTGCACCCGCACCGTAAGAAAGTTGCGGCTGAGGCCCGGCCCCGGCGCGGGCACGGCCGGATTTGCTTTCGGGCTATCCGCCTGCAGAGAGTCGTAGATCGACAAGTAACGCTTGTAGGAGAGGGAGTTCTCGAAAAAGACAAACGGCCGGTTGAGTTGCCACTTCAACAGGCTGAGGCCCAATCCGGAAGTGCTGGTGTAATGAAAGGCGTCGAAGCTGCCACCTTCGAAGTTGATGAAAGCGCCGGCAATCTTCTGGTCGGGATTGTAATTATAGGATGTGGGATCGGGGGTTGATCCTCCGAAGATCCCAGTCGTGACCCCGTGCGTGATCCGCCGCCCGAAGTATCCGCCGTCGATGGTGTCGAGGCTGGGGGCCCAGGGCAGATAGAGGCGCCCGAAACCCGCCACCCACGCCGAGTTGGGATTGTCGTAGGTCATGCTCAGGTGATAGGTACGGTTGATCAGATCCTGCAAGGTTTGCTGACTCGCAGAGGTCGAGTTAATCCGTCCGCGCCAGTAACCGCTCAGGTCCCAATAGGTGCCGTTGATGCGGGTGATGTCCGCGCGCACGACCAGGCCGAGGTCCGAACTGGAGAACGAGGAGCTGCCGTGGCTGATGGTGCCCAGATAGTCGAGGCCGATGCGTCCGCGGGCGCGATTTACGGAAGGCAATGGCGGCTTTGGCACCTCGGCGCGGGCCTCTTCTTCGAGCGGATCGCCTTCGGTGAAGGTGACGACCGCAGGGTATTTCCGCGTAGTACTGAGGGCGCGCTGTTGCACCAGCGCGGCCGCGTCCGAGGAGGACAGGTAGGCCAAGTCTCCGGGCTTTACCGGACGCTTGGGGGTGCGAATGTCGGTCACGGCGGAAGTTTCGGCGACCGCGGTGACTTCGAGCTCCGCGACCACGTGGGGATCGGCGGGATCGACACTGACTCCCTGTTGCGCGGGCAGATCGGTATCCTTGATCTCCAGCTTCATGCCCTCGGTGAGCCCGGAGCTGCGGCCACCATCGAGGTACGCGGCCCCTTGGGCGACGTATTTCACCTTGAAAACGGTACGCAGGCTGGGATCAGCAGCGCGGAGTATCAACGCCTCCTGCTCAGCTTCCATGCCGGCACCCGAGGCAGTTTCTGTGGTTGAGGTGTCAGTCGTCTCCGCCGCCTGGACAGGCGCGGTTGCAACTGCGGGTGTACTGGCGACCGCGCCTTGTCCCGTGGAACCCTGGGGCGAAAGAGAGGGAGGGCTTGGCGGGACAAGGGCGGTCGTGGGCGGAACAACAGCCAAACGAGAAGCATCCTGGGGAACGGGCTGATTCGAAGAAACTGATGACGAGACTGCGGGCTGGCTGCTACTTGAAGCGCCCGGCGTCTTCGACGGCGGAGGCTGTGCCGCCACGGTAGTCGCAGGCGCGCTGGCCACGACCGGAGCAGGCTGGGGATTGGCCGAAGCGGTTTCCGCCTTCGGCTGCGGTGCTGGCACAACCACAGTCGGCGCAGGAGGGCCGGCAGCGGAGGCGCTTCCGGAGAATCCAGAGTCCTGCTGAGCTGCGGTGCTGTTGGCTTGCGAAGAACCGCTGGCTGCGGGGTTAAATCCACCAGACGTTGTTCCGGTCACAGGAGGAACATTGCCGGCCCCAGGCGCGCCCAGACTGGGGAATACGGTCCCTTCCTGCAGGCTGGCACGATTGGGATGGGCGGCGGTTGGCCTGGAGGACGAGGTGTTCGCAGTGGTGGTAGTGCCGCTGTCCGCCGGCTCGCCTTGAGGAAATGCAATCGGGGGCTGCGAGGGAGGCGGGGAAATGAGCGGCGTGGAATCATTACTAGCTACCGGTGGCGGGGTATTCTGCTGGCGACGAAATATTCCGATGAGACTCCCGGAGGCGGCCGCAGCGGGAGTGTTTCTACCTGTGCTGGAACGCGCATTCACTGCCGGACCAACGGTCAGCGTGATCCGGGTCCCGTTGGATTTCAGCAGGTAGGGGCCAATCTGGTCGAGATCTACAACCACCCGGGTGATGGGAGGATTGGCGCTATTCAGGCCCATGCGCACGGTGCGCACGCCGTGATAGTTGACAGGGATATGTTTTTGCCTGGCTCCAGACAAGGTATTGGGCAACTCGAGCACCAGCCGGTCGGGGTGACTGGCAGTAATGACGGAGGCATTGACCGGTGCGCTGAGCGTGACCTCGACGCGCACGCCGTTGCCGTCGCGCACTACTTTCACATCTTGCACCGTGGCGGTGCCCGCGGTCGTGCTTTGCCCCGCTGCCAAAGACACCAGCAGCAGGAGAATTCGAAATTGTCTCTGTACTGCCGTCATTCCCTGTCGTCACTCGCTGGCGCTCCGCTTGCCGCCGGAATCTTACGTCTATAGCTCTGACTGAGCACGTAAAGGGCCTTGTGGCATAGCTAGCCGCCACCCTGCCCGGTGGGATGGCACTGGTAACAGTTAATGCTGTTGTACACGTAACCTTTCACACCCTGGTGCTGCTGGTCGGTCTGGGTCTTGGGGTGCGAATGGCAAGCGGTGCAGGTGAAGACCGAGTAGTCCGACGAGTTGGTGTGGCAGTCGGTGCAGGTTGAAATACCGTGATGCGGAGTCGGGAACCAGGTGTGATTGAAAGTGGCGTCGGTCCACACCTTGGTGTCGTGGCAGGTCTGGCAGGTCGTCGGGAACCCGGCTGCGGCGTGATTGGGATTGGTGGTGGCGTTGTAATCCGCCTTGTGGCAGCCGTAGCAATCCGTGGGAAGCGTGGTGTAGTTGTTGTTGACGTGGCAGTCCGCGCACTGCCGGGGCGGCACGGTGTGCGAGCCGGTCAGGGGGAACGTCGTGGTGTTGTGATCGAACTTGCCGTTGGTCCAGAGCACCGTGTCATGGCACAGCTCGCAGGTGGTGGGAAAACCGGCTGAGATGTGGTCCACCGGGCTCTTTGCCGTGTTGTAGTCGTTCAGGTGGCAGGCAACGCAAGCGGTGCTGGTGAGCTTGTAGTTGTTGTTGACATGGCAGTCCGCACACTGCCGCGGTGGCACGGTGTGCGAGCCGGTCAAGGCGAATCCGGTTGAGGTGTGATTGAAAGTCGCGCCGCTCCAGGAAGTCGTGCTGTGGCAGGACTCGCACGTAGTCGGGAACCCGGCCGCCACGTGGTTGGGATCGGTTGTGCCCTGATAATCCTTCAGGTGGCAGGTGACGCAGGCGGTACTGGTGAGGCTGTAGTTATTGTTGACATGGCAGTCGGTACACTGTCGCGGCGGGACCGTATGCGCGCCGGTCAAAACGAAACCCGTAGTGGAGTGCTCGAACTTGCCGTTGGTCCAGAGCACCGTGTCATGGCACTGCTCGCAGGTCGTCGGGAACCCAGCCGTGATGTGGTTCACCGGGGAGGTCGCCCCGTTGTAATCCTTCAGGTGGCAGGAGACGCAGGCCGTGGTGGTCAGGTTGTAGTTGTTGTTGACGTGGCAGTCGGTGCACTGCCGCGGCGGGACCGTGTGCGCGCCGGTCAAGGTAAACCCGGTGCTGGAGTGGTTGAAGGTCGCGTTGGCCCACGACGTAGTGTTATGGCACTGCTCACAGGTCTGGGGGAAATTCGCGGTCACGTGGTTGGGATTGGTGGTGCCCTGGTAATCCTTCAGGTGGCAGGAGACGCAGGCCGTGCTGGTCAGGTTGTAGTTGTTGTTGACATGGCAATCCGTGCATTGCCGCGGCGGAACGGTGTGCGCGCCGGTCAAGGGGAAAGCGGACTTGGAGTGATCAAACTGCGCCGGTTGCCAAGCCGTGGTGGAGTGGCACATCTCGCAACTCTGGCTGAATCCGGCTTGCATGTGGTTCGGATTCGTCGTGTTCTGGAAATCCTTCAAGTGGCAGGACACGCAAGTCGTGCTGGTCAAGTTGTAATTATTGTTGACGTGGCAGTCGGTACACTGCCGCGGCGGAACGGAGTGTGCGCCGGTCAACGGGAAATTGACCGTGGCGTGGTCAAAGGTTGCGGGAGTCCAAGCCAGAGTGGTGTGGCAAGTCTGGCAGGTTTGCGGGAACCCACCCTGCACATGCGGCGGATTGGTGGTGCCCTGGAAATCCTTCAAGTGACAGGTGACGCAAGCCGTGCTGGTCAGGTTGTAGTTGTTGTTGACATGGCAGTCGGTGCACTGCCGCGGGGGGACGGCGTGGCTGGCGGTCAGCGGGAATCCAGTCGCCGCGTGATCAAACTTTGCATTCAGCCAGTTGTCCATCCCATGGCACAGTTCGCAAGTCGTCGAAAACTGGCCCGCGATGTGGTTCGGACTGGTCGCCTGCTGGTAATCCTTGGCGTGACACGAATAGCACTGCGTCGATAATCCCTGGAACTGCCCGGTGGCCGCGCCTTTGTGGCAAGAGTCGCAGTCCACGGCGGCGTGGGCTCCCACCAGGGGGAAGCGGTTCTGGTGCTGCTTGATCTGCTGGATAGAGACCTGCCATCCCTTCACCGTATGGCACTGCTCGCAGCTGGCCCCGAACTGGCGCTTATGAATGTCGGCGTGGCAGTCCGCGCACTTAGTGCCCACGTTAGTAAACACCGGCTTGGTGTGGCACTGGGTGCAAGTGACGGACTGATGCATGCCGCGCAACGGGTAGCGGGTCTGGTTGTGATCGAATTCCGGGACGGCGCGAATTGGTTTCCACCCCAGCGCGGTATGGCAGTTCTGGCAAGGAATGTTCAGATTGCCGTGCGGACTGCGGGTGTTGGCGTAAACCTGCGACTGCCCGTCGGCCGGCCCGCCCACAGGCAGCAGCAGAAACGAGATAACCAGGTGCACCAGGATCGTCGGTACCAACGTGCCCCACCCTGAAGCAGATTCGACCCAAACTACGAATGCATTAAGAATGAAAAAATAAAGGCGAAGAAGACGAAGGGGACAACTGAAGAAAACTTATGCAATTCGACGCCCAGTTAGAGTAATTGGTTGTGCACTCAACAAAAAGTTACGCAAGTGAGTGTTCGATAGGCCAATGCGCTGCGCGTTCAAATTTCTGGCGGGTTTAGGCGGGTTTGGTATGTACTTCCGAGTACATGTAACTTCTGCGAAGTGATCGCAGATTTTACGCACGCCTGATTTCGTTCAAATTTCTTAACGTGTACAGAAATTTGTTCACCAAGAATTGAACGTTTCTGGCGGGCAGGCCGAGATGCCTTGTCCGGCGGGCGATTTGACCCCACCGCTCATGGTGCTGATTTTGCCAGCGAGAAAACGGACTTTGAAGCTCCCTGGGGTGGTTGATCCGTGACAGGCCGCGCAATCTTTGGGAGTCGGCTTGTAGAACAGTACGGTCTTGCCTTCGAGCGGGCGGGTGAGGGCGTGGCATCGTTCGCAGCGTACGTTGCGATGTACGCCCTGCAGCGCGAACTGAGTGCGCTTGTCGTGATCGAACAGCGAGGGCTTCCATTTCGCGCTGTTGTGACAATCGGCGCAGGTGGTCACCCCATTTTTGGCAAATTGCCTGCCGTGGATGTCTTCGTGGCACTCCTCACACTTGGTGGGGGCTGCCTTGAAATCCACATTGATCAACCTGGTTTCCAGGTTGGGGGGTTTGTGGCAATCCATGCAGGCCGTAGCGCGGTGGGCGCCAATCAGGGGGAAAGAAGTCCTGGAATGATCGAAGCCTGAGAGTTCTTTCCACGACTTAGTGGTGTGGCAAGCCTCGCAGCCGGCAACTTTCCCGTCGGCGCGCGCCTGCAGCATGCGCTCCTTGAATTGGCCCTGATGGGGGTCGGCGTGGCAACTCGTGCAGGAGAGATTGTCCCAGTGATAGAGGACAGCGGGCTTGGGCTTGAGGTCCGCGTTCTGTTTGTGGCAATCGCCGCAGGGGGTGGCTACATGGCCTCCGGTGAGTACGAAATGGGTCTCCTTGTGCCGGGCCAAAGTGAAGGTGGACGGCTTGTATCCCTGCAAGTTATGGCAGCGCTCACAGCCGTTGAAGTACGGAGCCGCGGCAAACTGGCCGGCGTGCTGATCGGTGTGGCAGTCGGTGCAGCGTTGGAACTTGATCTTGAACAGGGTGTCTTTGCCCTTGGGAATATGGCACTGATCGCATTGCACCGCGGCGTGCTTCCCTTCCAGCGGATAAGCAGACGCGGCGTGGTCCTTGACCGTGAACTTCGCAGGTTTGAAGCCGTCCACGGTGTGACAGGAGGCGCACTCGCCGCCATCGGGCCGCTTGGCAAACTGTCCCTTGTGCGGATCGGGCTGGTGGCAATCCATGCACTTCTGGAAGGCCAGTGGTTTCTTGAAGTCTCCTGCGGCGTGGCACTGCACGCATTCGACCGTGGCGTGTTTACCCAGCAGGGGGTACTTGGTCCGGGAGTGGTCGAAGCGCTGGTTGACCGCCTCGGTCGAAACCTTCTTCCATCCGCTGGTGTTGTGGCAGGACTGGCAGCCCTGGGCAAAACTTCCACGGTGGGGATCGGAGTGGCAATCGGAGCACTTGCCGAAGGCGATGCCGGTATAGCGGGGCTTATTGTCGGGCCCGGGCGTGTGACACTTCTGGCAGGCCACCGGAGCGTGCAATCCGGTCAACGGGTAGCGTGTCCTGGAGTGGTCGAACTGGCCGACGGTGACGGTCTTCCAGTCGTTGTAGGTGTGGCACTGCAGGCAGTTCGCGCCCAAGCGGCCATTGTGCTGGTCCTGGTGACAGGTGACGCAGTTCGGGGAGACGCCCAGAAACGTTCGGGTCAGATCCTTGATCCGGATGAGCGGGCGCTCGGACGGGGAAACGTGACTGGGAGCGTGGCATTTATTGCAGGTCAGGCCAGCATGCTTGCCCTCGAGCGCATATCCAGTCTGCTTGTGGTCAAAGGCTTTCGGGTCCCACTTGATTATGGGAAAGTCTTCCCCGTTGTGCTCGGAGTGACAGCGCACGCAATCCCGGCTGGAGTCCGGGGTGATGTGGTAGGAAGCATGCAGGCCCTTGCGCGCCACCAGGCGAGTGGCAATTTCATTGTGACAATCGAGACATTTGAAGGTGGCTTCTCCCGCGCCCAGCTTGTGGCAAGTGGTGCAGTTGGTTGCGCCGTTCAGGGATTGGTGCGGACGGGAAAGAGGGCCCGGCGAAATCTGCGCCCCGACCAAGGATGGGAGCAGGAGCAGAAGTCCAATCGCCAGGTGTCCGAGCCGCAGTGGTGCCGCGACCCGCGCCGAGGAGACATACCAGCGGCTGGCCGCAAGCAACAGATTCTTGAACTGACGCCGACCGCCTAACTCTTCCTGGTGTAACAAGCCACGCCCCTCGATCGACGGGAAGCCTTCCGTCTGGCCGCATCGGTTGTAAGAAGTGAGCGCATGGAGTGTAGCAATGTGAGGCCAGATGAAAAAGTCCCCGGAAGTGCAACCTGGAGTTGTCCACTTGCCCACTTTGGGAAATTGCTGCATTCAGCGAGTTAGCAATTGGGCGACCATCTAATGTGATGGTCATCACACATATACGTGACGAGTCTTCGCAGCCAGCGCCGGAAGGGTTCCATTCCGCTAAACTCGCAGGATGGGGAGCTGCGCCTGTCGGGCCGGCGCGGAAGGAAAGGGCGTGTTCAAGAAACTGTACCCAGATTCAGCCTTGCTGGACGACCTGGGCTCGTTCCGGCGTCAGGAATCGATCTTTATCATCCTGAACCTGGCCCTGCTGGCCGTCCTGCTGGTTTCGCATACGTTCTTCGCTTCCTTCTGGGGCACCCCGTCGAGAGCGCTGGTGGTGGCGGCCGGTACCGGGTTTCTACTGAAGACCATCGAGTTGATGTGGCTGCAGAGACTGTCGCGACCCCTGCAACCTACCGGGTTGGTGCTGCTCACCTGGGGCTCAATCATTTTGAATCTGGCGCTGGCGATGCTGCTCTCCGGGCTCACCGACCACGAGGACAGCCCTTATTTTGTGCTCATGCTGGTACCCATCCTGGAGGCCGCCTTCCGCTTCCATCTGATGACGCTGCTGGGGGTGATAGCCGTCGCCGACTTTTCCAACTTCTTCTGGATCTGGCGTCACTACCAGCTCCATCCCCCCCTGGAGGTCAGCGAGTATTTCGAAGCCGGCATCACTTCATTGATGTTCGTGATTGTAGGGGTAGTGGTTTGGCGTCTGGTGAATGACCTTCACCAGAAAGAAGACCATCTGGCAAACAACGTGCTGGAACTAGAGCGGACGCGGGAAAGATTACTGCAGGAGGAAAAGCTCGCAGTGGTGGGACGACTCTCCAGCGCGATCGCGCATGAAATCCGCAATCCAGTCTCGATGATATCCAGTTCGCTGGCTACGGCCAAACAACTGTCGGGGCCGGAGCGGGAGGAGATGTTCGAGATCGCGGCGGAGGAAGCGGCGAGACTGGTGACGCTGACCACGGATTTTCTGGCCTACGCCCGGCCGCGCCCACCGAAGCTTGCGGTCAGCTCGGTGAGCGACACGGTGGCGTACGTGGCCGATGCATGCCGGGCCCACGCCAGCCAGAAAGGGGTGCAATTGCGGATGGAGGCTCTCGACACGTTCCTGGCGGAGACCGATACGGGGCAATTGCAGCAAGCCCTGATCAACCTGGTCATGAACGCGGTGGAGGCTTCGCCTGCAGAGGGCGTGGTCTGGCTGCGCGTGCACGACGGAAACCAGCGGGTGCACATTGACGTAGAAAACTCCGGCAACCCGATCCCGGAGCCCGCGCGTTCACGGATCTTCGAACCGTTCTTCACGACCCGGCCGCAGGGGAGCGGACTTGGCCTGGCAATTGCACGCAACATTGCGCGGGCGCATGGCGGCGACCTGGTGCTGGCGGCGAACGGTCCACGACGGATTTGCTTTGCGCTGACTTTACCAGCGCGCGACGGGCATTCTCAGAAATAAGGACACTGATGGCAAGAATTCTGCTAGTGGACGACGAACCGAACATGCGGCGCATCCTGGCCTCGAACCTGCGCCAGGACAAGCATGAGATCTGGGAAGCATCGGGGGTGGAGGAGGCCCGGCGCAGCCTGGCAGCGAATGATTACGATGTTGTCTTCACCGACCAGAAGATGCCGGACGGGGAGGGACTGGCGGTGTTAGCGACGGCCCACGAAGCCGATGCTACGCTCTCGGTGATTTTCCTGACGGCCGTGGCCAGCATCGAGTTGGCGGTGGAGAGCATGCGTCACGGGGCTTTCGATTTTCTGACCAAACCATTTCAGCCCGACGTGGTCCGGGCCACCGCCCGACGGGCGGCTGAGCGCACTCGCCTGTTGCGCGAGAACGAACTCCTGAAAGACGCAGTCGTCCGACTGGAGGGCACGTCCGAGATTTACGGCGAAAGCGCGGCGATTCGGGAGGTGCGCGAAAAGATCGCGCGGGTGGCGCCCACCAACGCCACCGTGCTGATCACGGGGGAAACCGGCACCGGCAAAGAACTGGTGGCGCTTGCCATCCATCGCAACAGTCCCCGAGCCTCGAAGCCGTTTGTGGCGGTGAATTGCGCGGCGTTTACCGAGACGCTGCTGGAGAGCGAACTTTTCGGTCATGAGAAGGGCGCCTTCACGGGCGCCGACCGCACACGGCAGGGTTTGTTTGAAGCCGCCCACGAAGGCACCCTTTTCCTGGATGAAGCGGGAGAAATGTCGCCGGCGGCGCAAGCCAAGCTGCTGCGCATCCTGACGGACGGGCAACTGCTGCGCGTCGGCTCCACCCGGCCGCGGACGGTGGATGTTCGCGTTCTGGTGGCCACGCATCGCAACCTGGAGCAGCGGGTACGGGAAGGGACTTTCCGGGAAGATCTGTTTTATCGTCTGGCGGTGGTGCCGATTCATCTTGCACCGTTGCGCAGCCGTCGTGAGGACATCCCCGGGCTTTGCGAAATTATCTCCCGGCAAGTGGCGTTGGAACTGAAGCTGCCGACGAGAACGATCAGCCCACAAGCGGTGGAGGCCCTGCAGGGCTACGCGTTTCCCGGAAATGTGCGGGAGCTGAAGAACCTGCTCGAGCGGGCTTACATTCTTTCCGAGCAGGGGG
>JBGPJK010000160.1:0-10087 GCA_041485425.1 Terriglobia bacterium | reverse complement strand
TCTAGCAGGCTGCTGAAAAAGGAACCAACAAGGTAAAATCGGGCCATTTTGCGCCGAAAACTGGTCCGTAAGTTGTTGATTCTTCGTTCAGCCAAAGTGCAAATTACTGCTTTTATTCTTTTTTCAGCAGCCTGCTAGGAGGCTGCGAAAGAAGTATGATTTTGGGTGGCGCAGCGCTTCAGCGCTGCGATAACTTCCCCTGAATCAATCGCGGCTTTGGCCGCTGAGGTGCTTGTTGTGCTCTTCTTACGCAGCCCCCTAGACCGGGTTCAATCCGACTGCAAAATACCTTCCTCCAGCAGAAACTCATTCCCTTCCATCTCCGCCGGCACGACCCCTTCGGGCATCCCGCGGTTGTACTCCGCCATGCGGTTCTTCCACTTGAGGAACTCGGTGATGGTCTGCGGCTCAATGCGGATTTCCACCCGCCGCAAACTGGCCAGCAGCAAGTTCATCTCGTAGCGGAAGCCGACCGCCGTGCGCAGGTTCCTGGCCGCAGCGCGAACCATCTCCACTTTCCGGTTGCGGCACTCGAGCAGCCCCCAACCGCTCGCCAACTCGTCCACTCCAATCAACCCCTTCGGCGCGAGATAGAAGCGCTCGCACCCCACACCCATCTCCGGTTTACGCCGAAATGGTTTGTCGCGGTCCGCCAGGAAATCAGCCCGCGAAATCTTGCACTCGACGAGCACCGAGTGGCAGGCGCGTTTCCATCCGATGGCGTCGGGCATCTCGCCGCTGAGGCAAGCCTGCTCGGAGAGCACGACTCCGCAGCGATAGCCCCGCAGCCATTCCACCGCCTTCTGCACCAGTTGAGGATGGGTCATGAACTCGAACGTACTCTACTGAACCGTGCGCGGGGAGTAACGGAGTAGCTTCTGCAGACCGTCTCATAAATAGGTTGTCATGCTGAGCGAAGCGAAGCATCCCTACCCCCGGCATTCTCGGCGGAGGTAGCGATTCCTCCCCTTGGACTTCGCTCGGAAAGACAATCCGCGCATTGATGGGATGGGTTCCAACTGCTAGCTGCGACCCCGTCGCAGCGGCTCGATCATCACCGGGCGCCGGTAAGCCACTTCCAGAAGATGGCGTGCCCCGGCAATCGCCTCCGCCCTGCGGTCGCGGGGAGAATAGCCGCGGGCGCCAATGACCACGAAACCGTTTTCATGGCGCACCTCCAGCCGCTGGATGCGGCAATCGCGCGGGATGTCGAAAGCGTCCGCCAGGCGCAGCATCCCCGCCAGGCGCAGCACGCTCTGCCGTTGCCCGGGAGACAAACCGCGCAGAGCTTTCTGCCCCGCTCGCGGCAGCGCCCCGCGATGGTAGCGGGCGACAATCCCTGCCATGCGCAGGCTCCCTTCGCTCCAACCCAGCGGGGACGCCAAGCGGCGGATCAGACGATAGCTAGCTTTGTGGCATCCCTTTTCGTGCTTGCAGCGGCCCACATCGTGCAACAGCGCCGCGATCCGCAAGATGCCGCGCAAATCCGTAACCGCCGGCTCCGCTGGCACTCCATTCGTTGCCAATCCGTCATAGAGCTGGAGTGCAAGCCGCGCCACATGATTGGAGTGCTTGAAGTCAGGATCCAGGTTCGAGGCCCACAGCATCAGCCGTTGCAGGGCGACTGCTTTGATCTCTTTCCCCTGAGGCAATTCCGCCCGCCACACGCCCCAGAGCGAAGCCTTCCCCACCATTTTTTCGCGGTACTTCGCAATTCTGCGCTCGCGCTCCTCGCGGACGCGGGCTTGCCAGCGCGCCCGCGCCTCTGCGTCGGGGAAAGCCCGTATCTGCAACGCGGTCGCCCAAAGCACATCGAGATCATGCACTTCACCCAGGGCGTCCTGCAATTCTTTCAAATCGTCGCGCCACGCAGCGTGCTGCTGGGGCAGGAAATTCTCCACGATGTAGCGGAACCGCTTCAGCCCGATGCGCAGCCGATGGAACGAAACCTGGGAGCGGTTGCGCAGCGCGCGGCGATGCAGTTCGTGGGCCTCAACCCAGCGCTCCAGGGCGAGGTGTTTGAAGACCGCGCTTCCCTGCCTCACCCTCGCAGCCCGCCGCGGCAGATGGTCACCCCATCGCATCCACTGCTTGCGGTCAAAAGCCTTGAGCGCTTGCGCCGCCTCCGCTTTAAGCTGCATTTCGCGGCTCGCCAGATAGTGCAGAAGCGTCTTGGCCACCGGATCTTCGGCCTCGCCCAGCTGGCGCACCCATCCTTCGATCACCTGCACATCGCGCAGTTCGCCCAGACTGCTGAACACGCGCTTGCCTGCCTTCTTCATTTCTTTCCAGGCAGGGTCGGGATGGATGGCCATCAGTCCATCCGCCATGGAGCGGCACCGGCGCAATGCAACCCGCAAGTCGTGAACCGGACCCGGCGCAAAGTCCACGCTGGCGTGGTCACACTCTTCCAGCACCCGCTGCATCCAGAATGCGAGGCCGGTCTGCTGCTCGGGTTTCTTGCCTGCGGTAGCGGTGGCGGTGGAATGCAAGAAAGTTCCCTGGTCCTTGCAGAACCCTCTATTGTCGCCGCTGTCAGAAAGTAATTCCAGTGCTTCAATCGGACGGTTAGTGGGTCAGTTTGGCTCTTGTTTTAAAGGACGTCATCCCGAAGCCCCGCGCTTTCACCAGCGGGGCGAGGGATCTGGCGCGAAGTATTTCAAACTGACCCACTACCAATCGGACATGGAACTAGCTTCGCCCCGCCCCTCCACGCCTGGATCTGCTGATCCAGCAGCGAGCGCAGGCGTCCATATCCCGCCCGATTTGTCTTGCTCCAATCGGAAGCTTAGCCAAGCCCGCGGGCCATGGCGCCTGCTTTTCGGCCAATGGCGGCTGCTTACCGGCGAACCGCCCCTACCTGCCGAACTATGTGATTTCCCCGGCGAAAACCGGCCCTACCAACCGGTCAATGACGAGACCCCCGACCCTTCCACCCACTGGTGGAGCCCGTTACCTCCGTAATGTGCAACAACTTACCCTTCCGCATTACCCTTAGCGGGTAACCCGAGTCCAGGAGCGGCGTATTTCCACGATCGACACAACCAAGGAAACGCGAGCAGCTTCCGCCCGCGCTTTTGTACACAGTCTCAACATCCTGGTGAAGTACGTCCGCCTGTACGGCTTTGAGCACAAGCGGACCGAAGGCCAGTTCGAGACCACCTGGGCGGAATTGCAGACCGGTCTGCCCAAGGGTGACGATGGCAGCTTCCTGTTGGGAGTCTCGGGCAACAAACTGTTGCTCGACGGCATTCCGCTGGAGACCGGCCAAGCCGAGCGCAGCTTCGCCCAATTGCTTACCACTGCCGGCCTGGCAAGCATTCACTTCTCCAACAAGGTCACGGTGGATGATTTCGCCCGCCTGGTGCGCGCCTTCGCAGTGGGCTGCTCCAAGGCCCAGGACGTAGTCAAGCAGATCAAGGAGACGTTCGGGGACAGCAAGCATAGTAGCATCAGGATTAATGAAGTGAAGTTTGTCGCCGCTGACCCAGCGACGAGCGACGTGACCGTTGCCGCGCAGATCGCGGCGCAGAGCCTGGGTCCCGAATTCAAACAATGGCTGAATGATCCCCAGAAGCTGCTGCAGCTCATTGCCGCGGCCGAAGGCGCCCACAGCGGCAGCGGGGTGCCGGGCGGCGCGCCCATCGGCAGTGTTCCGAACGTCAGAGTCGGCGGCGGCGGAACGGGCACCGGCAGCGGCGGTGGTTCCGGCAGCGGCGATGGTTCCGGCAGCGGCGATGGTCAAGGCGGTGGTGGTGGCGCCTGGGCGGGCGGCGTTGTGCCGCTCCAGGAAGAAGAAGTCATTCAAGCTATCCGCCTGCTCACCAAATTCGGCGAGGCCGGCACCGATCCCAACCTCAAGCCGGAATTTCTGCAGAAGGAACTCAGCAACGCCGATCCCAACACCAAGCTCAACCTGCAGCAATTGCTGGAAACACTGGCCTCCAACGTCTCCAATACCCAGACCGACACTCCCCTGCTGATGAAGGCGGCGGAGCACATGGCCATCCGCTTCGCCCTGGAGCGCTTCCAGAAAGGTGAAGTCAAGGTCAACGCCGTGCACCAGATGCTGGAGCACATGAGCCGGCAGATGGATACCTTGCGCCAGATCCTGAAAATCCAGGAAGAAAAAATGGGCAAGGCCGGGATCCTGGTGGAGTCCCACGCCGACATTCTGGATCGCATGTTCTGGGCGGAGGTGCCGGAAGCCGGCAAGAAGAGCGTCCTGCTGTCCAATGAGGCTCCCTGCGTTCCGCCGCGCAACGTGCGCCAGTTCGTGGAGGTTCTCCTGGAACGCGGAGACAAGGAGACTTCCAGCGCCATCCTGCGGAATTATTTCGGATGTCTGGACGCACCCGACGCCGAAGTCCGTCGCAAGACGGCCACCGGAATCAGCCAGCTGGCTGACCTTTTCGGTGCTTCGGGGAACGATTTGATCGCCGCGACCGTCCGCAAAGTGAGTGAGGCGCTGGCCAAGGAAGCAGATCCAGATCTGCAGAGCATGCTCAGTGCTGCCTTCGTGCGCCTCAGTTCGGAAGCCAGCGCCCGTAAACAGTACAACGCGCTGAGCGAGGTTTGCGATGGCATGGAGTTGGTGGCCAAGCAGCGCCCGGTGCTGGCCAACGAACTGCGTCCCCGCATCGGTGTGGAAAACCGCCTGCCGGAGTTCATCGAGGAAGCCTTGCGCCTGCCGCAGGTCCCCGCCGATTTGCTGGAGGTTCTGCGCCGCACTTCGCAGGCCTCGGTGGAACACCTCTCCGATCGCTTTTTCCGCTGCATGCGCCGCGAAGAATGTGACCGCATGGTCGAAGTGGCACGTGAACTGGGTTCCCCTGGACTGGAGCATCTCCGAACCATGCTGCGCACCGGCCAGCCACGCAACGCGGTGTCAGCCATCGGCCTGTTAAGCCGCTTGGATGTGCCCGCCATGCTGGAGGTGCTGGCCAACCGCCTGCCGGAGTGGAACCGCTTTTATCACGACCTGGTCGTGCGCCAGGTTGCCTACGGCGCGGCTCATGACCGGGGACGTTCTCTGCTCGAGCTTCTGGAACTCCTCGATCCCCTGGTCCTGCCGCAAGCCGTGGATGAGATCGGGATGAGCGGCGATCGCACCGCCGTGCCCCCTCTGGTCATCATGGCCGAAGCCGGCGAAGCCCACGGACGTTCTCCCCTGCTGCAGCTCAAAGCGGTGGAATCCCTGGGCCGGCTGCGCGAATCGGAATCCATTCCCGTGCTGCGCAATCTTCTCGAAGCTAAAAAAATGTGGAAGTGGGCTCACCACCGCGAGTTGCGCATTGCCGCCGCCCAGGCCCTGGCCAAGATTGATCCCCGCTATGGCAGCCAGGTGCTGGCCGATAGCGGCCTGGAACCAGCGGAACTGGCGGTGGCTGCGCTGGACTCCGCCCCGGCATGCCCCTGGGTGCGGCAGCGGCGCTATGAGCGCATTGTGTTGCCCCGCACCTTCTCTGCCACCATTAGCAGTTCGTGGGGCAAGTCCGGCCTCCTCATTCGCGAGTTGAGTCTGGGCGGCGGTATGGGTACGAAAGAAGACAATCTCCGCGTTGGCTCGGAAGCCAACCTCGACATCTCCTTGGGCGTACGCCATATCCGGGCCCAGGTCCTGCTGCGCCGCACCCGTGTGAATGAAGTAGGCTTTGAAATTGTAAATACCGACCTGGAAAGCCGCTACCGCTTGCGCCACATACTAATCGGCTCCCTGGACCGCACCCCTGAAGCCAAGGGTCCCGAATGGGACGGCCACCGCAAGCTGTAGAAGAACCCAGCAATTAGCACTCAGCCAGACGGTTCTCGCCCGGGTCGGCAATACCGCACGGGTCCTGATTGCTAGTTGCTAATTGCTAATGGCTAACCGCCACTCACAAAAGAAAAGCCTCTGCCCACACTTGAGCAGAGGCTCTTGAGTTTTCAATGTTTTTCTATTTCACCTTGGCGAAAATGATAACCAGCGTGTAGAGTGCCAGCGATTCGATCAGCGCCAGGCCCAGAATCAACGCCAACTGAATACCGGGACGCGCCGCCGGATTGCGGGCCAGACCCTCGGCCGCAGCCGCGGTGGCTTTGGCCTGCGCCAGTCCACAAACCGCCGAAGCAATCGCCATCGAGAATCCCGCCGTGATCGCGACCCAGTTGGTTTCACCCGCCGCACCCCCCTGCGCCAACGCAGGCAGCGCGAAACACAGTGCCGACAGCACCATAAACAGATAACTCAATTTACGCATTGGTGTTTCTCCTTGTGATCATGAATTGCCGCCAGTGGGTGGTTGACGTCATCCTCGTGCAGACGCCCTCACGCTTGCGGCCCCAACTGAGAACCGAGAACTGACAACTGCTCTTAATGTTCTTCCGCAACTGCTCCCGCCAAATATACGGTTGTGAGCAGGATGAAGATGTAAGTCTGCAGGACTGACACGCCGATGTGCAGCCCCAGAAACAAAATTGGCACACCCACTGGCACCAGTGAAAAAAAGACCAGCGTGACCATATCTCCGGCGAACATGTTGGCAAACAAACGCACCGTGAGCGAAAGCATACGGGCCACGTGGCTGATGAGCTCGATCGGGAGCATCAGAATTGCCAAGGGAAGCCGGATGATCCACGACATGCTCGGATCCGACGGCCCCAAAAAGTGTGCCAGATAACGGAGGCCACCGTGCTTGAAGCCCTGGGTCTGATAGTAGATGAAGGCCGTGACCGCGCATCCCAGCGGAACCACCGGCACGGCGGTGGGCGATTCGAAACCGGGGATCACGCCAATCAGATTGCAGGTCAGAATGAAAAAGGCCAACGCTACCAGGAACGGCGTGAAGCCTTCGCTGTGGTGTCCGATGATCTCGTGGCTCTGCCCCTGCACGAAGCCATGCACTCCCTCGAACATGTGTTGCAGGGCGCCTGGTCGGTCCACAGAGAGTCGTGACCTCACTGCCATGAAGAGCACCACCAGCAAGACAACCACCAGGAACTGCATGGCCACGGGGTTGGTAATGGGTGCCTGCGGATATTGCGGTTCAATGTGCAGCGCCCGCAGCAGCCCCGTGGCTGGGCCGCCGAAGAGGTGATTCAGGATCTCTGTGAACCAGAGTTGTTCGGGCATGAGGCAGCTTCTTAGCCTTTAGCTCTTAGCTTGCAAAATCTGGATGCTGGGATTCTGCTATAGTCCCCGCGCCACCGCGACATACACTTCGTAGGCGGCTTCGCACGCGATTCCCGCTACGGGCAGGAACAGGCCCGCAAACAGCCCGTAGAGACTCGCGGGAGAAACACTAAAGATAACATAAGCCCCCAGGCCCATCAAAAAGTAGCGCAGCACAAATCGCGCCACGATTCCCTTCCCCGACTCCCGTCGCCCGCTCTGCGTGATCCGGTCGGCCAGCGCGCTCACTACCCGCTTGAGCCAGTGAAAATTCAGGTACGCGATGGCCCCTCCGCAAGCAACCCCCAGAGCGATGTGCCAGCCGAAGCGGAACCAAGCCGCCACGCTGAAGACCACGCCCAGCACAATCATGAAGCCCGAAATACGACGGAGCGCACCCGAATAAAATTCCGCGGCGCCGCCGGATTCGGACTGCGAATTTGCCGATTCAGGTTCCAAGGTTCAGGAAGATTATGCGGACTCTCATGAATGACTGTCGCTCAGCTTCTCCGCAGCCTCGGGGGCTTCTACTCGGAATCAGCGGAACTGACCATGCGGATCAATTCAACAAATCCTGCGATGATACCCAGAATCAGCCCCACCAGGTAAAGCCATGTGGTGTGCAGCCAGTGATCCAGCCCCACGCCAATCAGCCACCCGGCGACGGTTGCCGCCGGAAAAATGAATGCCAACTGGCTGTACTTGGCGATCTCCAGCCAGAAGCTTTTCTTGTCGGAAGACTCCTCGTCACTGGGCGGCATGGTTCAGACCTCGGACCTCAGCGGAAACGAACCAGAACTTCGGAGAGTCCAGATTTCGCTCTGCACTGGGCTGAAGTCTGACGCCTGAGGTCCGATCTACCGCAGCAGCCGCGCCACCGAGGGTTGCGCGATCGGCAGAGACCAGGTCACTGCCTTGATGAAAAACTCCGGCAGGATGCCGATGAACACGGTGGCGAAAGCCGTCACCCCCAGGGCCACGCGCATACCCGCGCTGATGGGCAGTCGCGCCTTGTCCATGGCCTCACGCATGAACATGGCATTGGCAATCTTCATGTAGTAATAGAGCCCGAACAGCGCGTACAGCACGGCCAGCGATGCCAGCACGTAATGGCTGCTCTCGATCAGGCTGAGAAAGATGAAATATTTTCCGTAGAAGCCCGCCAGCGGCGGAATTCCCGCCAGCGACAGCAGGAAGATCAGCATCAGGACCGCTTCGGTCGGGGCGCGGTGGAACAGCCCGGCAATATCGTCAATCTCGTCGCCAATCACGTCCCGCTGCCGCAGCGAGGTAATCACCGCGAACGCCCCCAGATTCATGAAGGTGTACACCAGCAGGTACAGCAGGATGCCCTTGAATCCATCAAAAAACGCAGGCGCGGGAATGTCGACGGAACCCAACGCGATCAGGCCCAGCAGCATGTAGCCAACGTGGGCGATCGAGGAATAGGCCAGCAGGCGCTTGAGGTTGGTCTGGGTCAGCGCGGCCAGGTTGGCGCCCGTCATGGTCGCGATCGAAACAAAGACCATCAATGGCACCCATACCGTGCGCAGCGGGTAGAGGCCCCACAGCAGGATGCGCAGCAGCATCGCCCAGGCCGCCGCCTTCACCGCCACCGACATGAATCCCGTAATGCTGGTCGGCGCGCCTTCATAGGCATCCGGCAACCACTGGTGGAAGGGGATGGCGGCGATCTTGAAGAGCAGTCCCGTAGCCGTGGTCAGCAGCGCCAGCACGGCCACCGGAGCGACATGATTCTGGTTGGCCGCCATCTCCGCCGCCAGGCGCTGCTGAATCACCAACAGGTTGGTGCTGCCCGTGAGCCCGTAGAACAGCGATAATCCGTAAGCAAAGATGCCGGACGAAAACGCCCCCAGCAACAGGTACTTCAGCGCAGCTTCGTTGGACCGGCGATCGGTGCGCAGGAATCCCACCAGCACGTAGGTCGAGATCGCCATCAACTCCAATCCGATAAAAATGAGCACGATGTCGAACCCAGCGGCCATGCACATCATGCCCACTACCGAGAACAAGATCAGCGAGTAGAACTCGCCGTGATGCTCCCGCTCGATCTCCAGATACCGCACCGATATCAGAATGGCAAGAGCGGCCCCCGCCAGGAACAGATACCAGAAATAAATGGCGAAGTGATCGACTCCCATCGAGTTCATGAAGGCCGACTGCCCGCCCAGTCCGGCACGATCCAACGCGAACTGAATCTTCACCAACCCGGCGGCCGAGAACAAGATCCCGACAAACGCCGTTACCGCGTTGGCCCACTTCCACTCTGCCGGCACCATCAGGTCAATCAACAGAATGCCCAGCGCGAACAGCGTCAGCAGGATGATGGGCAACGCCATCAGGTAGTCGGTGCCGGTGAAGAATTGTGACAGGACGCCGCCCACTTATTTCTTCCCCTTCGCGTCGTTGGAAGCAACCGGTACCAGAGTCGCCGCAGTCTCGGCAGGCATGATCTTAGGTCGAACCGCAGCGTTCACCGCGCTCCCCTGCGCCATGTGCAGATTCTCCACAATCTGGTTCACCGGCTGTTCCAGTATCTCGAAGAACGGCTTGGGATACAGCCCAATCCAGAACGCCATGATGATCAGCGGAACGAATGTCAGAACCTCGCGTGGAGTCAGGTCATGCAGCTTTTCATTCTTGGGATTGGTGACCGTCCCAAAAAACACTCGCTGGTACAGCCATAGCAGATAGGCCGCAGCCAGAATCACGCCCGGAACCGCCCAAGCCGCCCACTTCCAGTTCGCCATGAACGTTCCCTGCAGAATCGTGAACTCGCCGACAAAGCCATTCAGCAGCGGCAACCCCATCGACGACAAGAACATGATCATGGTGATGGTGGCGTACACCGGCATCACATTAGAGATGCCACCGTACTCGGAAATCTCGCGCGTATGCCGCCGCTCGTACAGGATG
>JBGPJK010000159.1:0-10088 GCA_041485425.1 Terriglobia bacterium | reverse complement strand
CGCCCTCGCGCCGCGCCAGCGCATTGAAAACCGGAATGCGGTAAGGCGCGATAATTTCGGTCAGGATCACCAGGCGGCAGCTCATGCCACACACTCTCGGTACACGCGGGTCAACCGGTCTGCCTGATGCGCCAGAGTAAACCCGTGCAGGATGGTGCGGCGCGCAGCCTCCCCCATCCGCCGCCGAAGCTGCGGGCTTTCGAGGAGCGTGGAAAGCGCACCGGCGAGGCCCGGCAGATCACCCGCCTCCATCAGCCAGCCGTTGCTGCCGTGCAGGATTACTTCTTCGATTCCCTGCCTCCGGCATCCGATCACCGGTTTCTCGTCCGACATAGCTTCCAAGTAGACACAACCCAATCCTTCGTAGCGGCTGGGCAAAGCGAAAATCGTGCAGCGACGCATCGCCTCGGCCAGCTGGCTTCGGCTCTGCCGGCCAAGAAAACGGGTCTTGCTGCCAATGTTCAGCTCCGCAGCCAGCGCGCTCAGGCGCGAGAGCTGCGGCCCCTCCCCGATGATCTCGCAGGAAAGATTCGAAAACCGGCCGTGAATGGCGGCAAACGCCCGCAGAAGTAACTCGTGCCCTTTGATCGGGATCAGGGTGCCCACGCTGAGCAGAACGTCCGCCCCCGGCGGTGCTTCTCGCGGCGAAAACACTTGCGGATCCACTCCGTTGTAAACCACCACTGAGTTCACCGGCGCCGCCCCTTGCACAACCTGTTCGCGAACTTTTTCACTGATGCAAATCACCTGGTGCGCCGAACGATAAACCCACTGCGAAACCCGTTTGCACCACCGCCCGGCATGTCCTCCCACCTGATTGGTGGAGAACGCGTCCAGGCCATGCACGGTCACCACGAAGGGGACCCCCAGTTCCCGGCTGAGCAAGGCAGCAGCATGTCCACAGGGCAAAGGCGCGTGCGCGTGGATGATGCTGATGGGTTTGGAGCGATGCAGCGCCCGCACCTGAGTGAGGAGACCCGCGTATAGAAAAGCTCCCGCGGTGGGCAGACCCAAACCACCCGGAAGTGAAAAGAAATGGCTCCAGCGTGCCCGAATAGCAGAGTTGCTGGCCCGTGCGCGACCGTAATAGAACGGCCGCACCGCGATCACGGTATTGAGCACGCCGAGTTGCTCGAGCCAACGCAAAGGCTCGGCCACGAAGCAACCCTGCGCGTCATCGTTCAATACCGGGTAAAACGGAGTCAACGTCAGCACATGGAGGGATTGTCGCGACGTCGCATAGGCCTCGACCGGCATAGGCAGGGTGGCGATCATGCTAAACCACGCTTGCCTTTTGCGACAGCAGGCGCAGGAAGATTTCCTCCCACTGTCGGGTGATCGGATCCCAGTCGAATCGCTGGCTGTGTTGTCTCCCAGCTTCGCCCAGACTTCGACGCAGTTCCGGGCTGCTCAGGAGTGCCCCCAATCGCACAAACAATTCGTCATCCGAAGCTACAAGATAACCGGTCTGGCCATCGACTACGGTTTCCGGCCGGTAGTTCTTGCGTGCGATCACCGGCAACCCACACGCCGCTGCTTCCAGAATGACTTTCGGCAATCCCTCCCAAGTGGACGGAAAAAGAAAAACATCAGCCTGCTGGTACAGTTGCCGCAGCCCTTCGGGTTGCAACAACCCCGCCAGCCTCACGTTGGTAAGCTTTTCGAACTCTACCCGGCGTTTCAACTCTTCCGCCATGATGCCGTCTCCGGCAATCACAAAATCGGCTTGCGGAAACCGCAAAGCCGCATCCAGCAGCAGTTGTGGCTGCTTGAAGGGGCGCAGCGACCCGACAAACAGAACCCGGGGCCGCGGATTAAGCGGGCGCCGCCAGTCGGGAACGAAAAGCTTCGTATCCACCCCGGTGGGCACGATTTCGCTGGGCAGACCGTATTCGGCTTGCAAGCTTTCCTTCACCGCGCCCGAGTTGCTGACGAAGTAGTCACAACGCAGCACCGTCTGCTCCCAAAGGCGCACCGCTTCCGGAGCAATGGTCGGCTGGTCGCGCAGATTGGATTGCGACTCAATCGCCGCAACCACGATTCGTTTGTCCTTCCATCTTCGGCGCAGCCATAGATACCACTTACTAGCCGGAGAAGATTTCACGTAGAAGAGGATATCGTGCTGTCCTAAAACAAATTCTCTAAAGATCCCGACCGTCCGCCGGCGCTGGGGCAACCGCACCAGCCGGGTGTTGGGACGCTGGGCGATGAGCGGGTCGGGTTCGGCCGCACAGAAAACGCTCACGTGGAAGCGCGCCGGATCCAGCCGCCGGATGATCTCGCGGGCATTGGTCATCTGCGCGTTGGTGAGGCCCTGGTCGGCAAAGCTGTCCACCAGGATGCGACAGAGCTTCATGCGCACCTTGGAGTCCGGCGGCGTCGGGCCACGCGAAATGCGGCCATGCTAAGTGGAAACCCTGGCTTCGGAATGCGCCCATTCTAGCTGAAGGTCGCGCAGACGCGCAGCGAGGCGATGTTTAGGATCACGTGACTGCAAAGATTCCGCCACATGCCGGTGAGCCCGCTGCAGCAGCCGGCCCCGCACGGATTTTTCCACGTCAGGGGGAAGCGGATTGAGCTCGCCGGGATCGGCCTCCAGATCAAACAACTGTTCCGTCGCCGGGCCGAAGTCGATCACGAGCTTGTAACGCGCCTCGCGAACGGCAAGAATGCGCGTGCCCAGCCGGTCCTCGGCGCGAAACGGATTGGTGCAGCCCTTGACGCATTCGATAACCGCCTCACCCTCCCAACTCTCTCCCTTTTGCGATCGTGACCAGTGACTCCGCCCGCGAAAATCGCCAGGGGCCGGAGCGTTCACTGCATCCAGAAGCGTGGGCGCAAGGTGAAGCTGGCTGAAGGGCGCGTTAGCTTGCGTCGGCGTCACGCCAGCCGCGTGTAACAAGAGCGGAACTCGCACCAACTCCTCGGTGACCTTCGACGGCGGATGATAGCGTCCTCCGTGGTCGAGAAATTCCTCGCCATGGTCGGCAGTGAGCGCGAACACACATTGGTCCCACAAGCGGAAGTGGCGGAGTGTATCCACCAGCCGCGCAATCTGCGCATCCACCCAGCGGATACCCGCGTCATAGAGTTGCATCACCTCATCGCGGTGGCGCTTGAACCGTCTTGCCCCGAGATCTGCGCGGTTCCAGTACGAGTTCAAGTACCGCGCCCGCGCCGCATTGAGGCTGCCGTAGCCCATCAAGTCCAATGCGCTCTCGGGCGGATAGTACGGCGAGTGCGGATCCATCAAGTGCAACCACAGGAAGAACGGACCCTCGGCAACTCCCGCCAGCCAGGCGCGGGCCTGGTCCACGATCACATGGGCAGCGGGAAAACGACGCAGCCGATCGAGAGAGGGCGCTGGCGAAGGCGCCACTCGCTGGCAGTACTGGAAGTAAAGCTCATCGTAGAGCGAGCCCAGCGGACCAAGCTGGTGACAAGCCTCTGCCAAGCCACGGTTCAAGCGGCTGCGCACCTTCCCGTTCCCTGTTCCGTGATTGTCCTGGGCAACAGAACCGACCTCCGCATCCAGAAAATCACGGAAAGTATCGAAGCCCACGTGGTACCCGAATTGCCGCGAGAGATAGGGGTTTCCCGCCAGAAAGGCGGACGTCACGTAGCCCAACTGTTTCAGCGCAGTGGCGAGTGTGGGCTCATCCGGCGCCAAACCTACCACATCGCGGCCCAGAGCGAGCGGATGTCGCGACGCCAGAATGGCGGGAAACGAATAGTAGGTCGGGGCGCCAGCCACGATCGCATTGGTAAACACCACGCTCTGGCTGGCTAGCGAATCAAGAAAAGGCGTGGTCGGCCGATCGTAACCGAGGAAACCCACATGGTCGGCGCGCAAGCAATCCACGGTGATCAACACGAGCGACTGCAGCCCGGGCATCTATTTCGCTCCCCAAGCCGCGGACCGGGACTTGGCCGTGTCCTGCTGCTGAACGGTTACGGAAACCTTGCCGTGCGACGTCTCGAACTTGCCTCGGGTCACAATGTCGTACAGATCCGCATCATGCACATACAGCAGATTGGGATATTTCGCCTCCAGTGCGGAAAGAAAGTCATCCAGCGCTCGCAGCGTAGGCCCACGGAAATCCTTCAGCGTGGAATGAAAGTTGATGGAGTGCACGGAAACAATGGTTGGAACCCCGCGCGCAAAACAATCGTCGGCCAGTTGCACGTACTTTTCGATGGGCAACTCGCGCTGCGAGGGCTCGATGTCAATGGTGCGATGCAGATTTAGAATCTCAAATTCATCGAAATGCGGCGGCAAAGGTGCGCCGCTTCCATTTTGTGCCACTCGTACCCCGCACTTCGACCACGCCTGATGCGTTTCCCGATTCGCCCGGTACCCTGGAGCACAGGCCGACACCGGAGCCCGTGAGAAAACTTTCTTAAAGCTTTCGGCAGCGGCAGCAATCAAGGCCTCTTGCGTTTCTGCTGGCAGGAAACCCGCCCTGGGTGGCTCCGGATTGCAGTACTCATAGCCGACCCACGGCATCCGCCAGTAGATGTAAGGCGTTTCCGCTTTGAACATTGTCCGCAGCAAAGCCCCGCGTTCGTCATCATTGGCAAGATGGTTCTCCGCCGCTTGCTGACAAAAATGCGTCAGCCCGTGCAGCGCTGGATAAAAGACGCCCTCGCCGATGCCCTGCCGGTAAGCCTCAAACAGACCCGGCCGTTTCCAATTTCCCGGCAGCCCCTCGGTCAGGGTCCGCAAATGAATATGCTGATAATTGTTGCGGCGAGTCTTGGGAAAATCCACGTTCGCCAATACAAAATTCATCAACAGGCAAGCTGGGCGCCCGGTCGAATCGCGGTGGCGCTTGAGCATCTCGGCCAGAGCAGTGACGTCCTCGGCGGTCTCCAGGGTGTACAAGTCGTAGGGATTTTGCCCAAGCGGGATGCCTGCGGCTCGAAGCTGATCGTAGCCCTCGCGGTCCCGCACGCCTACCCGCCCCCAATCGTCGCTCTGCAGGAGAAGCAACGGGCGGTTGACGGAAAATTGCTTTATCGACGATGTGCGTTGGCCAGCGTTCTTCAATCTGCTGATGAAATTGCGCATCATGTTACCGCGAACAAAAGACCTCGACGGAAGGACCAATGTTCCTGCTTCAGACGGCAAGTTTATAGGCGCTGCCCTGCCGGCTATCCAATTTCTCTGTCTCGGAATGCGCTCTCAGTCGCAGAGCCATGCCGGCAATCAGTCCCATGGCGAGATAGTAAGGTCCCCAAAACCGCTCCTGACCTGATGGGAATAGCAGAAAATGGAGACAACAATAGGCGGAGACGAGTACCGCCAAGCTAACTGCGGCGCGCCTTCTCTGCAGCAACAAACCCAGTGCGCCTATCAATGTGAAAGGAAAGAAGTAGCTATTGAAGACCTCAGATACTCCAGTCCGGAATGCGATGAGGTAATCCTTGAGACCGAACTTGGCCACCAATTCGCCGGGTGCGTTCGGAACCTCTACGAAGCTTCTGTAGAAAAGAACCCTGATTCCATAGTCACCGGAAAAATGATTTATCACCACAACCGAGCTCACGGCAACGGCTGCCAACACGAATCCCTGCGTTTTACTGATCAGTCGCGATGAAAAAGTGCAATAAGTCAACACCGCGACAACCAGCAGCACGTTATCTGTCCTTACATAAACCGAGGAAAGCAGGAGAACAAGTCCCCAAAAAATGTTGCCACGCTCAAGGATGAGGTAAAGGCTGGCCATCACAAAGAGGCAGGACAAAGCGTCTGGTGTGTTGAACCGGGCGAGGTTCAAGATGGGAGGACACAGCATCAGAAGCAGAGACAGCGAAGCCGCCAACACGCCGCCCACATAGCTCGACATCCAGAAAAAAACCAGGATTCCGAGCAGCCAGTACGAAAACACCGGAATGACCACGGTGGCTCGAACCAGGCTCAGTCCCAGTTTGTAATGTAATAAATAGACGGTTTCGTTGAACAAGGGCCGTATGGCAAAGCAGGGAAGGAACTCAGCGAAATGATAAGCATTGGTGGATCGGTCCCGCGCAGAATTAATGCGTGATGTCGGACCCACGCCATCTCTCCCCAGCAAGTGGTTCCGGGTTGGTTGCGGCACTAACGTCAGGACTTCCTGATAAACGGTTTCGTGTATTTGCTGGATGCTCGCCCCACTGATGGCCACCGCGTTGCCCATGTAGCCCAGCATGTCCATGTCATACAAGGAGTAGAAATAGGGTCTTGCCGAGACAACAGAAATGGAAAGCAGAAAAAAGACTGTTGCCAACCCAGGGCGGGACCATCGAAAGCGCATGGCGAGAGGGGCTGTTTTCAAGTCTGGCATAGATCAATCTCCTCTACATAACCGCATGCGGTCTACAAGTCAAACAAATGTGCCACTAAATGCACTCCCGATTCATTTTCGCGCCAGTGCACTATAGTTCACCGCAAACGCATCGTTGTCGCTCCGCGCCAATCCCTCCAGAGCGGCGCCCAGCAGGTTCAACGCCGGAACCATCGTGTAATCCAGGACCGACCGGAGGGCGCGATACCTGGCGAACATCTGAAGGCAAACATTCACGGTACGAAAAAAACCAGTAATACTGCCACCTTCGGGCAGCACTTCGACCTCCGGGAAAGGGGACAGCAACTGGCGGATTCCTGCCGGCAGAAAGCGCCAACGGTCTTCGTCCGCGTCGCGGGGAAATGCGCTCGGAACACTCAGCAGCAGAAAACCGCTCGGCTTCAAAACGCGGTGTATTTCCAGGATGACCTGCCGGGGCTCGGGAGCGTACTCCAGCATCTGGGTGCACAGAACCAGGTCGAAACTCTGACTGGCCAAGGGAAGATGCTCGGCATTCGCGACCACATTGACCAGAGGCGTAGGTTGCAAGTCAACCGCCACATAGCGCGCCTGTCCCCCTGCAATCAGTGGGCGGTAAGGCTGAATCCGGCCCCCGATGTCGAGCACCCCTGGATTCGGCCCGAGCAATCCGTGCAGCCACCGCGTGAACAATTCCCGCCGCTTGCGCAGCACCAGCCAGTTCGGGTTGGTGAGCGAGGGATAGAGCCGGTCCCGGCCCATCCTCTGGACGTGCTCCAAGCTTTCCATCTCTGGCATGAAGTTCGGATTGCTGCTACTGGTGGGAGCGGCTGTCAAATATAACCGAGGTCCCTCAGCCTTTCCTCGAGGATGCGCTGCTCGGCCTGATCCATTTGCGTGGCGTCATTCCGCAGAAGCTGTTGCAGCACGAAGGTGAGCAACTCCTCCACGCTGCCGAAATGCGCTCCGAACCTCTGCTCGGCGCGTTCGCACAGATTCGAAGGTAACTGCAGATTGCGCAAGTCGCCCGTCATTTGAGGCGTGGTTCCGCTTTCGAGCATGCACCCCACCCAGCGAGAGGCCCAGTATACCCGAGCCCACGGGAAGCCAAGAGTCTCTGTGGCAATGCTCACTTCCCCTTCGCCCGCGCCGCGTTCACCTTCGTCAGAAGTTCCTGCGCAAGGGGCTGCACCGGACCAGGAATCTTTACCGCTTCGTTCAGAACCTCTCGCGCTTCGGTCACCTTGCTCAGCTTGGCGTAAGCAAAGCCCAGGCGGTACAAAGCAATCGCGTACTGCTGATCGTCCTGTCCCTTAAGCAGCTCCGAAGCCGTCTTCAACTCGGGAATCGCCGCTGCGGTCTTGTCCTGCTTCATGTAGGCGTAGCCCAGGGTCGAGTGCGCCACTCCGGCCGACAGCTTGCGCGAGCGGTCTGCGTCCGGGGCATCGGCCTTCGCCACCTCAATGGTTTTCTGCGCATAGGTGATGGCCTTATTCAGGCTGCCCGGCTTGGGATCGTCGACATAGGTAGTAGAAAGAAGAGTCAGAGTCGCCAGGCTATTCGGATTCGCCGCCAGCGCCTTTTCTCCGTACGAGACGAGCCGCGACAGGTCTTTGAGCTCCGACAACGACATCAACGCGTACGACGCCACCTGTTCTTCGAAGCGCGAACCCGGGAAGGCCGGCGTATAACGCTCGATGTACGCCATGCGCGCCTTGGCGTCGGCTTCGTCAGCGATGGAGTTGAACGCCGCCGCTTCCAGAAATTCGTACGAGCTTTTCGCTGAATTCCTTTCGTCCTCGATGCGCGAGGCAAAATCCTGGTCGCTCAATCCTTCCGGCCTGGCCTGCTTGCTGATCGAGTTGTACACCTCGCCGCCGCGCACCGCATACTGAATCACCTTGGCATTGTTTTTCATCTGCTGCGCAATATTGGTCTGGGATACCAGGATGTCCATGTTGTGCGGAGAACTGGCCAGCGCCTTGTCCCCGTACTCCAGCGCCTTCGGCAGATCGCCCGCGTTCTGCTGGGATTGCGAGATCTGCCAGTTCCCGTACGCGACCGCGGCAGGATTCGACGAGAACTTCTGCAGAAAATCCTCATACATGGCCAGCTTCTTCTGCGCGTCCTGCTCGTTCGAGATCGCCGTCAGCGCCTGGTCCTCCGGTGTGCCCGCCGGGATGACGATCTTGTCCAGCTGCGCGTGCAGCAGCCGGGGAAGCAAAATGACGATGAGTACGGCCAGCCAGACCTGACGTTTCATACATCACCTCCGCGAAGACGGGATGGAAGAGCTGCTCCGAACCCGACAGCGCGAATGCTAGCGCCGAAGCGCCTTATCCGCAAGGCAGCAGATCACAATGGGAGCAGGGTGCTCTGTGGTGGCCAGCCGTCCGGGATACGTTCGGCTGGGAAGAGTGCTTGCGACGGCTGCTCTCATGCATTATGGATGGACTAAAACTCATTTCACCTCATAAACAAGTTGCCGAGTGTTACTGGTGAAATGGGGATTTATCAACAGTTGCGAAGCAAAAGTCCCCAACATTGTCTGCAAGAACGCGTTCACGGCTGCGAACATCGGCCATCGCCTACCCACAAACGCAGGTCTTCGAGACTAGTTGCACGTTCCCCACAGTAGCCGCGCCAAATCGGTTTCATGGTGTCTTTGGAAGTGATTTTGAACAAAGCCACAACGTAGGAGTGGCCGATCCCGCCTTCCTCGTAGTGTACGAAACACTTGTCATCCAAGATGCCTGCAAATATCAGGCGTTTGGAGGGTAGGGTTGGGTCATGAATGACATCTGTTACTCGAAAGTCCTTTCCCGGATTGGCCATCAGCAGCCGTGACCCACCCTGTTCGGTAAACGCTCGAAGCACGGGTACGGGCAGATTTCGCACGTCGTTGATGAGGGAGAAACTACCGTCCAGAAATTGCTTTGCTGCCGTTGAGGCCAAATTCTCCGATGGAAATTGGACTTGGGGAGGGTTACCGAGGGGCGGAGATTTACTCTTCTCGGGATAGGCGACGAGAATTGCAATGCATGTGCCTACGGCGAGAATGGCAGCGATCTTGAAGGAGCGCATACCAGATTAGACACCGCAAAAAGCGTTCAGACAGGAGTACGTTCGTAACTTCCGTTAACAGGCGATTTCACTCACAACCCAGTCAATGAGTGTAATGGCGATTTATCGCCAATTGCCTCTGCGTGTGTGGTTTGAGGTAGAATCGGCGCTCGATGACGACAGGTTTCTGCAAAATCGCGGGCCGCTCCATCATTCGAGAACAATGGCCGGTGTTTGTGCTCGTAGCGGGCGTCTGTTCGTTGTTTGCCCAGTCGAAGCCCCCAGCCCTCATCCCGGGTTTGGGCCAACATCACCACACGATCTCCACGAAGAGCCCTGAAGCACAGCGTTTCTTCGATCAGGGGATCATACTGGTCTTCTCTTTCAACCACGAGGAAGCCGCTCGGTCATTTCGGCGAGCATCAGAACTGGACCCGCAGTCGGCGATGCCGTTTTGGGGTCTGGCACTGGCATTGGGTCCATGCATCAATCTGGATGTCGATCCCCCTCACGAACAGGCCGCGTACGAAGCCGTGCAGAAGGCGTTGGCGCGCGCCCCGGGTGCGACGGAAAGCGAGCAGGCCTACATTCAGGCTCTGGCCAAGCGGTACTCATCTGACTCCAAGGTCGATTTGAGGAAGCTCGACGCGGAGTACGCCAGCGCGATGCGAGACCTGTTCCGGCACTATCCGGACGATCTCGATGCGGCCACACTCTATG
>JBGPJK010000158.1:0-10139 GCA_041485425.1 Terriglobia bacterium | reverse complement strand
GAATTCGCTGACCGACGCCAAGATGATTCGCCTGCTGTACGAGGCATCGCAGGCGGGGGTGAAGATCGATCTGCTGGTACGGGGGATGTGCTGTCTTCGGCCCGGTTTTCCGGGCGTGGCTGACAACATTCGAGTCGTCAGCATCGTCGGCCGTTTCCTCGAGCACAGCCGAATCTTTTACTTTCGCAATGCCGGTGATGAGCTTGTTTATCTTGGCAGCGCCGACTTGATGTCGCGCAACCTCAATCGCAGGGTCGAGATCCTGTTCCCCATCGAGGATCACAGGCTGGTCCGCCATCTGCGCGACCGGGTGCTCGAGGTTTATCTCCAGGATAATGTGAAGGCGCGCGAAATGCAGGTGGACGGAACCTACCCGCGCAGAACTCCTACCCGTGGCGAATCTCCGGTGAATGCGCAAGAAGAATTGCTGAAGCGCCGCTCGGGCTCGAATGGACTGCGATGAGCCGTCCCGAGTAATTGACTCCGCATGAAACACTGGCAGGCCGCCGGAGCGGCGGCCTGCCAGTTCTACTCACTTCGCGAGCCGGCCCCTCAGTTTCTGCCAGGAGCGATGGCGCAGGCGTGGCGTTGGTTGGAATACTCCGACTGCACCCGGTACAGCTTGCCGTTGATGCGGAACGTCGGCTCGGTCAGGTTCAAGGTAACGGGATCCACGAACAAACATTCATCGCCGATCTCCTCCCCGAATAATCCGAAATTACTTCGGTTCCAAAAGGCATCGCCGTCCGGATCGGTGATCGTCTCGAACGTTTCATGGCTCAGCGTGTCGTTGGTGGAATCGATCAAGGTGCCGTTCGGAGGTCCCGAACCGTTGGAGCATCCCGGCACCGCCTGGAAGGGCTCGACCGTGAACAATACGTGCTGGCCAAGATCGGGGAAATCACCGCTCCCGTGGTAAGCGCAGAATACGAAGGTAGCGGGATTGTCGGGAGAGTAGCACTGGTTGTCGAAGGGAGGGTCGAAACAGGTGTCAACCCCGGGCGGCAGGAACAAGTGATAAATGTGCCGATACCCCCCGACTCCGGTGGCTGCGACCAGCGCGTGCAAGAACGCCGCCAGATCCGATGTCGAGAGCGGCGTCGTCGGAAGCGCTCCCGTGAAACGCGCGCGGAACCCCACCGTGTAGCGTTCTCGGGCATGCAATCCGGTGTACTGGTCCACCACATGGATAAAATCGCTGTCCGACAGGTCGCGCAGAAAACCTTCCGGATTTCCCCAACACCCGGCGATCGTGCAGGTTCCGTTCGTGAGGTAGACGGCGTGCGATTGCGCAAAGTTCACCACCGCTCCGCCCTGGTAGGAAAGATCTCCGGGGTTTTGAGTGAAGTCGTTATCGGCCATGTTGGCGGACGACCCGGTCTCCTTCCATTGCCGTAGGTTTTTTTGCCGCGCCGCGGCGCCGGCCGGAGTACGCGCGTAGTTTGCGTGCCGGAAGGTCAGCTTTGCGCCGGTCGCGCTCGCCCGGTCCGCATCGCTGACGCTGATGTTCACATCGTCACTGCTGCTACTCGACGGATTCGACTGCGCCCGCGATAGCGGCACGCTGAGCGCTATCAGCGCCACGGCTGCTACTGCGATACGCATGCTGTGCCACAACTTGCTCCAACGAAATTGCATACCTCTCTCCTTGCCCGCCTCACACGCCCACCGTGCGTCCGGCGAAGGCCAGATTGATTTGTTGAAATTCGTACGCGGTAGAGCCGCTGAGCTGGTCGGGGCCATCCTCTACCGCCCAGCTCCCACATCGGCGGCGAATCCTAGCACAGGAGTGCGCGGGCGGCACTCAATTTCGCAGCGGCTGGGACGGACTGCGGGGATGGAGCAAAGCCCCAGCGGCCGGCCCTAACAGGCGATTTTCGAACTCTCTGGTTTCCGGGGTGCGCTATCGGTCCGGCAACTTGTAATCGTTTCGCTCCGCTGGATTAGTAGAAAAGTATTGAACGAACTCCCAGTCGTTTCCTTCGCAGTCGTAAAAATATTGGCGTGTCCGATGCGGATGCGCATTCGGCGGGGTGGAGTCCTTGTATCCCGCCGCGGCGAGGCGGCTGCGCAATGCCTCGACATCGTCGACTACGTAGGCGAGATGGTTGACACCCGGCGCGCCGCCGTACGGCTTGAAGCGCGTGTTGGGTTCCACGCGGGCTTGACTCAATGCGATGTAGGTTTCATCGGTGCCCACATGCACCCATCGGTCTCCGTCCTGACTTTTGCCCTCGCCGCGCACTCGAAATTCAGGAAATGCGGTTTGCAGGAAACGGATCATTTCCTCAATATCACATACGGTCAGATTTGCATGTTCAAGCCGAACCGCCATGGCACACCTCCGAGCAGCCGCGACCGACCGAGGGCCTTTAGCGTCAAAGACGCTGCCCTCCGGCACAGCGATTCAAAAAGTGGTCGGTAATCCTTTGACTCAGGAAGGCTGGATGGATTGGTCGGGGAGAGAGGATTTGAACCTCCGCCCCCCCTGGTCCCGAAACAGGTTCCCTTATCGAGTGACAACGGTGCTGACCCTGCACCGCCACCGATGCGGAGTTCGCAGCATCAAGCGAGGTATTTCACCAGCACGACTTCGTTCTGCTTCTCGTTGTAAAGCATCTCATCGGCTATGGCCTGCACCATGGCCAGACCCAGGCCACCGGGACGAAGTCCCTTTTCCTCGCGGACCGCATTCGATCCCACCGCTCCCCCGGGATTCGACACCGCGGCGTGGGTCAGTCCCGCGAAGCGGAAACCGGGCCCGGGATCGGCGATGCGATAGAACAGCATACGTGGCGTACGGAGGCAGGCGAGGCGGACGCGGCGCGACGGATCCAGGCCACCTCCCCACTCCACGGCGTTCATCAGGAGCTCGCGAAAGGCCTGCACCACCGGCTCCATGAGTTCCAAACCCAAGTCGGCATCGAGCTGGCGGAGGAAGTGCTCGATCCGTTCGGCGGCGTCGCGCGTGCACGGAATGGACAACTCCAGCCACTCCCGTTTTGCCGACAAGACTTCAATGGCGGGATCGGTTTTCGCGGCCAGCGCGCGAATGACCAGCTCCGCAAGGTCGGTCGCGGTGAATGGTTTGCGGAGGTAGTCGTAGGTATTCTGCCGGATGGCGCGCAGCAGGCTCTCCGGCGTGTCGTCGGCGGTGATCACGATCACGCGAAAAGCGCTGCCCATGTTGCGCAGCCTGGCTAAGAAGTCCAGACCGTTGATATCCGGCAACCCGAGGTCCAGCAAGATCAGGTCGAAGGGGCGCTCTGCGATCCGCCGCAAACCCTCGCCCGCCGTCTCACAGGACACGATGTCCACCGGCTGGGAGCGAAGCGCATGGCGGACAAAATCGTGGATCAAGGGATCGTCGTCTACCACCAGCAGTTGCTTTCGCAGAGAGCCGGTCGCCATAGCTGTGGACCTTCCCTTCCGGGTCGGTGGGCCCAGGGTGCGGGCGCACGCTGGGATCCGCGCCCTTGAAACGGTTGAAATGCACTATTAGCATTGTTCGCGCGCCCGCGCAATAATCTCTCCCCCCACGCCCCACTTCGGCGTTGCAACGCGGACGAAACGGCCTTGGAGGCTGCTGAAACAGTCAGTACGGCAGATTCCTCGCGGGCTTCGGCGCTTCGCGCCTCGGTCACGGCTCCCTCGGCTTCGCTCGGGACAAGTTCCGCCGTGACCTACCGAGCCCGCTGGGAACGACAGGAATTAAGGACTTGGTGTCGCATGTGGGCTGATCAAATGCTGGAGCGGAAGCGTTTCCTGGTCGTGCCCCGAAGATTCATCTATCTCCTTGGCGCGTTAGTGCTGGGGTTTGTATTTGCTGCGTCGGCAGCCGCACAGGAAACGCAGGAAGTGCAGGAAGCGCGCCTGCAAGAGCTGAGCGGCCAGGTTCGCAAACTCTACGCCGAAGGCAAGTATGACGAAGCGGTTGTGGTGGCTGAGGAATTCCTTCGCGTCGCCGAGACGGCGTTCGGCCCCGAGCATGCGAACACCGCCACCGGGCTGAACAACCTGGCGCAGCTCTACCAGGCCCAGGGCAAATATGCCGAGGCGACAGTGCTCTTCCAGCGCTCGCTGGCCATCCGGGAGAAGGTGCTGGGGCCCGAGCACGCTGACGTGGCCGTCTCGCTCAACAATCTGGCATCGCTGTATGAAGACATGGGCAAGTATGCCGAGGCCGAACCCCTCCTGCGGCGCGCTCTGGGAATTGATGAGAAGGTGTTTGGCGACCGTCCCGAACTGGCCGCGGATGTGAACAATCTGGCGCTGCTGTACCAGGAGCAGGGCAAATTTGCCGAAGCCGAGCCGCTCTTGCGGCGTGCCTTGGCGATCATGCAAATGGCCTTGGGGCCGGAGGATCCCGGCGTAGCTGCAGCACTCAACAATCTCGCCCAGTTCGTCGATGGCCAGGGAAAGTATGCCGAGGCCGAACCGCTCTATCGGCGCTCCCTGGCTATCAAGGAGAAGGCGCTCGGACCCGACCACCCCGACCTGGCAACTGGGCTGACCAATCTGGCGGAGCTTTACCACGCGCAGGGTAAGTATGCCGAGGCCGAACCTCTGATACGACGCGCCCTGACCATTGATGAGAAAGCGTTCGGCCCAGACCACCCCAAGGTTGCCGTGGATCTGAACAACCTTGCATCGCTGTATGAAGCGCTGGACAGGTATGCCGAAGCCGAGCCTCTCCTGCGACGCTCGTTGGCCATCCGCGAGAAGGTCCTGGGGCCCGACCATCCCGACGTGGCAACCGCGCAAGACAATCTGGCGGCGCTATATAAGGATGAGGGCAAGTATGCCGAAGCCGAGCCCCTCTACCGGCGCGCCCTGACGATTGACCAGAAGGCGTTCGGCCCGGATCACCCCGACGTGGGGAGGGTGCTGAACAATCTGGCGGAGTTGTACCGGGAGCAGGGCAAGTACGCCGAAGCCGAGCCGTACTACCGGCGCTCGCTGGCCATCGCGGAGAAGGCCCTGGGGCCCGAACATCCCGAAGTAGCAACCGTGCTCCTGAATCTGGCCGGACTGTACAGCGCTGAGGGCAAGTACGCTGAAGCGGAACCGTTTTTCGACCGCGCTTTCCGGAATATGGCGATGCAGTTCGAGCAGCAGTTCGCCTACATGAGCGAGAAAGAGCGCCTGGGCTTTTTGGATACCCTCTCCGGCAACTTCCCTCTTTACCTGAGCTTTTGCTTCACCTACCACGGGCAGAGTCCCGGCCTGGCCGGCAAGATGTACGACATGCTGCTCTGGGAGAAGGGCCTGGTCGCTTCCAGCGTGGCCGCGCTGCGGGCGAAGATCGCCGCCAGCGGAGATCGTGAGGCGTTGGCACTGCTGGAGAAACTGACCGCGAAAAAGACGCAACTGGCTTCCCTCTCCAATGCCCCGACGGATGACCCGGAGGCATGGCGCAAGACGGTTGCGGAATTGCAGCAAGAGGCCAACGAACTGGAGCGCGAGCTGGTGAAGCGCTCGGCGGCGCTTGCCGAAGAGAAGAAACTTGCCCGCGTCACGTGGCGGGAGGTTCAGAAGGCACTCAAGCAAGACGAAGCCGCGGTCGAGATTGTCCGCTTCGATTTCTTTGATGGGAAGAAGTGGAGCGACAAGTCCTACTACGTCGCGCTGGTGGTCACGCCGGAGATAACCGTGGCGCCGAAGTTTGTGCGACTCGGCGAAGCGAGCGTACTGGAGGGCGGCCCGCTCGCCGCCTATCAGCAGCTTGTGGGCCTGGCCTTCTCCGCGCGGGCCACCAGGGGCGTTAGGGCGGTGGTAACGGAAAAACCGGCCGCTGCTCCCGGGGGGAATTTCTACGAGGCATTTTGGAAGCCTCTCGAGTCCGCTCTCGGCGGCGCCAAGCGCGTCTTCCTTTCGCCCGACGGCGTGCTGAACCAGGTTTCCCTCGGCGTTGTGCCTGCGGCGGATGGCAAGCTGCTGCTGGAGAAGTACGACCTGCGCATCGTTTCCAGCACGAAAGACCTGTTGCGGCAGCCGCGCAAGCCCGCCGGCAATACGGCTGTACTGGTTGGCAACCCCGACTTCAGCCTCGACGAAACCAGATACCGCGCAGTGCTGAAATCGGCCGAGCAGACCGAGGTGGCGGCATTAAGAACGACAACGACGTCGAGCGCAGCGCTTCAGCGCTCCGCCGAGCTGCGCGGTGGCTCGCTCAACCCTTTGCCCGGCACGCAGGCGGAAGTAGAAGCCGTGGCCTCGGTGCTGAACCGGCAGCGCTGGAACGTCGAGGTCTTCACGCAACAGAATGCGCTCGAAGAAAGCGTCAAGCGCGTCAGGAATCCGCGCGTGCTGCATGTCGCCACGCACGGTTTTTTCGAGGCCGACCCGAAGCGCAAGCAGCGTGGGCCCGGCCTTGAGGACCCCATGTTGCGTTCGGGACTGTACTTCGCCGGCGCCGACCGTGCCCGGCAAGGCAAAGCCGCTGCCGAAGATCTCGACGACGGCGTCCTGACGGCGTATGAGGCGACACAGTTGAATTTGCCAGGGACGGAACTCGTGGTTCTGAGCGCGTGCGAAACCGGGTTGGGCGAGACTTCGGCCGGCGAAGGCGTTTTCGGCTTGCGGCGGGCGCTGCAACTGGCCGGCGCCGACAACGTCATGATGAGCATGTGGGCGGTGCCCGACCAGGAGACGCAGGAGTTGATGACGTTGTTTTACCAGAAGTGGCTGGCGGGCGCAGACAAGCACCAGGCGCTTCGAGAATCGGAACTGGAGATGCGCGAGCGGGTCAAGCAGCGCTACGGAGAGGATCGCCCACGCCTGTGGGGCGCGTTCGTTCTGGTCGGCCGCTAGGGAGGACGATGCGCGCCCCCGCAGCGGATCTACTGCCAGTTGCCCATGAGGATGAAGGGCGCCCAATAGTAAGGATGCGAGTACGCCGGCGCATCCGGTGCGCGCGCGTCCCCTGACAACGGTGCGCGGTGGAAGCCGCGCCCGGTGTTGGCGGCATCGCGGGAATCCGTCCCTTGCAGCAGCGCCAGTTGCGCCTGCCGCAATGCCTCGGCCTTGGGCAGCGAGCGCGTGCCCGTCCAGCGCTGGTAGAAATCCGCCATCAAACGTCCGGTGCTGGCATCATTCACGTCCCACAACGATGCCAGTACCGCCTGCGCCCCACGCTGGCGGCCAATGGCGGCCAGGCTGTCCACCTCCTTGCCGTCCGCCTCCTTGCTCGACATCGCCGTCTGGCAGGCCGACAGCGCCAGCAATGCGGTGCCGTCGAAACTCAGGTTTTGTAGGGTCTCAAGGTCGCTCAGCCGCAGCCGGTAGCCGCGTCCGCCCTGGTCTTTGCCGCCCAGCAGCAGGTACGACTCATCTGTGCCCAACCCCATGACGAAGTGACTGGCGATGTGCACCAGGGGATAAGCCTGCCGGAGCTGCTGCTCCAGCGCCTGCTCGGTGAAGGCGTCGTCGAGCAGGATGCGGCCGGGCAGGGGTCCGTGCGAGTCGCGGTCCTGCTGGTCACGCACGATGGTACGCAGCTCGCCGGGCACTGCCGGCAGCGCATTCAACTCGTGCTCATATTGCTTGGAGACCCCCAGCCCCAGCGCCTTCCATGCAGCGACCTCGGGTTTTTGCTCCAGGCCAGTGGTGTCGGCGGGAGTAAAGATAACGTTGGTGTAGCGCTCAATCAGAAACTGCCGTCCGTCGTAGAGCGCGTTCACCGGCATATAACGCAGCACGCCGTCCAGCGACCAGGCGATGGTGGCCGCATGCGCGCCCTCGAGTTCGGCGGCGATGGGCGCAACCATCCAGTCGTAGAGACGGCGGGCGGGCGCCAGCAGCGCATCGCCTTGCTTGCGATCGCGAATGGCAGCGCGGAATTGCTCGACCGTGTCGGCCAGCTCCGTGCGTTTGATGGCTACGCTCTGCTGCGCCATCGCCTCGGGGCGGACGACAATCAGGTCGAGCTTGTCCTCCAGCACCAGGGTGTAGACGACGACGGTGCCCGCCGGCAACTGGCGCAGCAGCTTCTGCGTAGCCGAGGTCTCGACCTTGGTTTCCCGGGCCTGAGGCGGAGGCAGGGCTGTCTGCAGCGCTTGCCAGTAGTTGGCGAGATTAACGTTGTTGGCAGTGAGCGCGGCCGAGAGCTGTAGATAGCGGGCCTGCTGGTCGGCACTCCGATTCGGGGTTTTGTCCAGCGTTTGCCACTCCAGGGCCTGCGCGAGGATGCTTTCGGCATGCTGCTCGCTCGCGGTTAGCGACGATGTGCGCGTGCTGGCGGGTGTGTTAGCAGCGCCGCGGGTAAACTCCTTGAACTCCTGCTCCTTGAGCATGCCCAGCGCCTGTTCGGCCTCGGGCAGGCGGCCTTCGGCCAGCAGCAGGTCGGCCAGGCTGCGGTAGGCGCCGGTGATGGTGCCGACATAGGTCTTCTGGATGTCTTTGTCCAAGCCTTGGATGTCGCGGCGCAGGCTCTGGTAGACATTCACCGCCTGCTTGCCGAAGAAAATGGCCAGGGGACGATTGTGCTGCTCTTTCCACCATGTCATGAGCCAGGAAAGGATCACGGCCTCGCCCTCGCGGTCGCCTAGCGCGCGCTCGACGGGCAGCGCCTGCTGGTAGTACTCCAGCGCCTTCTGACGCTCCCCTAACCACCAATAGACCGCGCCGATGTTGTTGAGGGCCATGGCCTCGCCTCCGCGGTCACTCACTGCGCGCTCAATGGGCAGCGCCTGCTGAAAAAACTCCAGCGCCTTCTGATGCTGCCCTAACGAGGAATAGACCAGGCCGATGCTGTTGAGGGTACGGGCCTCGCCCTTGCGGTCGCCTACCGCGCGCAGGATAGGCAGCGACTGCTGGTAGTACTCCAGCGCCTTTTGTTTCTCCCCCAACCAGAAATAGACCAGGCCGATGTTGGTTAAGATCCTGGCTTCGCCCCCGCGGTCGCCCACCGCGCGCCGGATCTTCAGCGCCCGCTGGTAGTACTCCAGCGCCTCCTGATGCTCCCCCAATGAGGAATAGACCGCGCCGATGTTGTTGAGGGTCGTGGCCTCGCCCTGGTGGTCTCCTGCCGCGCTAAACATGGCCAGTGCCCGGCCGCACGCTGCCAGCGCCTCCTGCCTCTCGCCGTGCTCGCGATGCGTTGCGCATTGGTGGAGCAGTCGTCGCGCGTCTTCAGCGGAAGCTTGCTGGGCATGCGCGGCGAGCGCTGAGACAAGCAGTATCGACATCGCCAGCGTTCGAGCAATGACAAACGCCAGATTTAATAAGCGGAACATTGGGGCTCAGAATCCGGACTGCGGTTTGTCAGAGTTTAAGCTTGCAGTGGGCAAAGTCAAGCACGCTACGCGTCACGGCTGTGGGGCGCGCGGCTGCGTGACTTCTTGGGTCTAAGAATGGCCGGGGGAGACGAAGTACGCCGCGCCCTGAAACTTTCCTGTTTACAACAGATTTTCCATTTGGTAGCGTCTCGCAATTCTCAAGGAGGGACCATGGCAAGACCGCAAGTAATTTGGACTAACAGTTTCCTGGCAACGATCGTTCTGGCCGGTTGTGTTGTGCTAACGACTGTGGCAGCCGGCGCCCCCGCACAGACAGGGGCCAAAGACAAGGCGGCCACGGGCAAGGAAGTGGTCAATGAGAAGGCTAAGACGGGCAAGGCCGGCGCCGCCGACGCCAACATCAAGCACGACTCGGACAAGAACGACCCTAATGCCAAGCCTGCGCCGCCACCGGAAAAGGGCGGCCCCAAGACGCGGGGCGCGGGCCCCTATCGCTGCGGCATTCACGTTGACAATCACACCGCGTGGATCGTTCGCACCTACGTGGATGGCATCTATGCCGGCGCCGTGAACCGGTACGGGGACATCGCTGGGATCACGGGCAACGGTCCCACCACTCTTTACGCCGTGGCGGTATTTGATGATGGCTCGACCAGAACCTGGGGACCGCACCTTTTTAACTGCTCTGCGGGCGACATTTACACCTGGCGCCTCGGTTATTAAAGGGCAGCAATTGCGCGGATCTCCATGCGGCCCCGTGCTAGTCATGGGGTCGCTTGCGGGTTCCTAAACACCTCACCCCGGGACTGCGTCATGCCACCGTTGTCGTTCCCTGTCCGCTTTTCTGCCCGTGAATTTCTCGCGTGGGCCTGATTGTTGTTCTGCGTATGTGCTTCCAGT
>JBGPJK010000157.1:0-10157 GCA_041485425.1 Terriglobia bacterium | reverse complement strand
GACACAGTGCGAAGCCATGACCATGGTGTGCGTCCAGGTTCACGGGGCAACAGCTGCGGTCGGATTCGCCGGCTCCCAAGGCAACTTCGAACTCAACGTGTTCAAGCCGGTGATGATTTACAACTTCCTGCACTCGGTCACGCTAATCACTGACGCCTGCCACGGCTACGTCGAGTACATGCTCAAGGGCATCGAAGTGGATCGCGCCAAGGTTGATTGGTACGTGAAGAACTCGCTGATGCTGGTAACCGCGCTCGCCCCCAAGGTCGGCTACGACAAAGCCGCCCAGATCGCCCACACCGCCCACGTCGAGCACACCAGCCTGCGCGAGGCAGCGTTGAAGCTCGGGTATCTTACGGGCGAGGAGTTTGATTCGTTGGTTAGGCCGGAGAAGATGACGCGGCCGTAGGCGTGGGAAAAACATTATCCCCGGAGACACAGACACACCAGAGGGGAAAGGGGAGTCAAGGTCACTGACACCAGTGGCGAAGTGTTTCACGTGGGACATGTTCTGCCGATCGGAGCCATACCCTCGAAAGGAGCTTCCAAATGTTCATGCGCAACAAACGTCACGTTGGTGGTGCCATAACAATCCGGCTCACCCAGAATTTCGATCTCGCGGAACAGCTTGGCGCTGGAAGTTTTACGGGCCTAACAATTGACGGGAAAGGGTACAGGATGACGGGGGTCCTGTCATTCAACAGCGGCAGCGTCGCGCAGTTTGACGCCCCGCTTCTTGCCGGTGAGAAAAAGAATCTAGAACGGATCTTCCGAGAAGTCGCGGACCGCGTGCATAGCTACCTGAGGGACGATTTGGACAGGCGAAGCCAGAGCAGACGGCTTACGAGGTAGGCCCTCGACGGGTCGGGTGCTAATGTTGTCGGTTTGGCGAGTGGCCCGGCCTTTCACGTCGTCCTCTTCCCGAGGGCGCCCTCGCTTTGGATTCTCTGGAGAAGCTAGAAGTCCCAGGATCGGAGATGCACCATACTCTATGCCTCGGGTAATCCCAACAGCGCCAGCAAGCGTTCCCGCACGGCCTTCATCACCTCGGGCGGCGCGGTGCCGGCGTACTTCGCGTTGTGTGCCCGCCAGTCTACGTTCTTAACCGCATCGGCGAGAACCACTCCCGTGGTCTTGATCTGCTCTGGAAGCAGGACTTCAAAGGTGTAGCCTTTGGCTTGATTGGTAATCGGGACCACTACCGCCAGTCCGGTTTTCCCATTGTAGATTTTCGGAGACAAAACCAGCGCGGGACGCCAGCCACCTTGCTCGTGCCCCACACGCGGGTCCAAATCGATTCTGATGATGTGTCCGGCGTCGGGAACGTAGGCGGCTACCATACCTCACGGCCAACCGGCTTGCCCCAGTCCTGCTCCTCGTGTCGATTCTCCGGAGTGATTCCTGCAACCAGGGACTCCAGCGTGAGCTTTGCCTTCAGCGGCTCAAGGGTAATGCGGCCTTCCTGAACCTGGATCTCGAGCTCATCGCCTTCCCGCATGTGAGCTTGCTCAAGTACAGCCTTAGGAATGCGGACCGCTTTGCTGTTTCCCCACTTGACGAGTTGGGTTCGAACGGCTGGCATGGGTTTGTCCTCACACATGTCGAGGATATACACCGGTATATACATGTGTCAAGATGGCAGTCTAAAGCCGCTTGTGTTCAGCACCCCCAACCCGCAACTCGGGCACCCTCTGGGAAGAGCCCGCTTAATGCCGCGTCCTACCCTCGGCGTTTCTGGAAGGGAGGCGCTCCGCGCTGCACCACACTGGTGTATACTGGTGCTATGCCGGCATCGAAACAGGTCCGCCGCAGCGTAACCCTTCCCGCGCAGGTTGCCAAGCAGGTCGACAGCATGGCGAAGCGCCGCCGCCTCAGCGACAATCGGGTTCTCGTCGAACTCATCGAGGAAGGAATTGAAGCGCGCAAGCAGAAAGAAAAGGTCTTCTTCGAACTGGCGGAGCGTTTCCGCGCGTCCCAGGATCCCGACGAGGCAAAGCAATTAGGCGACGAAATGGGGCGTTTCGTGTTTGGTGAATAATGCCCCAGATCGAAACCTGGTCCCGGCTCCCTGCTGCGAGGTCGGCCTTTCCGCTGTCTCACCGATCCGCCGGCGTCAGCGGAGACAACGTATGCGCCCGGTAAATGCGCAGCGCGTGCGCCCCACCTTTCCCATCGATCGTCGCCTCCACACCGACCGCTCTCCCCAGGGTCAGGGGCACTCGCCGATGCTGCGCAAAAGCCTGGCTGATGTCTATGGTGATACTGTGGCCGCTGCGCAGCGAGAGCTGCAATTCGTTGCCACTCGCGTGGCATACCTTTCCGTAGAACTGGTGTGTCGAGGCTGGCGACGCGCCTACCGCTGCCAGCGGAGTCTCACTCAGCGCACAAGTCACCACCTCCGGCTTGGACGGGGTCACAGGATGCGGTAAGGCCGCGCGCGCCGCGCTTCCCAGTGGCGGTAAGAGTCCGAAAATCTGCAGTCGTTTGTTGCTGGCAACGTAAACCTTCCCGTTTGCCACCGTAGGCACAACATTGGCGTTGCTGTTCACCGCGTGGGTCCAGGTTCCCGCCTGGATGGAGATCAGTGGGTTTTGCAAGTTGGTGGCGTCATAGGCCATCAACCTAATCGGCGTACCTGGGTCTATGTCCGAAGACGATTGCGGCTTTTGTATGAACCAGACGATCGCAGTGCCCGGCGTTGTTCCACTGGAAGAAATCACCGGAATCGCTCCGCCATATTCCGGCAGGCCATCCGCGGCCCCGGGGCCAGTAGAGGTTCCCTGGATCAGTTGGACGGATGGACTGGTTTGCAGCTGCCAGCTGGTAACGCCGTTGCCTCCGCCCGTAAGAACATTGGGATTGCCGTCGGAGCCCACAAAGTACGCGGGTCCGCACCAGCACGCACCTTGATCCACGGTCTGAACCACGTTGTCCGGGCCACCCTGAGTGTAGCCGCCCAGGTTATCGCGGTTGAGCAGGAACGCGCGGCCGTCTTTGCTGCCGGCCACCGCCAAGCGGGGGATCGAACCGGGCTGGGCCGGAATAAGAATCATGCCGGCAGAACCCAAGTCCAGGTCGGCCTCGTCCAGCTGAAAATAATCGCTGGGCGTGAAACTGTCGGCCAGGCTGATCAAATCTCCCGAGAGATGGACCACGCTGTCCGGCCGATTGAAGCTGGCGGAATAACTCGGCTGATTAGGGTCGCTGTTCCCGGTGGAGAAATAAACATCCCCGTTTTCATCCGCGGCCGGGCCATATCCCGATTGCCAGATCGAGGAAAGGTAGTAAGTCGAAGTGTCCTTGGCTAGAGTGTCCGTAACGTCGCGGCCAAGCCGGGCTAGCGTGGTCGCATCGTAGCGCAGAATGGTGCCCCGGGACTGGTCGGGATTGATATCGCCATTGCTGCCAAACGCGACGTAGATGCTGCCGTTGGCTTCGAGTAATCCCGGGCGCTGGAGCTGGAACTGCGGGTTGAACCTCCAGGTGGATCCATCGGCCAGCTTGGTCGAGGTCTGGATGACCACCGACGGCACCACGTCTTTGCCCGTGCTCAGCGAGATTGCATGCAGGCGGAAAGCATCCACGCTTCCGTTATACGTGTCGGCGACGAAATAGAGGTTCCCCGCAGTGCGATCAATCACCGGCGTACTCAGAATGCCCATCAGCGGAAATACGTTGTCGTCGAAGCTCTTGTATTCGTAGGGCACAGGTTTTCCGAAACTTCGCCGCCATAAGGATGATCCACTGTCGGCATCAATCGCGTAAACGGAGTTATTTTCCGTCGCCACGTAGATGACATTGTGAACACCCTTGCCTTGAATCGTCTGCTGGGACACATACAGGGGTTCGGCGTCAACCCGCCCATCGAGCGCTAGCTTCTTCAGCAATCCGAACGAACTCGCATTCACATTGCTCACGGTCAGCTGGGTTTCGGCGGCGAACCAGCCGGTTCGGAGGTTATCGCCATGGTAGGTCAACACGTCTTGTGGCGAACCGGTGGGCTGCTTTGGCGGCTGCGCCGCCACCGCGGAGATCGCCAGCAGGACAACCAGCGTGAACAGGCAGGCAGCGGGCACAAAACGATTCCAGCGGCTGGGCATTATCACAAACCTCGATACCTGGCACTTCCAGGCTTCAGTTTTTGAAATTCCGGGCAGAGAGCAGGGGTAACAAATGGGGGGACTCGCTGCGGCTGGCACACAAGAGCCCAGTAGGTCGATTCTGCTATGGTTCGGGCCAAACGTCAAGATGAAAGACTTTGCACACTGGGGGCTGGGACCCCAGGTTGTTGCCCACTCTCCAGTAACATTCCTCGCTTCGATCGGAATGACAATACATGGATTTAGGAGATGGGTCGTTGGACCTTGCTAGTGTTTCAAGGTGTACACCACACCACTGAATGAGGAGTTGTACCCGGCACACCAGACCTGGAAGTGCGCCCCTGCACTCCTGGAGTCGCACGCATCCATTTCCGCGCCAGTGTTCACATCGAGAGACCAAGTCTTGCCACCGTCTTGGCTAAAGTAGATACCGCCCACGGCAGTGTAGATATTGCCGCCCGCTGCCCAACCCATCTTCGGTGTAAGAAAGCGGATTTCGCGAATCGGCCAGGGGCCATCGAGGGTGCGGCCGCTCCACGTGGTCCCTCCGTTGGTGGTGCGGTGCACCCAGCCTTCCACTGCCGGCGAGATTTCCCCGCCCCCTACCCAGCCGTTGGTGTCGTTGACGAAGAAAACCGGGCCGTCGAAAACCGAATCCACCGACGGACCACAACTCCAGGATTGCCCACCGTTCGGGCTGTCGCAGTACGTAATCCCAGACATGCGCGCGTGCAGGTTGGAAAGCAGGCTGAACTGGTTGCCGAACCAGCCGCCGACCGGGTCGGGGACGGCCGCGGTCCAATCCAAAGCTGTCGCTCCGCCATCGGTAGTGTAGTGCGCGGCGTTGGCTGCGTCGAGGTTCAGGCCATCGACCACCAGGCCGTCCTGGCGGTTGGCGAAACGTATGCGATACGACCAGCCACTGGTCGTCAGTACTATGTCGGAAGACCAGGTGGTGCCGCCATCCTGGCTCCAGCGCAGGATGCCCTGAAAGTTGGAATCGTTAAAGCCCGAGATGACCACCAGGTTCGCGCTAAGCGCTTTCACGCCAAACCAGTAGTAAGGAAATCCGAGGTTCAGGATCTCTGTCCAGTTCGCTCCACCGTTGGTGGTCTTCCACACCTGGCCCAGCTCGGCCGCGGCGTATCCCACTTGCATAGTTGGAAAGGAGATGTCGTGAATAACCGCGCCTGGCAGCGTGGCCTGCAACTTCCAGGGGTTCGGGGCCGCGTTGACGATCCCAGCGGAGTGCGAGCCGGCCGACGGCGACCGACGATCTGCACCCATCTGGCGCGACGGCCCGAGAACCGGGGCCTGGGTGGCGACGTGATGGGCGACCGGAGCGGCGCTGCTGGAGGATTGCGCGGCAGCGAAAGAACTCAAAATCGTAACCACGACCAGGATGAACAGGTACCGCGAGCAGGTCTTCACATTGGCCTCCAGTGGATGGGGATTATACCTCGAATTGCCGTGCCGGGCGCGCTTTTGCCGACACCCCCAACAAGAAAGAAAACCTTCTCTGTGCCTCTGTGTCTCTATGGTGAATACCAATGCAGGTCAGTCGCAACCGCTCTTCCCGAAACTCAGCCCACTCAGGGTTGCCACCTTCTCCGCATCCACACCCTTGCTTGCGACCAGCACATGAAAGTTCTCCCCCATGCCCGCAGGGGTGACCAGATGTTTGAGCTGCAGCGCCACCTTGACGCGCTCCTGCGGCAGACGGCATTCTTCGAAGGCATCCGCAAACTGGTTCTCCTCGGCGATCCCCAGCAGAAACTGTGATTGTGTCACCAGCGGCTGCACTTGCATCCCGTTCTGCTCCGCAGCCGCAGCCAGTGCCGTAAAGTTCACGTGCGCTGTGATGTCCTGCTCTCCAGGGGCCTGGTACGGATTGGGGCTGGCGGAGTGCTGGCGATATGCGATCACGGTGCCGCGGTGCCGCCCGGCAAGCTGCTCCTGGCGGGTGTAGCCATAATCGATTGCGATGAGGAATCCACGTTGCAATGACGCTGCCATGCGCGCCATAAACTGTTGCGCCACGAGTGGAGCCTCCGTCCGCTCTCCACGTTCGGGGTGCACCCCGTAGCGGTCGAGAAACTTCAGTTCCTCAGCGGAGGCGGGTGCCCACGCCTCGACCAAGCGGCCATCGCGGACCGAAATGCGCAGTTCACCCTGTGGCCCGAGGATCTCCACCGGCAGTGCATCAAAGAACTCGTTGGCGAAGATAATCGCGGGCGCTTCAACTGCATCTGCACAGTCGGGCCGGGAGAACGAAACTGGGAGGGGCACGACTTCAGTCGTGCCGGAAGGTCCACCCAACGATTCGGCTTTAGCCGCTGAGTTCCGCTCTTCCTCGACAATTGAAGCCTTCCCTGCCGCCAAAGCCCGGCTCAGAGTCGCGTGTAGCCGCTCGCGTAACGCGGGCGAGCTTTCGGCCAGGCTGTAATGCAGCGCCCCGAAGAACTCGGGAAACTTTTTCTCCGACCAGTCCAGCACATCCTGGGCAAACAAACCGCGCCCCGGCCCAAGTTCCAGCAGTTCAATCCGCTCCGGCGAACCCAGCGCTCGCCACATCTCCTCGAACTGCCGGGCCAGCAACCGTCCAAACACCGCGTGCACGTCACTCGAGGTATAGAAGTCGCCGGCTTTACCAAACTGCTCGGCATTGCGGGAGTAGTAGCCCAGTTCCGGATCGTAGAGACACATCGCCATGTAGCGGGAAAACGGGATGGGTCCGTGCTCGCGGATTTCCTGTTCAATTCTTGGCCGCAGGCTCACAAGCCTTCCCGCTGGCGCTCGGCGCGGCTCTGCGGCGTGCGCGTGAACATTTCGACCAGGTAGTCGTGCAGGCAGTCATAGAGCTGACGCTGGAAACTCCACTCAAACTGGGGATGGTCCAAGTCGCGCGGGTGCAGATCGAAGAAGTAGGTGTGCACCGGAACGGGCGGACTCTTGAATTGGATGATTACTTCGACGCTGTCGCCTTTGGCGCGCGCAGAGAAATCCAGCAACGGGTGCTGGTAAAGACGCAGTTGGGCGAGAACACGGTCGAGGCGATGGTTGGCGGAGTCAGACACAGAATGATTGTAAGATAACTTGCGACTGCACCTCCTTCATACGAGTCCGTTTCGCAACTTGTCGTAGGTGCGAGACAGTGGAACCACCTCACACTCCAGCCGCGGAGCGGCGGCAGAATACAGCCCGGGCGTGAGCCCAGGGTGGCAGAGTGGGAGGGATGGGAGTCCCCTTTCAGGGGACGGCAGGGGGTGCGACACAGCGCATACGCATGCGGCTCATAACAAACATGGGCGAAGTCGAGAGACTTGCCCCTCAGGACAAATTCAGAAGGGTGCTGGTCAGCATCACTTATGAGCTGGCTTCGCTCGTCGGCTGACGCCCAGACCCAGCTCCCGACGGAGATCCTCCAGGGATTTTGGTTTGCCTTCTTGGCATACAGCCCTCTGCAGAGCGGCAAGTAACCGCCGGGCATTCTTTGGAGATCGAAGCAGGTGAGCAGTACTTTTCGCTCCTGCAAGCTCATCATTGACCACGGAAGTTCCCCTATTCGTACCGCAGCGCCTCAATCGGATCCAGCCGCGCCGCCTTGATCGCCGGCAGCATTCCGCTCACGATTCCCACGAAACTCAATATCGCCGTCGATGCGATCAGCGTTCCCGAATCGATGATCAGATGAATGTCGCCCTCATCGGCGTTCTCGATGAACGCGCTCCACAGGGTCAGCGAACCCACCGACCAGGAAACGATGTAGGCCAGCACCACTCCAGCTAGCCCGCCCATGAAGGTAATCACCAGCGCTTCCGCGAGGAACTGGAAAAGGATGTGCCACTTGCGCGCCCCCAGCGCCTTCTCGACTCCGATCTCCCGGGTACGCTGGGTCACCGATACCAGCATGATATTCATCAGGCCCACGCCGCCAATTCCCAACGTCAGCATCCCGATAAAGCCCAGCAGCACCTTGATGCCCACCGTGATCACGTTCAGATCGGCTAGGTCCTTCACTGCATCGAACACGAACACGGCGCGATCGTCCTTGAGATTGAAGCTGTGGTGGTACGCCATCGACTCACGCACGCCTTTGACCACCTTCTCGTGCTCGCCCTCGTAATCCAGGGCGATCGCGTCCAGGTAATAAGTATTTTTCAAGTCCCCCATGGCGCTGAACGGCACATACACCATGCCATTCATGTTGTCGTCGCCGTCCTGGATCATGTGTCGCAACACCCCAATGACCTGGTAGGAAATGCCGTCAATGCGCACGCTCTCGCCGATGGCATTCTGCCCGGAGAACAACTTCTTCTTGACGTCGTATCCCAGGACCGCCACCCGGCTGTGGGTAAAGTCTTCCTGCTCTCCGAAGAAGCTGCCCTCGGCTACCTCGACGTTGCGGATGCGCTCGTAACTGGAATACGTCCCACGCACGCCGTAGTTCGCGCTGCGCGTGCCGTAAGCCACCAAACTCTGTTTGTTCACTTCCGGGGACATGCGCTTGATCATGGGGACTTCAGCGCGCAGGTACTCCAAGTCGTCGGTGGTCAGCTTGATTTCCGTCCCCGCCTTGCTCCCACCTGCTTGCAGCGAAGTCCGTCCTGGGAATATTGCGATCAGATTGCCCCCGAACGTGCGGAAGGCGACCATCAAGCCATTCTGGAAGCCCGAACCGTAGGCCAGCAGTAGCACAACCGTGGCAATGCCCCACGCCATGCCCAGCATGGTGAGCAACGAGCGGCGCCGATTGTATCGCAGGGCGTTGTACGCCTGTCTTGCCAAATCGCCAAACATGGTTACTCCTGTCGCAATGCTTCCACCGGGGGAAGCAGCGCCGCCTTGCGGGCGGGATACAAACCGGCGATCACTCCGGCGATCGCCAGCGATAAGATCGCGGTAATTGCCGACGAAGGCACAATGCGCGGCGTGTCGAACCCTTCCGGCGACGGCAATTGCGCCAGCATGGTCACGAACCCCACTGAGATAGCCAGCCCGATCCCTCCGCTGAATGTCGTCAGGAACGCGCCTTCAATAAAGAACTGGGTCAGGATGTTCCGGTAGGTGGCTCCCAACGCCTTGCGCAGCCCAATCTCTTTGGTGCGCTCGGTCACCGAAACCAGCATGATGTTGATAATGCCGATCGCTCCCAACGCCAGCGTCACCAGGCCTACCACCCCGAGGAACCAGTCCATCGAGTCGAAAATCTTCCCCACCCGCATCGAGTTCTCGATCGTGTCCCAGTCTTCGAACACATCCTGGCTCTTGGGATCGAAGCCGTGGCGGCGCGCGATGATCTCGTGCACTTCCTGCTTGGCCTCGAGGTGCTGCTCCTTGGTCAATGGCCGGTAATTAATAAAAGAGACCGCGTTCTCGGAGTTTTCCGTCTTCAACGGGAACAACATCCGCATGGTCTCGACCGGCACAAACACTCTCATGTTCGTGCCGTTGTTGCCTTCCTTGCCGATCTTTTCCACCACGCCGATCACATCGAAACTGATCCCGTTCAGCAGGATCGTATTTCCCACCGCCGGCCGCCCCGGGAACATCTTCTTGAGCAACTCCCAGCCGACAATCGCGACCCGGCGGTGCTCGCTGTTGTCCTCATGGTTAAACCAGCGGCCTGGACTGATGGGCACATTGCGAATGTGGTTGTAGTCCGGCGCCACCCCGAAAACCTGGCCGTTGGTGCTGCCGAAGTCGCTGACCGCACGAATATCCTCACGATTCAGCACCGGCGAGACTGCCCGCAGGAACTTGGCCTGGTCCCGAATGGCCAGGTAATCGTCATACGTGAAGTTGTATTTGCGCCCCGACTGCAGGCTGCCCTCTACCGCGGGAATGCGGCCGGGGAAGGTAAACATGATGTCCTGGCCCAGTTCCGCCAGGTTCTTCTCCTGCCCGCTGCGAAAACCCTCGCCCAAACCCACCAGCAAGAGCAGCGAACCCACGCCCCAGGCAATGCCAAACATGGTCAGGAACGAGCGCAGCTTGTGCGCCCACAAGGTGGACAGCGACTGCCGAACGATATCCAGGAGTGCTCGCATAAAGGTG
>JBGPJK010000156.1:0-10239 GCA_041485425.1 Terriglobia bacterium | reverse complement strand
TCGCGGTAGGCCGACTGAAACTCCCGGCTCAGAACCTGGGCTGCACGCAGCCCCAGTTCTCCGTTCTTTTCCACCAACCTGATGAACGCATCGCGTTCTATGAAGGTCACCTGGCAGGGTCCGGCGGTCTCGGCGGTAAGCTCGTAGGATGTCCCTGAAATCGCCGCACTCAGGCCGAGCGCCTCGCCCGCTTGGGCCATCTTGAGAATCAGTACCTTGCCTTCCCGCGAGGTCGTCGACAGTTTGACCTTCCCGGAGCAAAGCACAAAAGCGCCTCGCGGCCTCTGCCCTTCCACGAACAGCAAGGCACCTCCGGGGTAGGTGCTCTGATGACTCGCGATGCTGAACGACTTCAACATCTCGGGAGAAAGATTGCAGAAGCAGGACTCTTTCCGCATCCTGCAATGAAGACAGCTCTCGATGATTTCCAGCCCGTACGGAGTGTTCATCCCCGCCACCTCAACCGAACTCTGGTTGGTATCTTCTGCCGCTAGCCCGGACACCGCGCCCGTAACCGCACCCGGACTGGCCTCGGCCCGAGCCGGCAGTCGCACATTCTGCGCTTTCGCCAGCAATGCCGTGGCGATCGCACGCGTATTCCTATCCGGAGATTTGAGACCGCGAATCAATTCCCAGCCCGCCTCGCCATCTCCCCTCTCATGCCACAGCTGACCACAGCCAAACAGGTAAAGCGGGTCGACCGGCGCGTGCTGCGCTTCATTGTCGTGTTTCCCGATCACGCGTGCTCTTACCCAGTCTGCTGTTGTTGGATCTGTTCCACCAGATAACGGCACTGCGCCCCCCGGCCCACCAAGGTGGCCCCGGCGTCGTGCATTTCTCGCAGCAGAGACTGTCCCTCTTCGTCCACAAACGTCACCCCGTCCAACTCGATCACCAGAGCCCGGTTCTGCCGCCGCGCCAGCACGTTCTGACAGCAACGTTCCAGTTCTTCGACCCATGCGCCCGCCAACCTTCCCTCTAACCGGAGCGTTGCCGAGTCGCATTTTTCCTCGATATGGATCCTGAGCATTTGGCCTTGAGCCTCGACGAGCCCCAAACCCTTTCTCTTTAGGCAGTCTGGCTTCCAAACCCCAGCCGCCCATCTAGATCGTTGTAAATAAGGGGGTAATTGTGTCCGGAGCAAGGTTTGGCCCGGCCTTCTTGACACCCGGAATGACGATGGCGTGGCAGCGCGCCGATACATCGTCACCAGACTGTGGAAATTCTCCTCACGCCCCAAGCTCAGTTTTCGTAGTCGGCGCGCGAGATACCCATCTTTTGAATTCTGGATTGCAGGGTGGTCCGCTTCAGCCCCAGCCGCGCGGCTGCGCCTTTGACCCCGGAAATCACTCCACCCGTTTCGCGCAGGGTGTGAATAATGTGGTCTCGCTGCAGCCTTTCCAGGGTGCTGTCCTTGGAAGACTGCTCGTAGATCGGCTGCAACTCCGTCAGCGGCACCCTCAAGACCGAGGCGCTGGAGAGGATCACCGACCGCTCGATGAAGTTCTCCAGTTCCCTCACATTGCCTGGCCATTCCCAGCTCACCAGGGCATTCATGGTTTCCGTGGGAATGCTCTCAATCTGCTTGCTCATGCGGCGCGCAAACTTCTGCACGAAGTAGCGCACCAGCAAGGGAATGTCCCCCCTGCGCTCGCGCAGCGGGGGCACGCGAATCGGAAAAACATTCAGGCGGTAAAACAGGTCACTGCGAAACTCCCGGTTGGCCACGCCCTTTGCCAGATCCTGGTTGGTAGCCGCGATCAGGCGTACGTCCACCCGGATGGTGCGGTTGCTTCCCAGTCTCTCGAACTCCTGGTCCTGCAGAACCCGCAGCAGCTTCGGCTGCAGTTCCAAAGGAATGTCGCCTACTTCGTCCAGGAATAGCGTGCCCTTGTCTGCCAGTTCCAGGCGTCCTATCTTCTGGCTGATCGCTCCCGTAAATGCGCCTTTCTCGTGTCCGAACAGTTCGCTCTCCAACAGCCCGGTAGGAATCGCCGCGCAGTTCAGCTTGATGAAACTTGCCTCCTTGCGCGAACTCATTCGGTGGATGGCGCGGGCGATCAATTCCTTGCCGGTGCCCGTCTCCCCCAGAACCAGCGTGGTGGCGCCGCTGGGAGCCACGATCCTGGCCTGCGCCAACACCTTTTTCAGGGCTGGACTCTCGCCGATGATTTCTTCAAAATTCAGTTCAGACAGAATCTCATCTTCCAGGTAAAGCTTCTCCTTCGCCAGCTTGTCTTTGAGTTCGGCAATCTCGTGGTAGGCGCGAGCATTGTCAAGCGCAATGGCCACCTGCGCCGCAACCTGTTCCAACAAGCCCATATCCTGAGGAGCGAAAGCGTCCTCTTGCCTGCTACCCAGGTTCAGAGTTCCAAGCCAACCCTTTGGCGAGACGAGGGGGATGCAGCAGAACGACTGAATCTCGTGCCCCATCATCTGCTTCACCAAGCTGGATTGAACATCCGTCATAGCCTGGCAATTACAGACCTTTGCCCCCCGTTCCGGAAAAGTTACCCCGCACCTAGCTTCACCAATGAGGACAGTCAAAACGGGGGGAAGCACACCTTGGGCCGGGGGGGGATCCAGCGCATACAGACGCATGGACTTGGTCGCTTCTTCATAGATCGCCAGCCTGGCGAAATCATGTCTCATCACCTTGCGGATAGATTCTGAAATCGCGGGAAACAGTTGTTGCACATCCAGGTTCGAAACCAGCGTGTGATTCACCTCCAGCAGCATTTGCAGCCGTTCCTTTTCCTCGTGCACCGCTTGCCGGGCAAGGGAATTCTCCACTGCCAGTGCCACCAGTTCCGCCACCCGCCGCAGCAGGCGCAGGTCTTCTTCCTGGTAAGCATTCAACCGGGAACTGCCCAAGCCCAGCGCACCCAGGCGGCTTTGTGCCGTGGTGAGAGGCATCACGCAATACGAACGCAATCCCCTCGCACGAAACAGGCCGAACACTGGGGGAAAACGTGCCTCCAGTTGGAGGTCGGCCACCACCAGTGGCTGCTGGTTCTGCCACACCCATCCGCTGGGGCTGGTTTCCACTTGTACTTCGGCGGGGACACTGGCAGACTCGGTGCCTTCCCAGATGTGCGACCGCATAACTTTTTTTTCGGGATCGTGCAGGGCGAAGCTGGCGAGTTCAAAGGCTGTTACTTTGTGCAGTCTTTTCGCCAATTCCGAGAAAAGTTCGGGCAAGCTGCGATGGCACACCATCACATCCGCCATCTCCAGCAGGGCTTCGTAGTGGCGCTCGAATCCCATTGGTTTACATCCACTGCCTTTCGGAGGATTTTCTGCAGTTTGCAACCGCTTACAAAAACCGGCGCGCACCCGCCTTTCCCGTTCCTAAGAACTGTTGCGGCATTCACTTCGGCCAGCTGCGGACTTTCCGCAGCGAGGCAGCCTAACCGATTTGCTGTGAGGTAGAACAACCAGGATGGTTCTGTTCTGTTTTCAGAACAGACGGCGGGGCGTAACCGCAACCGAACTGGAGAGCCACTCGCGGACGGAAACTCGACTCGTACCCGGGCTAACCTTCGTCATCCCGGATCGAGACTCTTAGAGAATCGCTGCCACCCGCGCGGCGCGTGCGGGATTTTGTATGACTGCCAAGCGAGTGGCCAATCCACTGAGGCGCTGGTAGCTCTCCAGCATCCCCGCAGGTGAGAGGCGCAGTCCGGGTATAGCAATTCCAACATACAATCTGGCCAGCGCCAGCAAGGTGTAGAGACGAAGGCGGAGAGCACTGTCGATCAATTGCCGTCCGGCATCGGCGATCCTGGGATCGGGATTGCTACGCGCTGCTTCGCCCAGACGCAACAAGATTGCGGCGTTGTGCGCGGCGCAACGGACGTACTCTACCGCGGCCAGCAGGCGTTCTCTTCGGATGGCAGAGAACTCATGAGGAGGCAAGCTGGCACGCAGGAACTCTTCCTCATCCGCATCGACCAGATTGCGGAACGCATCGATGTCCACCGGCTTGGTGCGGCCGACCAGATCATCGAGCTTGCTCACCGGCAGGCTTTGACCGCGTGCCGCGTATAGCAGCAGCAACAACGCGGCCAGCGACAACAGAACCAGAGTCAAAGGAACCATCATTGCATTAACAGACGCTCCAACGCCGTATTCCACTCCTCGAGGTTGTGATCAGGCAATTCTTTCACCGTGCACCGGGCGGATTCGGGAGCCAGCAGATAGGCAAGCCAGATCACAACGCAGAGATGATACGTCGCCATGGTGACAAAATCGAAAACGTAACTGCCACGACCCGCCGCACTCGCAACCCGGATCGCCGCCGTCGCCAAATCGACACTCGCGAAGATTCCCAGACCGGCCGCGATACCGTATGCGTAGCTTCTCCAGGAAAGACCAAAGTAAGAAGAAAACAGGAAAAGTAATACCAGCAGACCGCACTGCACGAAATCGACAGCGCGGTCGACCACGTGAACTCCGGCAAGGATGGGCGGTGTAGCATCTCCGGGTGCATAAGCGGCGACCGCCACCGCGACCAGCACCAGGATTACGCTGGCCCAACGCAGCAGGAGGCGGCCCAGTTCCGCCAGCGCAGGGTAAGGACGAAAAACATGGGAGAATATCTCATAAATAACGGCGAAACGCAGTACGATGCTCACAATCTGCGCCGGCCACGATGCCCCCCAGTACTGGGCGGGGGAGACCCTCAAGCTATGATCCAGAATGAACAGCGCTACGCCCTGCACGATCTGGAACACCGTATAGGTCAGAAACATCGGAAATTCGCGGGACAACCTGCGTCGAATCATGACCACGGCAATAACCGCCTGGAGGGCGTGTGGCGCGAGCCATAAGTAGTGCCACAAAAACGAGTGAGGGTACATAGCCAGAGGAAGGCAATATACCCCGCCTTAGTGCTCACTCGCAACGGCTTTTTCCCATGGCGCGCCACATCCTTCTGAGAGGTTCCATGGCGCCTTTGTCCCCAGCTTCCCTCGGCAAGCTGGCTACACTACGGTTTGCACATCTGGCCGGGCTGGCAGCTCGGTTTGGGGTCTCCGTCGGCCCTCAGGGTGGTCGGGGTGGTTAGCATGCCGAAAAGTACAGCGGCGGTGGCCAGGGCGAGTAGCAGTCTGTTTTTCACGGTAGAACTCCTTTTCCAGCTAGTTTTGGGTGGTTCGACCGTGATACCTTGAGGCACGCTCGGCTACCTGCAGCGTCGGGCTTCAGATAGTCCGGATTTCTGAAATCGGAACAAAACAGATGACTCTGTTGTCAGCGCTAGAAGACCTGCTAGCAACCACCCTCGCCGCGGTTTCCGGGATCGTGGGAAAGCTGGACTATCTTTCTAGCTTGCGGGACAAGGGCAGGGGATCCTACTCGCACTGGGGACTCGCCAGAGTTTACGGCGACGGGGCGGCCCAGCAGGCGCTCGCCGAAGCCCATCGCTTGTTGTTTCTGAAAGTCCTGCGCACTTCCTTGCGGACACTTCGGGACGACGTTGCAGTCTCTAGTGGGGCCTTGCGGATGCCGCCGGGCGAATACGTGGAGAATCTGCGGACCCATGTGCCGGCGCTGCTGCCACAGGACCTGGGTGGCGGCTCGGCACGACACTTCAGTTCAGTGCTGCACGCTCTTTCGAGTCTGGCAAAGCATCGGCAGGACGCCACTCCCCCAGCCTGACCGCAATTCCCACCACTTGCCCGATCACTTCCGCATGCTGAGGATGACGCAGGACTCGTACGGACGCAGGCGAGAGCGAATGCGGCTGTAGCACCAGGGTGTCCCCCTTCAGAGTGCACCAGCAGCAGGTATACCCTTCGCGGGTCTCCACGAAATAGATGGGACGCTCGTATTCCGAGCGCCACATCCCCTGCTGCACTTTGTTCTTGGATTCGTCGATCTGCAGGAAAGTGCCCGGGGGCAAAAGCGGAAACATGGTGAAATCTTCGCTGCCAATGTACCCGTAGGTGTAATTGGTATTGGCAAACTGGGCCAGATAAGCGACCGGAACCAACCCCCATTGCTCTACCATGCGGCCTAAGTTTGCCGTGCGCCGCGGATCGAAGGCGGGATCCATGCGAGTCGGCATCTGCACCACCGCCGCGCTTTGCACAACCTCCGAGGTATGCGATTTCCTCGGAACGCTCAATTTCAAGTCCGCAGCCGCCCCGCCCAGGTCAATGCCGTACCACGACAAGATCTCCCGTAGGTCCCGCCGGTAAATCACCGCCAGCGAGTAGAGACGGAAGATACTGGGCACCAGGCCCTTGGTCTCAATGTCGGACAGGCGGCTGGGGCTGATCGCAAATTCATCGTTGCCGTGCTTCTCCGCAATTCGCACACTGGCGGTTTCCACTTCCCGCATGGTGAGGCCCAGCCGCTCACGGGAGGCACGCAAATTCAATCCGGTGGTAACTATGGCCCTTCTCCTTCTTCAGCTGACTAGGTCAACAACCAACCACTCGCCAATCCCGGCTCGACGCGCCCAGCTTACGCCAGCCATCTAGGCGCACATTCCGTCGCTCCGCGCAACCATTCGGCAACCCGCGATAATAGACCGAATTGCTGCAGCCGCAAAGAGATTTCCTTGCTGGCTACATGTTTTTGCACGCATATTTCCTGCTCTTTCCTCCCATCTCGGGAATTGACATTACACTCCTCGCCCGTTCCCATCGCAAGCGCCGACCAAGCGTCCACCCCGGATATAATCTGTGTTATGGCGCGTGGCTGGGAGAGTAAGTCGGTCGAGCAACAACAGGCCGAAGCTGTTACCGGCCCCTCCGAAGTGAAAGAACGGCTCACGCCCCAGCAGATCGCCAATCGGCGGCAGAAAGACGGCCTGCTTCTGTCCCGCCAGCGCGTCCTCCAGCAACTCCAGGCGGCGCAGAGCCCCTACCATCGCCAAATGCTGCAGAACGCTCTGGCTGACTTGGACGCACGCCTCAGCCAATTGGCTTAGCTCTCTGGTTTGGCGCTGCTCGGGGGCTTCTGACGTATAATGTGGTTTGTCCCCATGAAAGCTTACGTCTATGTTTCGCTGAAGAAAAGCGTTTTGGACCCCCAGGGAAAGACCATCCAGGGCGCGCTGAACAAGTTGGGGTTCAAGGGTTTGGAGGAGGTCCGCCAGGGCAAGTATTTTGAGCTGACGCTCGACGGCGGCCTGACCCGGGCTGAAGCCGAGTCTGAGGTTGCACGCATCGCCCGCGACGTCCTTACCAACCCGGTCATTGAAGAATTTCGTTTCTCCCTCGAGGACTAGCGGAATCGCGGCTCAAACCCTCCCCGGAACCGCCTGCGGTAGCCAAGGAATAAAATTGTTGGTGTTCCCCAACTGGGTTAGTGTGAGGGGGCAAGGAGTTTCACATGTGCGGCATTGTGGGATACGTCGGGAAGAAGCGCGTCGTCCCCGTCATTATTGATGGGCTGAAGCGGCTCGAGTATCGCGGCTACGACTCGGCTGGGATCGCTGTCTGCGGGAATGGCGAGGGTCTGCAGATTCGCCGCGCCGAAGGCAAGCTGCGCAACCTTGAGGAAGTCATTCGCCTTAAGCCGCTCGACGGCACTTACGGCATCGGCCACACCCGCTGGGCTACGCACGGGCGTCCCACCGAAGAGAATGCCCACCCCCACCGCGACTGCACCGGCCGCGTGGTGGTCGTGCACAACGGCATTATCGAGAACTACGTCACCCTGAAGAAGAAGCTCATCGAGGAAGGCCACAAGTTCACCACTGAAACCGACACCGAAGTCATCGCCCACCTGGTTGAGAAATACTTCCTGAAAAGTGGCAATGGCCATCATCCCTCGCTGGAAGAGGCGGTACGCAAGACGGTGGTACAACTCTCAGGCGTGTTCGCCCTGGCCGTGATCGCAGTCGACGAACCCAACAAGATTGTCGCTGCCCGCTTTGGCCCTCCTGCCGTCATCGGGCTGGGCAAAGATGAGTACTTCGTCGCCTCCGACGTCCCGGCGATTCTCTACCACACCCGCGACCTGTTCTTCCTCGCGGATGGCGACATCGCGGTCCTCACACCGGAAGGCGTACAGCTCACCGACTTCAACGGGCAGCCGATTGTTCGCCAGGTGCAGCATGTGACCTGGGACCCGATCATGGCGGAAAAAGGCGGGTTCAAGCATTTCATGCTGAAGGAAATCTACGAGCAGCCCCGCGCCGTCCGCGACACCACCCTGGGGCGCGTCTCGCAGGAGACCGGCCATATTTTCCTGGACGAGATGGAGATCACGGAAGCGGAATTCCGGGCGGCCAGGAAGGTCAACATCGCGGCTTGCGGCACCAGTTGGCACGCCGCCCAGGCCGGCAAGTTCATGATCGAGCGCATAGCGCGCGTCCCGGTGGAAGTGGACTACGCCAGCGAATGGCGCTACCGCGACCCCATCATCGCGCCGGAAACCTTGACCATGCTGATCTCGCAGTCGGGTGAGACCGCCGACACCATCGCCGCCCAGCGCGAAGCTAAAGCCAAAGGCTCCAAGACGCTGGCCATCTGCAACGTGGTCGGGTCCATGATCACCCGCGAGTCGGCAGGCACCATCTACACCCACGCCGGCCCCGAAATCGGCGTAGCTTCCACCAAAGCGTTCACCGCTCAGCTCACCGCGCTTTATTTGTTCGCGCTCTTCCTGGCTCAACTGCGCGGCACGCTCAACGAAGATCAGGCCAGAGATGCCGTGCATGAACTCACCCTGCTTCCCGGCAAGCTCGAACACCTGCTCACCCACGAAGAAGATTGCGAAGACCTGGCCAAGCAGTACGTCCGCTCGCAGGACTTCCTGTTCCTCGGTCGCGGCATCCACTACCCCATCGCGCTCGAGGGCGCGCTCAAGCTGAAGGAGATTTCCTACATCCACGCCGAAGGCTACCCTGCGGGAGAGATGAAGCACGGGCCCAACGCCCTGATTGACGAGAATCTCCCCGTCGTGATCATCGCCACTCGCGATCCCAAAGACGCCCTCTCGCTGGTGCGGTACGAGAAGACCATCTCCAACCTGAAGGAAGTCAAAGCCCGCTCTGGCCAAGTCATCGCGCTGGCCACCGAAGGTGACGAAGAGATCAAGGAGGCGGCCGACCACGTGCTCTACATTCCGCCCGCGCCGGAGGAACTCCTGCCGATCTTGGAGATCATCCCCCTGCAACTGCTGGCGTACCACATCGCTGTCCGTCGTGGCTGCGACGTCGATCAACCCCGCAACCTGGCAAAATCAGTCACGGTGGAGTAGAAGCCCATTTTCCTTTGACTGAGAACCAGGACCTGGCAACTGGGTCTATCCCCTAATGTTCTCTCTGTCCTCGGTTGCCTGACTCATTGGATTCCGCAGAGCAATGTGGTTTTATGCCGCGTTGCGCACTGTCATCTCATCTATAAAAGTACGCATGGCTCCCTTCCAAACCTTTACCGCCCGCCTCACCCGTTCTGTGCCACTCTCCGACCAGACCAAACACCTTGAATTCGAAATGCAGGGCGTTCCCCGCTTCGGCTTCGTCGCCGGACAGTGGCTCTCGCTCCAGCAGAACAAACCCGACGGCGAAGAAATCACCCGCGCCTACTCCATCGCGTCCCCGCCGGATGAGACCAATCGTTTCGCGCTCTGCCTCAATCGCGTGCAGGACGGCTTCATGTCAAACTTCCTCTGCGCCATGAAAGAAGGCACCGAGATCCGCTGCCAGGGCCCCTTTGGCGATTTCATCCTCCGCCCGCCCCTGCGCGACACCCTCTTCATCGCCACCGGCACCGGCATCGCCCCCTTCCGTTCCATGTTGCACTGGCTGTTCCCATCAGAAGAGGAAACGATGGAGGACGGGCGTCCCCGCCCGTCCAATGGCGATTCCACCGGTCACCCAAGGCATCAAGGCCGCCAGTTCTACCTGCTCTTCGGCAGCCGCTACGAGAAGGACATCTACTACCACGACGAATTTGTTCGCCTCGCCCACGACCACCCCAACTTCCATTACCTGCCCACCCTCAGCCGCGGCGGCCCCGAATGGAAGGGCCTGCGCGGCTACGTTCAGGAGCACGTCCCCGGGATCGTCCAACCACGCACCGACCTGCACGCCTACATCTGTGGCCTCGACAAGATGATCCAGGCCAACCGCGACCTGCTGAAATCCCTAGGCTGCGACCGCAAGGCCATCCGCTGTGAAAAGTACGACTGACTGCCGCTTGTGTCGCGCCGGCATCTTGCCCCCGGCTGTGGGGGCGGGACGCCCCCACGACAGCCGGCGGGACGCCGGCGCTCCTT
>JBGPJK010000155.1:0-10293 GCA_041485425.1 Terriglobia bacterium | reverse complement strand
GAACTTTCTGCCGCTCGAACTTCTCGCGCCGCCCGTCCTTCTTCACCACCATGTACGGGATCTCGTCGATGCGCTCGTAGGTGGTGAAGCGCTTCTCGCACTTCAGGCACTCGCGGCGGCGGCGGATGGAATCGGCTTCCTTGCTCTCGCGCGAATCCACCACTTTGTCATTCGCAAATCCGCAAAAGGGACACTTCATGGCGCTTGGGAACTCAGGGCATTGTAACAGGCGGGCGCGGCGGTCCGGCGGTGTGCGCGCCGGCTTCCCACACCGGAGATGGCCGAGTAGGCGCCGTCAGGTTGAGGCCGGCGACTCGGGCGGCGTGATGATAACTTCTTTTTCCGCACGATGACTCTCTTCGGAAAGCCGGCGCAACGAGAGGTGTTCGTGATGAGAGAGCAACAGCCCCAGCGGAACCACGGCCACGAACGTCACCAGCCACAGCATGATCCCGCAACTCAGCGCCAGCTCCTTGGGGACGTCAAAGATGTGCTCCAGCGCCGCAATGGTGGCCAGCTGCGAGCCGCCGCCCACACCGGGCAATTGCAGAATCGATCCCACCATGCTCGAACCCATCAGCAGCAGCACCTGCGCGACGGGGATGTTCAGAGAGCTGTCTCCGAAGACGTCGCTCACATGGTGATAGGCAATCGTAACTTCGTGATAGGCGAGGGCGATGATGTACCACATGGCCAGCGACGCCAGGATGAGCAGCAGCAAGGAGAAGGGGCTATGGATGGTGTTCAGGCCGGCGCCGAACTCACGAATCTTCTGCGCGAACCGCTGTCCCATGTTCTTGGACCAGTGGGAGAACCGCTGTTCGAACCAACTGGCTAAAGCCTCGCCTTTACGGCTCACCACCATGGCACCGACGGCGAGAGCCAGGACCACGACCAGGAGCACAATTCCACCTAAAATCAGCCGCCCCTTGTATTCGGGGTGAGGGGTAGACCCCAGTGCGTCGGGTAGAAAGATCGCCAGCGCCAGCAAAACCGCGAAAGCCCCGATATCAAAGATGCGTTCGACCGCCCAGACTGCGATCTGGGAGGACACCGGCAGGTTTACCCGGCGCGCGATCAGGTAGGGGCGGATAAACTCCCCGGGGCGTCCCAGCAAGGCCAGTCCCGTGAAGCCAATGAGGGTGGGAGCCACCAGTTGCAGAGACGAGGCCTTGGGACGAACCGGGCGAAGAAAGATTTTCCAGCGAATGGCCCGTATCACGTAGGCCAAATAGATGAGCGCAATCGCATGCACGATGTGCCACGGCCGGATCTGATGGGCTTCCTCCCAGAAAGTGCCCCAGTCAAAGGCCTGCCAGTGGCGGAACTGCAAGTAAACCAGCACGCCCAGTATGACTAGAACGCCGCTGGTAACAAGAATGCGTTTCTTATCCATGTAAGGGAATCGACCCGGAATGGCCCAGGGTGGTGAGCATCGCCCGTGTTTCAAGGTAAATGACCGGGATGCGAAGGTCAACGCATGAAGCCGGCCGAGGGAGGGCATGCGCGCTGGCAGAGAGGCGCCTGCCGGGGGAAGTTTATCGGGATGCCGCTTGGGTGAGGCCGGGAACTTCTGCTTGCTTTACGGCGGCGGGCGGGGGTAGTTGGATTTTCTTGCGGGGGGTCTTGGTTACGGCCGAGGCCTTCCGTTCCGCCAGTTTCTTACGATTGAAGTCGCGGATGACGCGCGCTACGTAGGCGCGGGTCTCGTAGTACGGAGGTATGCCACGATATTGCTCAACCCGCTGCGGGCCGGCATTGTAGGCCGCCAGGGCCTTGATGAGATCGAAGTTGTAGCGCTCCAGAAGTTCGCGCAAGTAGCGCGTGCCGCCTTCCACGTTCGCGCTCGGGTCGAAAGCGTTGCTCACTCCCAATTGTGACGCAGTCTGAGGCATCAGTTGCATCAGGCCCTGCGCACCTTTCGGCGACACAGCGTGGGGATTGAAGCTGCTCTCGGCGTGGATCACGCTGTTGATCAGGTCGGGATCGATGTGGTGGCGATTGCTGATGGCGCCGATCACCTCGTCTAATGGCCGCGGGGTTTCGGACGCACCTCCGGAAGCGGGCGAGAGGTCCTTCTCAAAGTGGTCGATCTGGTCCGTAGGAATGTCGATATAGCTGTTGGCATTCGCGCTGGGATACAGCCGGGTAACGCTGCCCGCCACCTCGCGCCGCTCGTGCCGGATGGAGAAGCCGTTGTGCAGGACGGCGAGGTCAGAGGCCAGAGCGGAGACGCCCGCCAGCAGGAAGACCAGTCCCAGGCCGAGTTTTGCCAGTCTGAACATTGCTGCTTGCTCCGGCAGTGGGGGCGAGGACGCCCCCACCCTTCGACTCCGCTCAGGGCAGGCTTAGCCGGCGAGACGCCGGCGCTACGAAACCCCGATCCGCGAAACGCCCAGCACTTGGTCAATCGCGGCCGCTACACCGTTTTCAGCGTTAGTTCGGGTGACCGCCCAGCCGTTCCGGCGCAATTCTTCCGACGCATTTCCCATGATAAACGGCACTCCGGCGAAGGCAAGCATTTCTATGTCGTTGTAGTTGTCACCAATGGCCATGACCTGTTCGCGCCCGATGCCGCGGTGCTTGGCCCATCGCTCCAGCGCGTGGCCCTTGGAGCAGCCCTGGTTGAGGATATCCACGATGGACAAGTCACGGATTGGATACTCCGTGCGCAGGACGGTGATCTGGTTCTCCAGTCCGCTTTTTGCCAAAGCTCTCAGAGCCTGGTGCATGCGTTCGATGGGGCCGCAGAACATGGCTTGCACCGGATCGGCAGTCAGAGACCGTTCGATCGGGATCACGAAATCGATGTATTGCAGGTTCTTTTCCAGCCAGCGCTGAATGCTCGCGGTCAACTCATCCATGCGCTCGAGCACAATGGCACCTTTACCTTCGGTGTCGAAGGTCAGGACCGTATTGCCGCGAAAGTCGTGCATGGCGGCGCAAAGCTTGCGGCAGGTTACTACGGGAAGCATATCGCGATGAAAGGTTTCACCCGCGAGCGAGCGAGTGATCGCGCCATTGGAGCTGATCAGCCAGAGGTCAAAACCCAATTGCGTCGCAATGGGTAGGGCGAAGGTGTGCCGCCGCCCCGTGACCAGGATCACTTCGACACCGCCCTGGTGGGCGCGACGCAGGGCCGCCATGTCGGATTCCGAGATCTGAAATTCGGGGTTCAGCAAGGTGCCGTCAATATCCACGGCCAGCAGCCGGATGGGCGGTTTCACGATGAACGATTCTAGCATCCGGGGTGAGCGGGGGAAGTGACGCGCAAACATGGCGATTGGCGGTCTGGCGCCATGCCAGAGGGCCGCCCGTTGCAACTGTGGACCCGTGCTATAGTGCGCCATCAAGCCATGGGATCCTTGTTTTCTCTCTTATTTCCGTGGGGCCTCATCCTGCAAGGGTTGGCCATTGTGCACTTCATCCGCCGCCGCCCCGACAGCTATTGGCTGTGGATCATCATTTTCTTCGGGCCCATAGGTGCGCTCATCTACATTGCGGTAGAAGTCATCCCTGACGCCGGGCTGCTGCGGCAGTCGTTCAAAGTCTTTCCGCGCCGCAAGCGGATCCGCGAACTGGAGTCGGCCATCATCGACAACCCTTCCGCGGGCAATTACGAAGAATTGGCTGACCTCTATCTGGAAGAAGGGAACTACGCCCGGGCGCGGCAGTGCTACGACCAGGCCATCTCTTCGCGCGCCGACTCGCTGGATCCGTTCTACCGGCGTGGAATTGCCGAACTACAGATGGGCGACTTCGCGGCAGCCCTGCCGGATCTTGAGCTCGTGGTATCGCGCGATGCGAAATATGATTTTCATCGTGCGGTCGGGCTGCTGGCTCATGCCTACGCGAACACGGGCCAGGCGGAAAAGGCCGAGTCTTTTTTTCAGCAAGCGACCAGGATCTCCACGCTGTCTGAGACTTACTACGACTACGCCACGTTCCTGGCATCACGGCAGCGCAACCGCGAGGCACGGGAGTGGGTACAGCGCATCCTGGCCAAGAAGCCGACCATGCCGGGTTATTTGCGGCGGCGGGAGCGGCCCTGGTTCCGCAGGGCCAACGGCCTGTTGAAACGGCTCCCAGCGTGATACGCCGCAGCGCTGCCGGCTTGGTTCAGTAACACCGCTTGGCTGCAGTGCTAAACTTTGTGCCGTGGCCCGTATCGCCTATCTCGAATGCACCAAGTGTGGCGCACGGATCAACGCCGACCGTCCGCAAACGGTTTGCGCGAAAGATGGCGGCGTACTCTATGTTCGCTACGAACTTGAGGCGATCAAGAAAAATTTCACGCCGGCGTCGCTCACCGGACGCACGCCCAGCATGTGGCGCTATGCCGAAGTGCTGCCCGAAGCCGAGCCGGTGTCGCTGGGCGAAGGTTTCACCCCGATGCTGCCCAGCCGGGAATTCCACAACGTCTACATCAAGGATGAAGGGCTGAACCCTACCGGTTCGTTCAAGGCGCGCGGGCTCTCGGCTGCCGTCACCATGGCCAAGGCATACGGCCTGAAAAAGCTGGCCATCCCTTCCGCGGGCAATGCGGCCAGTGCGCTGGCGGCCTACGCAGCCAAGGCCGAAGTGGAAGCGCATATCTTCATGCCCAAGGACGTTCCACTGGCCAACCGAGTGGAGTGCGAGAGTTACGGCGCGAAGGTCACGCTGGTGAACGGACTGATCAGCGACTGCGCCAAAATGGTTGCCGACCGCAAGGACCAGGAAGGGTGGTTTGACGTCTCCAGCCTCAAGGAGCCCTTTCGCGTAGAGGGCAAGAAAACCATGGGATACGAAGTTGCGGAACAACTGGGATGGCAGTTGCCGCAAGGAATCATTTATCCCACCGGCGGTGGCGTCGGCCTGATCGGCATGTGGAAGGCCTTCGATGAGATGGAGAAGCTGGGCTGGATCGGCTCTGAGCGCCCGCAGATGGTAGCTGTTCAGTCAAGCGGTTGTGCGCCGATTCCTAAAGCATGGGATGAAGGGAAGCCCAGCGCGGAATTCTGGCCGAATGCCACGACTTTGGCTGCCGGGCTGCGCGTGCCCAAGGCGTACGGCGACTACCTGATTCTCGATATTCTGAACAAGAGCGGCGGTGTGGCGCTGGCCGTCACCGACGAAGAAATTATGGACGCGCTGCGGCACTGGGCGCGGGTAGAAGGAATCTTTGCGGCTCCGGAAGGGGCGGCGGCATTGGCGGCGTATCGCAAGCTGCACGACAGCCTGTTCTTTGAGTCCGACGACACGGTCGTGCTGTTCAACACCGGCTCGGGGTTGAAGTACCTGGACGTCATCGATGGAAAGAAGCAGCGGGAACGTCCACAACCGCCCGCCTCACGGCAGATTGGCGGGATCATCGGGCCCTACTGAAGAAGCACTCAGCAGTCAGCACTCAGCAGTCAGCCCGACAAGCTTCGAGTGATTCCGGTGGTTATTTCCGCAATGACTGAACGTCTTTACTATCACGATTCGACTTTGCATGAATTCGAGGCCGAGGTTCTCGAAGTGCTGTCGGCGCCGAATTCCAGCTCATGTTCTGCGGTGGTCCTTGACCGCACCGCGTTTTATCCCACCAGCGGCGGGCAGGTGTTTGATACCGGATGGATCGTCGTCGAAGGAAATCAACAAAAGCTGCAAGTCACCGAAGTAGCAGAGCGCGAGGATGGAACGATTCTGCATTTTGTGGAAGCTGGGTCGGCGATCCAGAAGGGAACTCGCGTCCACGGCCTGATCGACGTCGACCGTCGCCGCGATCACATGCAGCAGCACTCCGGCCAGCATGTGCTTTCGGCGGCGTTTGTGCGCCGGTTCAACCTGCCCACGGTTTCGTTCCACATGGGCGCGGACTACTGCTCCATCGATCTCGATACGAAAGGCTTGTCCGCCGAGCAAGTGGAAGCCACCGAGGCGCTGGCGAATGAAGTGGTGATGGAAGACCGTGCGGTGGAGATTCGCCTGGTCACGCAGGAAGAAGCGCGCGGGTTGGGTCTGCGCAAGCTGCCGCCCATGGAAAAAGATGAGTTGCGGCTGATCGATATCCGCGACTTCGATCTCACCGCCTGCGGTGGCACGCACGTCAGCCATACCGGGCAGATCGGCTGCATCCTGCTGCGCAAGACGGAAAAGGTGAAGCAGGGATGGCGGGTGGAATTCGTCTGCGGCAATCGCGCCGTCGCCACCGCCCGCCAGGATTACGTCACCCTGGCGGAAGCCGCCGGCTTACTGTCCGGTCATCTCCGGGATGTGCCACAACAGATCGGCAAAATGCAGGAAGAGTCCCGTGCCTCGCGAAAAGCGCGCGAGCAACTTGTGGAAGAATTGGCCGACCTGCACGCCGCCCGCCTGCTGACGGAAACGCCCGAGAGCGGTGGCCGCAGGATCGTGATTCGCACCTACGCGGATCGCGATCTGACGTTCATCAAGCTGCTGGCGCAGAGGCTGACCCGCCAGAGTTCCAATGTGATCGCGCTCCTCGGCGCAACCTCAGGCCAGCCGGCCCTGGTGTTTGCCGAATCCGCCGGACAACCATTCGACATGGGAGGGCTCATGAAAGAAGCCCTGGCACAACTCGGCGGCCGCGGCGGCGGAAGCAAAGACATGGCCCAGGGCGGGCCGGCAAAGGTCGAAGGACTGGGCCAATTTCTTACCACACTTGCAGAGCGCACCGGTCTCGGCTCATTCCGAGTTTAATTCCCGCCATTCGACCCGCGATCGCCTTGATGTTAGTCATCACAGACGGGACGGTAGTTGAGAATTCATTCTCTACATCTCTTCGACTATCAAACCACCGCCGGTTGCTGCTGCGTCATGCAGTGCAGGGCGCCGAACCCCCAGATCAGATCTCCGGAGTAGATGCCGACGACTTCGCGGTCGGGGAAGAGGTCGGCGAGGATGTCCAGCGCGAAGCGGTCATTGGGGTCGTTGAAGACCGGCACCAGCACCACCCCGTTGGCGATGTAGAAGTTGCCGTAGCTGGCAGGCAGGCGGCGCCCTGCAAAGATGACTGGGGCTGGCATGGGAAGTTCGATGATGGCGAGAGACTTACCATCCTGGTCGGTGGCCGCGCGCAGGCGGCGGATGTTTTCGCGCAACGGTTCGTAGTTGAGGTCATTGGGATTGGACTCGACCGCGGTGACCACGGTGTCGGGCGTAACGAAGCGCGTGATGTCGTCCACATGGCCGTGAGTGTCGTCGCCCGTGATGCCAGAGCCTAGCCAGATCACGTTCTTGATCCCCAGATAATCGGCAAAAACCGCTTCGTAGTCGGCGCGCGACATGGTGGGATTGCGCGGTTGAACCTTACTCAGCAGGCATTCTTCGGTGGTCAGCAGAGTGCCTCGTCCGTTGACGTCGATCGAGCCACCTTCGAGCACGAGGCGGTGCTTCCCGAACATGGGGCGGAGTTCGTGGGCGCCGGCGGCCCTTGCCATTTGAGTGCCAATCTTTTCATCGTGCTGCCAGTTGGGGTATTTGGCCCACGCGTTGAAGCGCCATTTGACGGCGAGGAGCTGGCTGCGAGACGCAAGGTCCCTCGACTGCGCGCGGGATGACATATCCGAAGTGTCCTCGGGGACGACGAAGCTGCAGCCGGAGTCGCGGGTCCAGACGCGGTTCGTGGGCCAGCGGTGGAAGCGTACATTCTCGCTGAGCGCATGAGCGCGTTCCAGGACCTTGCGGGCGCGCTTTTCGGAGACCGCGTCGTTGACGATCAACTCCACCCGTTCGCAGCGCCCCAGACTGCGGATGATTTCGGCGTATACCCAAGGGATCGGCTCAAACTTTCCCGGCCAGTCGTCGCGGTAGTGGGGCCAAGCCAGCCAGGTGGCGGCATGGGGTTCCCACTCCGCGGGCATGCGGCCGCCGGACGCCGGACTTAAAGTATCGCTCGAAGTATGGGGTGAGCGTGCAGCCATGGGAGAGGGCGGTCCTCAGTCAATCAGCCGACTCGTAATTGCCGCGTAGCTGTCGATACGGCGGTCGCGCAGAAACGGCCAGTTGCGCCGTATATCTTCCAGCGCCTTCAGGTCCACTTCGCCGACGACGATCTCCTCTTTGTTGTGGGAGGCTTCGGCGATCACGCGGCCAAAGGGATCGCACAGGAACGAACCTCCCCAGAATTCCAGGCCGGCGCCGGAAGCCTGGTTACCGCGAATGTCGCCGTTTTCGAAGCCGACGCGGTTGACTGCCGCCACGTACACGCCATTGGCGATGGCATGGGAGCGCTGGATAGTTCGCCAGGCATCGTGCTGGGCCGGGCCGAATTCCGTCTTCTCGGCGGGGTGCCAGCCGACCGCGGTGGGATAGAAGAGCACCTGCGCCCCCTGCAACGCAGTCAGGCGCGCACCCTCCGGATACCACTGGTCCCAGCAAACCAGCGTGCCGATTTTGCCGACGCCGGTGTCGAAGGCGCGGAAGCCGAGGTCCCCGGGCGTGAAGTAGTACTTCTCGTAATAGAGGGGATCGTCGGGGATGTGCATCTTGCGATACAGGCCACGCAGCGAGCCGTCGGCGTCGAAAACAGCGGCCGTATCGTGATAGACGCCGGGAGCGCGCTTCTCAAACAGTGAGGTGATCAGCACGATGCGGAGCTGTCTGGCCACTTCCGACAGTCTGGTCGTGGTTGGGCCAGGAATCGGCTCAGCAAGATCGAATAGCGCGGCGTCTTCGCGCTGGCAGAAATACTGCGTCTGGAACAGTTCCGGCAAACAGACTACCTGGGCGCCGAGCGCCGAAGCCCGATGGATACGGTCGATGGCGTGTTGCAGGTTCTTCTCCGGGTCCGGTGTCATCGACATCTGCACCAATCCGACGCGGAATTTCTCAGGCGGCAAAGCTGGGTCTCCTTGGTTTGGTTCGGGAGATAGGATAACAGAGGGCGAGCAGTCAGGAGTCAGCTAAGACCTTCAATGACGAGTGGCATTCGCAGACGCCTGACTCCTGACTACTGACTCCGGACTACCGTTCTAGTAAAGTAATGCTTCGCGAAAAACTGGGAATGGAGGTGCGATGGTGAAGCACACCAATCATGACGGTGCGGGCATTGAGCGCAAGCTGCACGATCCCATCGAAGACCGGTTGATCCCGCTGGAACCACTCGACCTCAGCCGGGTGCACTCGGTGGATGACCTGGTGCGCGCCATGGCCAAGACCGCATTCACCGGCCGGCAAGTGGGCGAGGCGGCCGACGTGCTCGAAGCCATGGCCCGCGACAAGGATTGCTTCGTGGTGATGACCCTGGCAGGTGCGATGACCGTGGCCAAGCAGGGATTGGTCATCACGGACCTGATCGACCGCGGCATCGTAAACGCGATTGTCTCCACCGGCGCGCTCATGGCGCATGGTCTGGTGGAGGCCACGGGGCGAGCCCACTTCCGCTACAACCCGGAGGTGTCGGACGAGGAACTCTACCAGCAGGGCTACAACCGCGTGTACGACACGCTGGAGCCGGAGCAGAACCTCGACGAGGTGGAAGAAGTGATGTCCCAAGTCCTGGAGGGCTGGGACCACAACGAGGTGATGTGTTCCTACAAGCTGAATCACGCAATTGGGGCGTACCTGGCCCAACACGCCAAGGGCCAGCGGGGGATTCTGAAGTCAGCCTACGAGAAAGGCGTTCCGGTGTTCGTGCCCGCGTTTACGGATTCAGAGTTGGGCCTGGACGTGGCGCTTAGCAACCGGCTGCGCGAATCTACCGGCCGGCACAAGCTGCGCTTTGATCCCTTTGAAGACCTGGAGCACTTCGCAGCAACTCTGCTGCGGCAGACGCGGCTGGGCATCTTCACCATCGGCGGGGGTGTGCCCCGCAACTGGTCGCAGCAGTTTGGTCCCTTCATCGAGTTGCGACACCGGCGTATGGGGGAGAATGTCCCGTTGAAGCGGTACCACTACGGGTTGAGAATTTGTCCGGAGCCGGTGTACTGGGGTGGGCTGTCGGGCAGTCCGTACAGCGAGGCAGTTTCGTGGGGCAAGTTCGTGCCTCCAGCCGAGGGCGGGAAGTTTGGTGAGGTGTTCGTGGACGCTACCGTGGGCCTGCCGCTGATTGTGGCGGCGGTGCTGGAGCGGCTGGGGAAGAACAAAAACGGTGAGCGCAGAGGGAAGAAGGAGAAGGTCGGGGTGAGGAAGTAGGTTTGCCAGCGGGGTTCGATTGTCCGCAGGGGCGGGGGCGAGACGCCCCCGCGACAGCCGGCGGGACGCCGGCGCTACAGTTCGCTAGTCGAAGATGAAGATGGCGGACGCGATGACGGTGGTCCACAGACCGCGCTTGTCCCCCACGGCGGACTGGGTCACGTTGGCGGT
>JBGPJK010000154.1:0-10339 GCA_041485425.1 Terriglobia bacterium | reverse complement strand
TACAACATCATTCTTACGGCGCGGGCGCGCGGAAGCATTCCCACGGCGCTCTGGGCATGCTCGTACTTCGTTTTCATTGGAGCGGCCTAGGTCCACCCTGTTCCTTTGTATACCTTCGTGTCCTTTGTGGTTATCAGCTTTTCTAGAACCACAACCACAAAGGACACGAAGTTGCACGAAGGCAGGCAAACCGTGTCCGGACCAATCTGGAGCTGTAGGGAACGTCAAACGCTGCATACGTAATTCTCCTCTTTTCATTGGCCGGGTTTCGTCATATACTCGCGCCCGCGTTGCTTCGGAGTGAAATTCCGGGGGTGAGACGATGCATGTTTACGATTTGATTAACACGCAGGATACGCATCGGGCCGATGCCAACCAGACCGTGCTCGAGGTGGCACAGGCGATGGTGGAACGCAACATCGGCGCGGTGCCAGTACTTCGCGACGGCCTTCTGGTAGGCATCTTTTCCGAGCGCGACCTGATGAAGCGCGTGGTGGTCGAAGGACGCGACCCTCGAGCCACTCGGGTCGAGGAGGTCATGACCGACGACCCGCTCACGGTAAGTCCGGACGAAAGCCTGGAGAACTGCATGCTCTTGATGCGGCGCCACGGTTTCCGCCATCTACCGGTCTGCGAAGGCAAGGAACTCCGAGGGATCGTCTCCCTGCGCGACATCCTGCTCCATGACCTCAGCGAAAAGGATCATGAAGTTCGGATGATGCGAGCGTACATCCAAGCGTCTCCGGAAGTGTAAGTGGATGGGGCCGACGCTGGCCTGTCGAACGCGTTGCCGCTTTTCCCACCTTGGGAGTTGGAGTCCCCACTTCATGCAGGAGAAGAAACTCTGGGACACCCGTGTCTGCGCATCGTCCCCTAGAACGGTTCTCGTGATGGTGTAGAGTGCGTACCCTCAGCGGCTAAAGCCGGAACTCGTTGCAGCCCCTGGCGGCACGGCTGAAGCCGTGCCCTTCCCGTTCCTGGCTTCCCCATACAGCAACTCGAGAACTGCCCTAGCCGAAATAGCCAGATCCCGTGTAAGCGCGGGCGCCCTCGCGCGCGAAGTCTGTCGCCACGGGTTCACGGATGAACCCGGATCTGTTTTGAGGTGTTGCGCTCAGTCCTCATCCGTGAAGATCCGGGTAATCCGTGGCCGCTTTTTTGAAGTCCCCGCTCCCGCGGCTATTTTGGAGCTATCCCCATGCCATTTTTTCATGGCCAGGTGGCTTGCGCCACACAGACTCCTCGTGTCCGGCCTCCGGCCAGGGGGAAGGGGCTGCCTAATGGAAATCGCTGAACGGACGATAGACCACTAGAGAAGAGGGACTGTGTCCCTGCGATATGGAACCTCGCTCACCCAAGGGAGGCACGCTCCTGAAGGCGCAAGAAGGCGCAGGCAGGGACAGATAGCCTGCCGGTCCATGGGGGAATCACTCCTAACCTGGAAAGGAGCGGTAGCGATGAGCGACAGCGACATCGTCCAAGATTTTCTGGTCGAGAGTTACGAGAACCTGGACCGGCTGGACCGGGAACTGGTCGGTTTGGAGAAAAATCCCCATGATCGCGACGCGCTGGCCAGCGTGTTTCGTACCATTCACACCATCAAGGGCACGTGCGGATTTCTGGGCTTCAACAAGCTGGAAAAAGTTGCCCACGTTGGGGAAAGCCTGCTGACTCGGCTTCGGGACGGGCAACTCACGCTCAATCCGGAACTTACCACGGCGTTGCTGGGCATGGTGGATGCCGTCCGCCAGATGCTGAGCAATATCGAGACGGCCGGCCAGGAGGGCGAGCGCGATGACGCAAAGCTGATTGCCACGCTGACCCGCCTGCAGCAGCCCCCTGAGGCGGCGGCGAAGAGTGCGGATTCTGAACCGGCCGAGGCGCCAGCCCCGAGAATCGGTGACATCTTGATGGAGCGGGCCGGCGTCGCAGCCTCAGAGGTCCACCGTGCGATCGAACTGCAAGCAAAGGGCGACCCGCGTCACTTGGGCGAGATTCTGGTGGAACAGGGCGCGGCGCGGCCGGCCGATGTAGTGGATGCCCTGCGCATCCAGCAGTCATCACGCGGGCAGGGAGGAGCCTCGGACAGCACCATTCGAGTGGATGTGGGTTTGCTTGACAAGGTGATGAATCTGGCGGGTGAACTGGTCCTGGCGCGCAACCAGGTCCTGCAATTCACTAACCGCATGAAGGACACCAGCTTTCTTGCCGCCACGCAACGTCTGAACCTGATCACCACCGAACTGCAAGAACAGGTAATGAAGATCCGCATGCAGCCCATCGGCAACATCTGGAGCCAGTTTCCGCGGACGGTGCGCGACGTCGCGCTCAGTTGTGGCAAGGAAGTGGCCATCGAGATGGAGGGTAAAGAGACCGAACTCGACAAAACTATCATCGAGGCGATCAAGGACCCGCTCACGCATCTGGTGCGCAATTCCGTGGACCATGGTATCGAACTTCCCGAAGATCGCGTGAAGGCAGGCAAGGATCGAACCGGAAGCCTGATTCTGCGCGCCTTTCATGAAGGCGGGCAGGTCAATATCGAGATCAGCGACGATGGCGCCGGGTTGAACGGGGAGCGCATCCGCAAGAAGGCGGTCGAACGCGCAGTGATCACCGCCGAACAAGCAGCACACATGCCGGAGCGGGAAATCTTCAATTTGATCTTCCTTCCCGGATTCTCCACCGCGGAAAAGGTGACCAACGTGTCCGGCCGCGGCGTCGGTATGGATGTGGTGAAGACGAATGTAGAAAAGATTGGCGGTACCGTGGACGTTCAGTCCACCCTGGGCCGGGGCACCACCGTCCGGGTAAAGATTCCGTTGACCTTGGCCATCATCCCCGCGCTGGTTGTAACCTGCGGCGGCGATCGCTACGCCATTCCCCAGGTGAGCTTGCTCGAACTGGTGCGGCTCGAGGCCGACGAGACGGGAACCGGCATCGAATTGGTCCATGGCGCGCCGGTATACCGGCTGCGCGGACGTCTGCTGCCTCTGGTGTATCTCAGCCGGGAGCTGAAACTGGCCGCGGATGCGCGCCCCGCGGCGGAAAAGGACGGCGCCATCAACATCGTCGTGCTGCAGGCCGATGAGCGCCAATTCGGACTGGTGGTGGACCAGATCAACGACACCGAAGAAATTGTGGTGAAGCCGCTGCGCAAACAGCTCAAGACGGTTAAGACCTTTGCCGGCTCAAGCATCATGGGCGACGGCAAAGTAGCGCTCATCCTGGACGTGCTCGGCCTGGCGCAGCGCGCCAACGTGGTTACGGAAACCAGGGACCGCGTCCTGCCTGAAAAAGCCACGGAATCGGCGGCGACTGCTGGAGAAAAGCAAACCTTCCTGCTCTTCGCGGGTCCGGGCGATTCCCGCATGGCCATACCGCTCAGCACTCTGGCGCGGCTGGAGGAGTTTCCGGTGGCGCAAGTGGAAATGTCGGGCAGCCAGTGGGTGACTCAGTATCGCGGCCAGATCCTGCCCTTGATTCGTCTCAATGTAGTGCTGGAAGAGCGGCGCAATAAACTGCGAGCCCTGCAAGCTCCGCCGGCGCTGGATTCAGGACCGATTCAGGTGCTGGTGCTGCATCACGATGGACGCTCCTTCGGCCTGGTCGTGGAACGGATTCTGGACATTGTCGAAGACCGGGCGGACGTGAGGTCGGCAGCGACCCGGCCGGCCGTTCTCTATTCAGCTGTGATCGGCGAGCGGATCACGGAATTGCTCGATATCCCGGCCATTCTGCAAAGTGCAGGCGTGAGGTTTGCGGGGCAGCCTGGCCCTACCATGAAAGCGGCGGCGGTCGCGAACTAAGCCATGGCGCACACTTCACAGTTTTGTACGTTCTATCTGGACAAGCTGCTGTTCGGGGTGGAATTGAAAAGCGTCCAGGAAGTCATTCGTTCTCTGGAGATGACGAAGGTTCCGCTGGCGCCGGAAGTGGTCAGCGGCCTGATCAACCTGCGCGGACAAATTGTCACTGCGGTCGATCTGCGGCGGCGACTGGAACTGGAGCCGCGCCCACCGGGTCTGCCCCCAATGAACGTGGTGGTCCGTACCGAGGATGGCGCCGTGAGCCTGCTGGTCGATGAGATCGGAGATGTGGTGGAGGTCGGGGAGGCCACCTTCGAGCGCCCGCCTGCAACCCTCCGCGGCATGGTCCGGACCATGATCCTCGGAGTGCACAAGCTGAATGGCCCGCTGATGCATGTGCTCGACACGGAAAAAGCCTGCCAGATGACCGACTTGGCCGAGACTGCGGCCAGCGAGTAGCGCGGCGTCTTGCAGGTCAGGGGCACGGTCGGTTGTGCCCGTGCGGCCCGATGGAAAATGGTTTCACAGTTTTGAATTCGCAAAGCTCTTAAGGGGAATGAAATGAGACTGACACTGGGAAGGAAATTGGGTTTGGGCTTTGGAGTGATTCTCGGCTTGATCGTCGTCGACACCACGCTCACCTATCTACAGGCGAATGCAATCAAGACAAGTCAGGATCGCGCGATTGGAGTGAGCATGCCCACTCTCGAAACTTGCAGGAACTTGCAGAAGGACCTGAATCAGGCGCAGAGCAAGGGTAGTCAGGTTGTGCTTGCGGGCACAGAAACGGCCCGGAGGGAGTTCGCGAAGAAGCTTTTCGATTCGGCCTGGGCAGACATCGAGAAGGATGTTGCGCGAATGGACGAATTGGCGCCCCAATGGGCCATGCAACAAAACCGCGACCTGCTCGTCGAGGTCAAGAAGCAACTTCCCAACCTCCGGCAGGTCCAGGAAGAAGCAATGGGTCGCGCGGCCGGCAGCGAACGCGCCGCGGTTGTCCGCGCCGGCAATGAATTTGCCGACCAGGCCACGGTCATCGCCGAGGCGATCAAGAAACCCCTCGGAGATATGGCGGATTCCTTCGTCGCGCTGCTGCGGGAGAACAAACAAAGCCTGAATTCCGATACCCGCTTGATGAACCTGACCATGGAAGGAACGACACTCGCGGCGGTGACCATCGGCATCTTGGTCGCTGTTTTCGTGAGCCGGCGCATCTCTGGCACCACACAATCGGTTCTGGCCCAGGCCGAGGCCATTGCGGCGGGTGATTTGACCCGGGACGAGATGAAAGTCAGCGGTGAGGACGAACTCGGCGACCTGGCCAATGCGATCAACAAGATGAGTGTCAGCCTGAAACGCATGATCCTGGCGATCGCGGAAAATGCCCAGCAACTAGCCAGCGCGAGCGATCAGGTTTCCATCAACAGCCAGCAGATCACCGCCAATTCCGAAGAAACCTCGGCCCAGGCCAACGTGGTTTCGCAGGCGGCGCAGCAGGTCAGCCAAAACCTCCAGACGGTGGCCACTGGAGCCGAACAGATGGGTGCCAGCATCAAGGAAATCGCCAAGAACGCCACCGAAGCCGCCAAAGTCGCTACTGCCGCCGTCAAGGCCGCCGAAACCACCAACGCCACCGTGGCTCATCTGGGTGATTCCTCCGCCGAGATCGGACAGGTCATCAAGGTCATCACCTCGATTGCGCAGCAGACCAACCTGCTGGCGCTCAATGCCACCATTGAAGCCGCCCGTGCCGGCGAGGCCGGCAAGGGCTTCGCCGTGGTCGCCAACGAAGTCAAGGAACTGGCCAAGGAGACCGCCAAAGCCACCGAAGACATCAGCCGCAAAATCGAGGCCATCCAGACCGATACCAAGGCGGCCGTCGAGGCCATTGCCACTATCAGCGAGGTCATTAACCAGATCAATGGGATCTCCAACACGATTGCCACGGCGGTGGAGGAGCAGAACGCCACCACCAACGAGATGGTGCGCAATGTCAGCGAAGCGGCGCAGGGCAGTGGAGAGATCACCAGCAATATCGCGGGCGTCGCCCAGGCGGCGGAGAGCACCTCGCGCGGAGCCAGTGATACGCACAAGGCAGCACAGCAACTGGTGGAGATGTCCGCCGAACTGCGTCGCTTGGTCGAGCAATTCAAGATTAACGCCAATGGCAATGCAAATGCCGCGGCAGCCGGCACACCGGCCAAGAGCCTGGCAGCGCACGCCGGCTCATAAACCCTCAGGCAAGTCGGCAGGCTGACAGGAAGCAGACGGAGACAACTCGGCAATGGCTGCCATACGCATCCTGGTGGTGGACGATTCGGTGGTGATTCGCAGACTGCTCTCTGACACCTTGTCGGGAGACCCTGCGCTGGAGGTAGTGGGTACGGCCAGCGACGGACGAATCGCACTGGCGAAACTTCCACTGCTCAATCCCGATCTGATCACGCTCGACATCGAGATGCCAGTGATGGACGGCCTGGAGACGCTTGCCGAGGTGCGCAAGCGGTATCCACAGATGCCGGTCATCATGTTCAGCGCGCTCACCGAGCGCGGGGCGGCGGCGACTCTGGATGCGCTGTCTCTGGGGGCGGCGGACTACGCCACCAAACCCAGCTATACGGGCAGCCGCGCCGTCGCCATCGAAGCGATCCGCGCTGAGCTCATTCCCAAAATCAAAGCACTGTGTGCTGGCGCCCCTCTGAAACTCAAGTCCTGGCCGCCGTCACCTTCCGCAGTGCTGGTTCGGGCGCCGTCCAGCCGGCGCATCGAAATCGTTGCCATCGGCACGTCCACGGGCGGCCCGAACGCGCTGGCTGCAGTCCTGCCGCGGATTCCGAAGGACTTTCCCGTCCCCATCGTGGTGGTGCAGCACATGCCGCCAATTTTCACCCGCCTGCTGGCGGAGCGGCTGGCCAGCCATTCCGTGATTGCGGTGGAAGAGGGCAGCGCGGGCGTCGTTTTGTCCCCCGGACACGCCTGGATTGCGCCCGGAAACTTCCACATGACCGTGGCCCGTGTCGGCATGAACCAGTGCCTGGACCTCAACCAAAATCCACCGGAACACTCCTGCAGGCCGGCGGTCGATGTGATGTTTCGCTCCGTGGCAGCGGTTTGTCGAGCAAATGTTCTGGGCGTGGTGATGACCGGCATGGGCTCGGACGGCCTGATCGGTGCGCGCCAGATTCGTGAGGCAGGCGGCGAGGTCATCATTCAAGACCAAGGCTCCTCGGTTGTCTGGGGGATGCCTGGCATGGTGTATGCGGCGGGCCAGGCCGATGGGGTCTATCCGCTGGATCAGTTGGCGTCGGCGATCACAAGCCGGGTTCTAGGGAGCCCTGGGCCTCGCGATATGTCCAACTGGGCCAGTCACGCAAGCTTGGAGTCTCCAGCAAAATGAGGAATGGACCCCAACCCCCTGCCGCGAAACTTGGTCCCACCAGAAGCGCTCAACCTATTGACCCCATCTTCCACCAGATCCGCGACCTGGTGTACAAGGTTTCGGGTATCTATAAGGCCGAGGAAAAGCTTTACCTTCTAGCCGACGGCTGCGAACGGCGAATGAAGCAGCTGGGGGCACGGAGCCCGCGCGAGTATTGGGACCATCTCACTGCGCATCTCAGCCGCGATGGGGAACTTCGGCAACTGCTGAACGAAATCACCATCGGCGAGACTTGCCTGTTCCGCAGCCAGCCGCAGCTCGACGCCTTGCGCAAAGTAATCCTCCCCGAAATCGCAGCGGACAAAGCCAAGCAGGCAGGGAAGAGGTTGCGCATCTGGAGTGCGGGTTGCTCCACCGGGGAAGAGCCCTATACGTTGGCCATGAACATGCTTGAGGAAAGTGAGTGTTTACTGAAAGGCTGGACGGTGGAGATTCTCGCCACAGACCTGAACGACCGTTCCGTGGAAACCGCCAAGGCCGGCATATATGGTGACTACGCGCTGCGCTCGACTACAGACTACTTCAAGCGCAAATATTTCTCGACCGTCGATGAGAAGAAGCTGCAGGTGCGCCCGGAGGTGAAAAAGCTGATCACGTTCAGCCGTCTGAACCTGCAGGACGACTCCAAGGTGCTTTTCATGAAGGGTATGGACCTGGTTTTCTGCTGCAACGTGCTGATCTATTTTGATGGCGCGTCGAAGACGAAGGTGATCAACCATTTCTTCAATAACCTTAATTTCGGCGGTTATTTCTTTCTCGGGACCTCGGAATCTCTGATGAAATTGAATGACCAGTTTCACCTGGTCCATTTTCCCGGGACCATCGCGTATTGGAAACCATCCCTCAAGAGTGGCAAGCTATGACCGCATCCTTCACCGCAACGATTCGTGAGCGTGTGCAGCACATCGAAACCATGCCCGCCATCCCGGCAGTTTTTCTGCCCTTGCTGAAGTTGTTGAGCAATTCCGCGGAGGAAGTGAAGGTGGACGAAGTGGTGCGCCTGATATCTTACGACAACACCATTGCCGCGCAATGCCTGCGCGTGGCTGGCTCCCCCCTGTTCGGCCTGGCGCAGTCGCCCAAATCCATCAAGGGAGCGGTGATCAGCCTGGGTCTGCGTCGCGTCGAAACCATTCTTCTTACCTGTTGCCTGGGGCAGGCTTTCCCAGCGAAAAAGTGGGTGTTAGATCCGGCCATCTTCTGGAGACATTCGCTGGGGTGCGCCATGGTGTGCCGGAAATTCAGCGAGAAGTTGGCCGCTGCGGATGGGGAGAAGGCCTATATGGCGGGGCTGCTGCATGATATAGGGTTCATGGTGAACTGCCTGGCCTTTCCCAAAGAATTCACCACGGCGATGGAGCGTGCTTGCCAGGACGAGATTCCGCTGGACGAGGCGGAACAGGCCACCATGGGATTCACGCACTGCGAGACCGGGCAGGCGCTGGCTGAAAAATGGAAACTGGCCGACGATATCATCGAGGTGATCGCATATCATCATGCCATCGAGCAAAGCGAGAAGGCGCAGCCGCTGGTGGCTCTGGTGCACCTGAGCGACCTGCTCTGCCGCATGCGCGGCCTGGGTTACGGCTACTATGAGCGGCACAAGGCAGACTTGATCTCCGACCCCGCATGGGCCATTCTGTTGAAGGAACACCGCGATCTGGAAGGTGTGGACCTGGTGCGGTTCACGTTTGAACTCGATGAAGCTATCGAAGAGATCCACGCGTTGGTGTCCACAGTGTTCGGGTCAGTACCGGCGAGAACCTGAAGCGGCACTGAAGGCGGTCTCGAGCCCAGAAAACTCCAGCGCTCACCCTGGCGCCGGTTCTTAATCGGACTGTCTTTAACTGTGAGTCCGGAGGGAGATGACAATGGGCATGCTTTCGAACAGCAGCCTGACTTCAAGGGCAGCAGAGTCCGCCAGAGAGTGCAGACTATAGTTCTTGCCGGTGATTACGGTGGGCACGGAGAGCATGCAGCCTTCACCCAGTCCGGCAACCTTGTTCTTAAAGTTGCCAGCCACCATGTTGCAAATCTCACCGAGTGCGTCCAACACCTCCCGGCTGCCCTCTACGGCTTCCACGCCTAGCATCTTTGACGCCATGAGCGTAGCCGACTTGGCACCACAAGAGAAAGTCAGTATGCCGCACACTTTTCCGGCCAGCCCCACCATGGACGTGGCATCGAAAGGCCCGTCCACCGCGATTTCCGGCACAGCCAGTTGGCAACCCAGCATCATCTCAAACACTTCGCGCGTGGCCAGTTCCATTAACGGAACCCAGTCCTCGTGGCTCCTGTTGGCAGCAGGCAATTCATTCACGGACTTCATGGTTTCCCTGCCAGAACAGGGATGACCTGCTCCCTGACCTGGTCCGGCGTGAACGGCTTGCGGATGTAGCCGCGGGCGCCGCAGGCCAAGGCCTGCACCACATGAGACTCGCTGCCCTCGGTCGTAATCATGACCACGGGCACGTCTTTCGCGTTCTCGACTCCGGAAAGCTGCTTGACAAACTCCAGCCCGTCCATCACCGGCATGTTGATGTCACAAAGGATGAGATCGACCCGGTTTGCCTTGAGGACAGCAAGCGCCTCGGCCCCATTCCCGGCCTCGAATACCTGGGTCAGGTCGATGCCCGCCTGGCGCAGCGAGCGCTCCACGATCTTCCGCATGACCGAGGAATCGTCCACGATGAGGGCACGTATGCTGTTCATGACGCGGTATTCATTCTCCGCTAGACGAAGTGTCTGTTGTGTCTTCCTCGTACGCCCGCTTTTTGGTATATCGGCCAGGTAGTGATAAAGCTTTAAGAGAGATAACAGCCCAGGAATCGGCGGCTCAGCCAGGTGGACGCGGCGGCGCAGATCACGCCTGACACAACGCGGTTCGCGGAAAGTGGCTCGATGCCAGAGTATGGGTTCTAGTGAATCCTCCCCAGAGCCTTCCGTGGCTCCTTTCGAGGCCATGTGAAATCCCCTTCACATGGACAGCTTCAGTACGACCGGGTATAGTTGCTCAACCATAGCCACCTGGTACCCGGAGTGGCGTGCCCTAATTCCCCTCCGCTTCGCAGCCATTCGGCGATGCGTCCAG
>JBGPJK010000153.1:0-10374 GCA_041485425.1 Terriglobia bacterium | reverse complement strand
GGCGATCTGCATGGCACGCTGAATCGCGGTCGCGTTCCTGGCCACGCCCGTAGACACTCCGCCCTGACGCCGGTACTCCTCAAATCCGCCTTCAAACACTCCCACCAGCGGACTGGGACGAAACTGTTCAGCGACTGCGGCCACGTCCTGCAGGCGCTGTGCCTTGCGGAAGGCGCGCGCGAAGCGCCCGCTCTGCACCCTCGCCTGTCGCAACAGGCTCCACTTGGAAAGGATGATGGCCCACGACACCAGGCTGAACGCGAGAAGAAGAAGGAGGACAACCTTGGCGACGGCGCCGGTTTCCTGCACCAGGTCAACGATTTCGCCGCCGACGAACACACCCAGCAATAGAGAAAAATGCATTGTGTTTTGGAGAATGCTTTGTTTCGATTATAGACCAAGGTTAGAGGACTGTTTCGCAGACGAATCCCATGCATCAACCCGCAGCTCCTACCAGGATGTCGGAGACCTCAGGCTGAGAACGGACCACTGGCAACTGACAACTGATTTTCATGCTATCCTCGGCTCAAATCCTGCGACTCAGGACTCCTGGTGCTCGTCGAACTGCGGCTCGAAAACTACGCGGTCATCGATAACCTTGCGGTGGAGTTTGCCCCTGGCCTGAACCTGCTGACCGGCGAAACCGGCGCGGGGAAATCCATCCTGATCGACGCTCTAGCCCTTCTCCTTGGCGACAAGGCTTCTATGGACTTGATTCGTGCGGGTGCGGACCGGGCCGTTATCTCGGCCGTGTTCGAGGTGGAAGGCGGGGCTGAGAAAACGGCCGCCCAGATCCTCGAAACCAACGGCATCGACAGCGAAGACGAATCCATCATTTTGCGGCGCGAGATTGCGGCGGGTGGCAAAGGGCGGGTATTTGTCAACAATCAGCCCGCGACGGTTGCCGTACTGCGCCAACTGGCTCCGTATCTCGCTACGATTCACGCGCAGAACGAATCGCTGCTCTCATTCGATGCTGCGGCGCGCCTCGGTCTGCTCGACACCTTCTCCGGGACCCCGCTCGATGCCACGGCCGAAGCGTTCTCGAATTGGAAGGACATCGCGAACCGCATTCAGGCACTGGAGCGCGACGAGCAGGACCGCCTGCGTCTGCTTGATCTTTGGACGTTTCAGAAGCGTGAGATCGACGACGCCAAGCTGCAGCCGGGGGAAGACGAACGCCTGGAGGCTGAAAAGCGCGTCCTGGCCAACGCCGAGAAGATATACACCTCAGCCATGAACGCCTTCGATCTGCTTTACGAAGGCAGTGCTTCAACATCTTCTTCGCTACGCGCCGCGCAGAAGCAGATAGAAGAACTGGCCCGCTACGAGGCCAAATTTCAAGAGGCCTCGGCGACGCTCGAATCGGCCCGCATCAGCGTGGAAGACGTGGGGGCCACCCTGCGCGATTACGCTGGCGGTATTCATGCATCGCCCGAGCACCTGGCGGAAGTGGAAGACCGCCTCGCAGCCATTGACCGGCTCAAGCGCAAGTACGGTCCCACGCTGGAGGACGTGGTTCACTTCGGGGACGAAGTCAGTCGCAAGCTTTCGGAGATGGAGAACAAAGATGAAGTTCTCCGCCAACTACGAGCCCAGCTGGCGCAAGCCGCTGAGCACTACCTGCGCGCCGCCCGCGCCATCTCCAAGAAGCGTTATGAGGCGGCGCGGAAGCTGGAGAAGTTGGCGGAAGCCGAGATCAACGACCTGGCCATGAAGTCCCACTTCCACATCGAAGTGAGCGGAACCGACGAGGAAGGGAACTGGACCGCCTCGGGCTTCGACCAGGTGGTCTACATGATCTCCACCAACCCAGGCGAACCGCTGCGGCGACTGGAGCACATTGCCTCCGGCGGAGAACTGTCGCGCGTCATGCTCGCGCTCAAAGCCAGCGTGGAGGCCGGATCCGTACATCACGCCGGGAAGCGGAGTTCAGGGGCTCAGCGCACCCTGGTGTTCGACGAAATTGACACCGGCATCGGCGGCCGGGCTGCGGAAGCCGTTGGTAAGAAGCTCAAGGGACTGTCCAAGGCCAACCAGGTGCTTTGCGTGACCCACCTACCCCAGATCGCCACCTTCGCGGACCATCATTACCTGCTCGAAAAAAAGGATTCTGGTGGTCGCAGTCGTACCACGGTGCGGTCCATAACGGGCGTGGATCGAACCGAGGAAGTCGCCCGCATGTTGAGCGGAGCCAAGCTGACCGAGACCTCGCGCAAGCACGCCGAGCAAATGCTGAAAACGAACGCCTGAGCCATTCGCTGCCCAATATTCCCCAACCGCTGCTAATCCCCTGCGTTTCTGTGGCTTACATTGACCAAATGGGTTCTTTCCGGTACTTTATTAACTAACCTTCCGTGGGAAAAAGTGTAGGCTAGAGAGCAGGGCAAGCAACTGTGTTTGAGGATGGTAAGACATTATTGCTGTTGAAGCCCCGGGGCTTCTGTGCCGGCGTGGTGCGGGCGATTGACATTGTCCGCATCGCCCTGGAGGCCTTCGGCCCCCCGATCTACGTCCGCAAAGAGATCGTTCACAACCGCTTTGTCGTCGAGGAACTGCAGGGCAAAGGGGCGATCTTCGTGGACAGCGTGGAAGAGGTTCCAGCGGGCGAGCGTGTGATTTACAGCGCTCATGGTGTCTCTCCGGAAGTCCGCGAGGCCAGCGAACACCGCAAGCTGCGGGTGATTGACGCCACCTGCCCCCTGGTGACCAAGGTCCACGTGGAGGCGGTCAAGTTCGCCAAGGAAGGGTACTCGCTCATTCTGATTGGCCATCACGATCACGATGAGGTGATTGGCACTCTGGGGGAGGCTCCGATCGTGACCCAGGTTGTAGGCTCGCCGGAGCAGGTAAAATCGCTGACGGTGCCCGACCCCAACCGCATCGCCTATCTGACCCAGACCACCCTCAGCCTGGACGAGACTAAAGACATCATTGCTGCCCTGCGGAAGCGGTTTCCCAATATCAAGGGACCGGCTGCCCAGGACATCTGCTACGCCACGGAAAACCGCCAGGTTGCGGTCAAGCAGGTTGCTTCTGACGCCGACCTGTTGCTGGTGGTTGGTTCCGACAACAGCTCCAATTCCAACCGCTTGGTGGAAGTAGCTCGCAATCTGGGCACCAGTTCGCATCTAATCGACAGCTTCCGCAACATCAGGCCGGAGTGGCTGCATGGCGTGAAGACAATCGCTTTGACTGCCGGGGCCTCAGCCCCTGAGTGCTTGGTGGAAGAAGTAGTGAAGTTCCTGGGCACCAAGGGCTTCGACAACGTGAAGGAAGTCGAGGTCATGCCCGAGAACGTGCGGTTCGGTCTACCCCCGGAGATTGTGGAAGCGATTGCCAGCGCTCCCACGGGAGTGACCGCGGAGTAAGAGTTCACTATGGACGATGCCTCTCCCTCGCCATCCGGTTCTGCGGCACCCCAGTTGCGTTTTGGAAAAATCGATGACTTGGCCAGTCGAGTCGCGGCGGCCATCGATAGCGCGCGCAAGCACCTGTTTTCCGAGCAGCACGAAGAGGGCTATTGGTGCGGCGAACTCGAAGCTGATACCACGCTTGAGTCCGATTACATCCTGCTGCACACCTTGCTGGGTACAGGCGATCCTGAGCGCTTTCAGAAGGCTGCGCGCTACATCTTGCGGCAGCAGAACGAAGACGGTGGCTGGAGCATTTATGCCGCCGGGCCATCGAACATCAGTGCCTCCGTCAAAGCCTATTTCGGACTGAAGCTGGCTGGCTACACCGCCGACCATCCCACGCTGGTGCGCGCCCGCAAGAAAATCCTGGAGATGGGCGGCGTCACCGAGGTCAACACCTTTACCAAGATTTATCTCTGTTTCTTTGGGCAGTACGATTACGACGCGGTTCCCGCGATCCCGCCGGAGATCGTTCTGTTTCCGAAATGGTTCTGGTTCAATATCTACGAGATTTCTTCGTGGTCCCGCGCCATCCTGGTGCCGCTCTCGATTTGCTACGCCAAGAAGCCGTTCAAGAAGATTCCCGATGAGATGGGCGTGGAAGAGCTCTTCGTGGGCGGGCGCGACAAGTCGCGTATGCATCTGCACTGGAGCCAGAAGCTGGTTTCGTGGCGCAACTTCTTCCTGGTGCTGGACCGCCTGGCGCACTGGGCGGAGCGCGTGCACATCCGGCCGCTGCGCTCGATCGCGCTGAAGCAGGCGGAAAAGTGGATGCTTGAGCACTTCGAGATGAGCGATGGATTGGGCGCCATTTATCCATCCATGCTGAATGCCATTATTGCGCTGCGCTGCCTCGGCTATTCGGTCGACGATCCGCAGGTGATCCGCGCCCTGGACGAGTTCGAGAAACTTGGCATCGAGGAAGGCGACACCTTCCGTATGCAGCCTTGCATGTCGCCGGTCTGGGATACGGCTTACGCGTTGTTTGCCCTGGGCGAGAGCGGCGTGCCCGCCAACGATCCCCGCCTGGTGAAGTGCGCCGACTGGATCCTGCAAAAGCAGGTGCGCACCATCGGCGACTGGAAAGTCAAGAACAAGAAGGGGCAGCCGGGGGGCTGGTACTTCGAATTCAACAACGAGTTTTACCCCGATGTCGACGACAGTGCGATGGTCTGTCTCGGCTTGGGCCAGGTGGAGCATCCCAATGGCCGCTACCAGCGCGAGTCCATCCAGCGGGCGATTGATTGGATTTTGTCCATGCAGTGCCGTAACGGCGGTTGGGCCTCGTTCGACAAAAACAACGACCGCATGGTGTTCCAGTACATTCCGTTTGCCGATCACAATGCCATGCTCGATCCGGCCACGGTCGACATTACCGCCCGCATCCTGGAGATGCTGGCCGCCTACGGTTACGACAAGAACCATCCCGCGGTGAAGAAGGCCCTGAAGTTCATCCGCGAAGAGCAAGAGCCGGACGGTTCCTGGTTCGGCCGCTGGGGCGTGAACTACGTTTACGGCACCACGCTGGTGCTGCGCGGCCTGGAAGCCATGGGTGTGGACCATCATGAGCCCTACATCCAGCAGGCGGCGGAGTGGATCCGCATGATGCAGAATGCCGACGGCGGCTGGGGTGAGACTTGCGGCTCCTACGACGATCCCACCACCAAGGGCGTGGGGCCAAGCACACCATCGCAGACTGCGTGGGCGGTCATGGGCTTGCTTGCGGCCAGCGACACGCGCAGCGACTGTGTAGCGCGCGGAATCGCCTACCTGCTGCGCACCCAAGAGAAAAACGGCTCGTGGGACGAATCGCAGTTCACCGGGACGGGCTTTCCGCGGGTCTTTTACCTGAAGTACCACATGTACCGGCAGTATTTCCCGCTGCTGGCGCTGACGACTTACAAGAAAGTGGTGGCGGGGGTTGGGCAAGGGACTGGTACTTAGGAATTGTTGACTGTCGAACGAAAGACCCGCCGGTCCGGCGATTTCAAAGAATCAGCAATTCCAACTGGGGCTGGCAGGAGCAGGGAGAGGGCGAGCATGGCGGTACCAATTTCGCAGATGTGGACAGTGGCAACTTACGTCCTGAAGCAGAAGCTCAAGGGGCGGAAGCAGTACCCGCTCGTGCTGATGCTGGAGCCGCTATTCCGCTGCAATCTGGCATGCGCCGGCTGCGGGAAGATCCAGTATCCCGCCCATGTGCTGAAAATGCAGCTCACGCCCGAGGCATGCTTCCACGCGGTCGAGGAGTGTGGTGCGCCGACGGTGGCGATACCAGGCGGAGAGCCGTTGCTGCACCCGCAGATCGGGGAGATCGTCGAGGGTCTGGTCGCGCGCAAGAAGTACATCTACCTGTGCACCAACGCGCTTCTCCTCAAGCAGAAAATTCATTTGTTCCAGCCGAGCAAGTACTTGACCTTCTCCGTCCACATGGACGGACAGCGCGAGCACCACGATTTTTCGGTTTGCCTGGAAGGCGGGTACGACAAGGCTCTCGAGGGCATCAGGGAAGCGCTGGGGCGCGGCTTCCGCGTCACCACCAACACGACCCTGTTTGACGGCGCCGATCCCAAGAGCGTGCGTGCGTTCTTCGACCAGATGATGGCACTCGGGGTCGAAGGCATGATGCTTTCCCCCGGTTACTCCTACGACAAGGCGCCAGACCAGAGCCACTTCCTGGGCCGCGCGCGCACGCGACGTTTGTTTCGCGCTATCTTGGCGAACCGGCAGCCGAACTGGCGCTTCAATATGTCGCCGCTATTTCTTGAATTCCTCATGGGGAAGCGTGAATACGCCTGTACTCCCTGGGGCATGCCGACATTCAACGTTTTCGGCTGGCAGAAGCCGTGTTATCTGCTTCAGGACGGCTATGCCGACAGCTTTGCGGAACTTCTGGCGACAACGGAATGGGAGCGGTACGGGACGGAATCCGGCAATCCCAAGTGTGCGAATTGCATGGTGCACAGTGGGTACGAAGCTTCCGCGGTGAACCATACTTTTAGCTCGCTGGGTGGTTTGTGGCAGACAGTGCGGGCGATGATTTCCAGTACTTACAAAGATCCTGCCGCCACAGAATTGCTCAGTGAACCGGTGCGCCCCGTCCACGCCTTTAACCCTCTGGTGCAGATCAATACCGATGTGGCTGAGGAGACCCGGGTTTGAGCGGGAGAGAAGCAGGTCGGACTCCGGCAGGCGCGAACGAAATCACTAATCCAGACGCGCTGGAGGTGGTGCCTGGCGCGACCCGGGACAAATTGGAAGGATGGGTGCCGCAACTGGCGAGTGCGGAGGAGTTGTTCACGGCCCTGGAGCACGCTTTTGACTACCGCGGAGATGTGCTCATCACCCGCAAAGACGGCAGCAAGGTAGAAGGCTACATTTTCGATCGGCGCACCGGAAGAACGCTCGCCGACTCTATCCTGCGCCTGTTGCCCAAGGATGGCAGCCCGAAGACTTCCATCTGCTACGCCGATATCGCCGCCTTGGCCTTTACCGGCCGCGACATGGCCGCCGGCAAAAGCTGGGAAACGTGGGTCCGCCAATATTGGGAGAAGAAGGCGGCCGGAGAAAGCGACATCTCGCTCCAGCCGGAAAAGCTGGAGTAGCAGATGGAAGCTCTCAGCTTTCACCAGATCTTTTCAAGCTGATAGCTGAAGGCTGAGAGCTTGCATGAAAGCTTTCGTCACAGGCGCGACTGGATTTGTAGGCAGCCATGTCGCCCGCGTTCTGGCCGAGCAGGGGGCTGAGCTGCGGCTGCTGGTTCGCTCCAGCAGCAATCCGAAAAACATCGAGGGGCTGAAGGCGGAGCACGTGGTCGGTGATCTGCGCGATCCCGCGTCGCTGGAAAAGACGATGGCGGGCTGTGACGTTGTGTTTCACGTGGCGGCTGACTACCGGCTCTGGATCCGCGATCCGGAGCAGATGTACCGCGCCAACGTAGAGGGGACCCGGGCGATTTTGCAGGCCGCACGCAACAATCGGGTGCGGCGGGTGGTTTACACCTCGAGCGTGGCCACCATGGGTTTCACGTCCAACGGCCACCCCGCGGATGAGGATTCTCCGGTCTCCCTCGACAGGATGATCGGCCACTACAAGCGCTCGAAATTCATGGCCGAAAAGCTTGCGATCGAGGCAGGGAAGAGCGGAATGGACGTAGTGGTGGTCAATCCCACCACGCCGGTCGGCGAGCGGGATATCAAGCCCACGCCCACTGGGCGGATCATCGTAGACTTCCTGAAAAAGAAGTTCCCGGCCTACGTGGATACGGGGTTGAACCTGGTGGACGTCAGCGCGTGTGCGCGGGGGCATGTGGCCGCGTTGGACAAAGGGCGGAGCGGTGAACGCTACATTCTCGGTGGCGAGAACCTGACGCTGAAACAGATTCTGGACAAACTGGCCGCGATCACCGGGTTGCCCTCGCCGAGGGTGAGGCTGCCGTATGCGGTGGCATTTGCGAGTGGCGTAGTGGACACGGTGGTGACAGGAGTGATACTGCGCCGGGAGCCGCGCGTCACGCTTGATGCGGTGCGCATGGGGCGCAAGAAAATGTTTGTCTCTTCGGCCAAAGCTGAGCGCGAACTGGGCTGGAAGAGGGTCCCGGTGGACGGTGCGCTGCGCCGTGCGGTGGAGTGGTTTCAGGGGAATGGGTACGTGAATTGAACTCCAGAGCTGGGCATGAGCGGGAAGCCCCACAGCTTGGGATGAAAAACGTGGGATAGAAAATGAAAACCAGATCTCAGTTTCCAGTGCTCGGTTCTCAGTGAATGCCAACTGCATGCAAAGTCGCCATCGTGGCCGCGCTGGAGCGGGAAATCCGGCCCTTCGTCAAGGACTGGCAGGCGAGCCACAAAGACTACGATGGACGTTCGTTCAAGTTTTTCGAGAAAGACCAGATGGCACTGGTGTGCGGAGGCATGGGGGCGGCGGCCGCACGGCGCGCGGCCGAGGCAATCATCAATCTGTACCATCCGGAGCTGGTGATTTCCGCCGGATTTGCTGGAGGGCTCGATCCGCTTTTGCAGGCCGGCGACACCCTCACCCCGCGGCACGTGATCGATGCCAGGGACGGCAGCCGCACTGACTCCGGTTTCGGAGAGGGTGTGCTGGTCAGCTTTGAGACGGTGGCCGACGCCGAGCAGAAGACTAAACTCGCCCGCGCGTTTGGAGCGCACGCTGTGGATATGGAGGCGGCTGCCGTGGCCCGCAGCGCCCTGGCGCATGGAGTGGAGTTTCTGGCTTGCAAGGTGATCTCCGATCCCAGCCACTCGCAACTGCCGCCGCTCGGGCGCTTCATCGCTGAGGACGGGCGCTTCCACGCGCTCAAGTTCCTCGCCTACGTGGCCTTGCGGCCTTGGCTTTGGGGAGGCATGCAGCGGTTGGCGCGGGATAGCGCGATGGCGGCCGGGAAGCTGTGCCAGGCACTGAGCAATACCAGCGCAGCTAAAGTGGCAGAATCCGGCCAGCAGGTTGCAGGAGGGAAAGGGTTGTGATGGCCATTGCCCCGCAAATCACGGTGGCAGAGCGGCATCGGCCGATCCCCACCACCATGCAGGCGGCCGTGTATCGCGGGGTGAACGACGTTCGCCTGGAAACCGTTCCAGTGCCCCAGATCGGCCACGGCGAGTTGCTGGTTCGCGTGCACACCTGCGGCATCTGCGGCACTGACCTGAAGAAGATCGCAACCGGCTCGCATTCGGCGCCACGCATTTTCGGTCACGAGACTTCGGGTGTGGTTGCGGCGACCGGCGGCGGCGTGCGCGACTTCAAGCCCGGCGACCGGATCGTGGTCTTTCACCACATCCCGTGCGGCGAATGTTTCTACTGCCACCACAAGACCTTTGCCCAGTGTGAGACCTACAAGAAAGTCGGCTGCACCGCGGGCTTCGAACCGAGTGGTGGCGGCTTCGCAGAATATGTTCGTGTGATGGATTGGATCGTGCGTCGTGGAACGGTTCGCATCCCGGAAAACATTTCCTTTGAGCAGGCCTGTTTTGTCGAGCCGGTTAACACCTGCATGAAGGGGATCTAAACCGTGCGCTTGGAGCCAGGCGAGACGGTTCTAGTGATGGGTCAGGGACCGATCGGCATCTTGTTGAGTGCATTGGCCAAGCGGGCAGGCGCCACCGTAATCACTTCCGATTTGTATCCTCAGAGGCTTACAATAAGTAAAACCTACGGCTTGGGGAATGCTATTGATGCTTCGTGCGCGGATACCGTGCATGCGGCGCGTGAGCGGACAAAGGGGCGCGGTGCCGATGCGGCCATTTTGGCGGTCGGTGGTAACAGCCTGATTCGGACCGCCATGGAAGCGGTACGTCCGGGCGGCCGGGTGTTGTTATTTGCGCAGACGGTGTACGGAGAAGCGACGATTGATCCGGCGGCCATTTGCGTAGACGAGAAAACATTGTTGGGGTCCTATAGCGCTTCCGTCGAGCTGCAAGAGGAATCGGTGCGATTCGTGATGCACCGCGAGATGGACTTGGAACGTTTGATCAGTCACCGCTTTGCTCTCTCCAGCAGCGTGGAGGCCTTGAACTTGGCTGCCCACCCCCAACCGGATTCGATGAAGATCGCGATTCAGCCGGGCAGCTCTTGGGAAGGAAACTGATGGCGAACGGACACATGACAGCGGCGGTCCTGTACGGAAAAGAGGACGTCAAGATCGAGAAGGTTCCCATCCCCCGCGTGGGCGAGGGGGAAGTCCTGATCAAGGTACAGGTCGCGCTGACCTGCGGCACCGATCTGAAGGTATACCAGCGCGGCTACCACGCCCGCATGATTGTTCCCCCGGCGCTTTTCGGGCACGAGCTGGCGGGGACGATCGAGGAGGTTGGCGCCGGCGTGCGCGGCTTTAAGCGGGGCATGCGGGTGGTGGCGCTGAACTCCGCGCCCTGTCAGCTGTGTTTCTATTGCTCCAAACACCAGGAGAATCTCTGCGAAGATCTGCTGTTCAACAACG
>JBGPJK010000152.1:0-10375 GCA_041485425.1 Terriglobia bacterium | reverse complement strand
TCCTGCGAGCGTCGCGACACCTGGCGACACCACCGGGAATCACTCCCCGCCGCTTTGCTGACCTGAGCCACACGTACACCGCAAGCATTCCGTCCGGAAGGATTCGCACATACGGCGTTGGGGTGCACGCGGCGTCACTCGAACTGGTTTAACGCAAACGCAGCAATAGCAATCATAGGGGGAGGAGCATCATGCATTCCCGCTCTGTTTCTAGCTTGCTCCTAGGGACTTTGTTGTTGTGGACCCGGTCGGGCATCCCCAATTCAACCGCGTTGCCTGTTCGTCGGGAACGCGTTCGAACATTGCCATACGGTCTTTTTCTTCTTTTTCTCGTCTTCTTCGCTTCACAGCTTTCGGCGAGTCAAAAACCCGCCCGTGCGAATGGGTTTGCAACCTACGTTGACATCCCCGGCGCATCCAGAGTGGGAAGCGACACCTGCACGGCCTGCCACACGGATACCTCCAAGAATTTCCAGCACGCCTTCCATAAGCAACAGGGAGTGGAGTGCGAGGATTGTCACGGCAACGGCAGCCTTCACGTTGAAGGGGGCGGTGACGTAGCCAAAATTGTCGGTTTTTGGAAGCGCCCGGTTGGCGTTGCCAACGGCGTTTGCCTGGGCTGCCACGTGCGAGACGAAAAAGTCCGGCACTGGGCGGGTGGATCGCACTCAGGGAACCATGTGCGCTGCGTTGATTGTCACCAGATTCACGACCGTGCACTAAAAGCCGCCAACGAAAGTCGGATCAGCTTCGACACGGCGACTCGTGGAGCATTCGCTGCCGGGTCGGTGTCGCCGGAGACCAGTGTGATACTCCGGCCAAAGTCAGCGACCAACGATGCCTGTCTCAAGTGCCACCAGACCGAGGGTGCGCAGCTCAGCCTGCCCTATCATCACCCGTTACGCGAAGGCAAGATGAGTTGTGTGGATTGCCATGATCCACATGGCGGGCCGGCCGGCAACAATCTGCGGACGGCGAACGTGAATCAGCTCTGCCTGAGCTGCCACGCACAGTATCGCGGGCCATTTGCCTACCAGCATCCCCCGGTGACGGAAAACTGCATGACTTGCCACACCGCCCATGGCTCACCTAACACGAACTTGTTGTCGGTGAGTGAGCCTGCGTTGTGCTTGCAATGCCATACGGGCCACCACAACGGAGCCGGTACGCCTCTGCCTGATCGCTGCACCAACTGCCACGGATCGATTCACGGCACCGATGTCGCCACCCCGAGCGGTGGCAGCAGATTCGTGGACAAAGGACCTTACGGCGTGCCTTCCCAACCCGCTCAGCCTGCCTCCGCCAGCTCCGCCAAGGCGCTTGTGCGCTCGCATTCGACTGTCTCTACCTCCTCGATGCCGCGCCCAGTTCCATCTCACGTGCCGACGTATGCGGTTGGCGCTGCTAGTGGGGCACTGGGGATGATGTCTTCCGGAACCCTGCCACCGCTGTCGGGTGGGAACATGTCGGGCGGGAACAGCGATCCTGGGGGAACGGAACTGGGGGCAGCTTATTCGGCTTACTCCATCACTCCAGGCGCCTACCGGTTTGTCGACGGTTCGGGATTTCTGGGCCGGGTCGGCGAGTATGACACCTTACAGCAGTCGGCGGGAGCCGATGCCGTAACTTCGTATGTCTCACCACTGAACCATCTGACCGTAGTTTCCCGAGCCAATGTCCTGAGCGGCGATGATTACTCCGCCGCGTCGCAGGTCACAGCCGGCGAATGGCTGAAGGCCGGGCTCGATATGCGCAGCTTCGTCCAGCAGCAGGACAATTATCCGTTCTACGCGGGCGTAATGTCCCCCGACCTCCTGCCCATCACCGATCTCATCCCTTCTCACACCACTTTTGGAGTGAAGAGAAGGCTCGGTGACGCATACGCGCGGTTGAAAGTGCCGAAGGTACCAGTCCACGTGTTCGTGAAGGGCAACTGGCAGGCGCGAACGGGCGCAACTCAGCTTGCATATCTGGATGAAAACACGACTACCACCTGCGGCGAAAGTTGCCACTACACTTCCCACCTCCAACGGGTCAACTATACGACCCGAAACATCTCCGGAGGGGCGGATGTTGACCTGGGCCCCGTACGGCTCACAGTGCAACACCAATTTAGCAGCTTCAATGATCGGCTCACCTTCCCCATCGCAACATATGCAGGACCGTTTACCCCAGGGGACGAGCCGCCTCCTCCCCCAGTACCCGTGCCTCCTGATGTTGCTGCCGGAAATTACTTCCTCGATATCCCCTCCCCGAGCCAGTCGTCGTCGGACAGTTTGAACTTGACCTGGACGGCTTCCCCGAAACTCGGTTTCAACGGCAACGTAAGCTACACGCGCTTACGCAACACGCTTACCCGCAATCCGCAGAACACGTTTGCGTCGGATGAGACGCTAAACTGGCGTCCGGTTGACCGCTTGCGGGTCACCGCCAATTACCATCAGCACAACGTCATCAACAACTTCACGCCTTTCTACAGTCTTTACGGCAACCTGTCGTACCACGATCATTCGGAGAGCGTGCGGTTGGAATATGAATTGCCCAAGGGTTTCGATGTAGAAGCCCATTACAAGCGCAGCGGAATTACTCGTTCCAACGCGTTCCTGTGGCCGCAAGCCTACTCGTTTAACAACACAGACTTGCTGACCGTGGTGCCTTCTTCGGTCAGCAACACTGCGGGACTGGCATTGCGTTATCACGACCGCGGCCGCTGGAGCGCGCGAGCGGGCTATGAATGGACAGGGACGGACCACCCTGGCTACTTGATCGTGCCGCAGAGCAACAATCGTGCCTTTGCCGACCTCACGCTCACGCCGGTGCACTGGCTGGTGTTCGCGAACGACACTAGTGTCATCGTGCAGAACGCTTTTCCGGCGGTTCCGCTGCTCAGGTCCGATGGAAGCGGCCTCCCTGGGAGCTTTCAGCGCCGCAACCGCTTCTACACAGACACGGCCAGTGCCACGTTACGGTTTGTGCCGGGCTGGAACCTGGGACTCGGATACTCCTACCAGCAGAACAATCTGACGACCTACATGGCGTTCCAAAACGATAGCGCTGCCGGATATGTGCTGGATGAGCCTGCCGTCCCGTACAGGCAAATCAGCCAGGCTTATTGGGGCGAGTCAACCTACACCGTCAAGCAGCGCTTGGGGCTCAATCTCAGGCTCACCTATAACTCGGCGCGCAGCGGGTTCCGGCCCGATTTGAATCCGAATAACCCGGCACAGTTCGGGAACGGAGCCCTGATTTCGCAAGGCACATTCGACCCGGTAATCTTTCAGCAGGCTCTTGACAACCTGCAACTTGGCGCAACCCAGATTTCACAAGTGATCGTTCCTCAATGGATCGGGCAGTCCAAGGTCTACTACATGCTTCCACACAAGTTTGAAGGAGGTTTGATCTTCGGCTACGGCAGTTACCGCGACGTCTGGAATCCGAACCTGAATGGAGTGCTACGATCGTTCAATATCTACGTTGGACGGTCATGGTAAGGAACGGTGATTCGCCGTCTGCTTCACCATGTCAAAGCCCCGTCGCTCTGGCGCGGTTGTTACCGTGCGGCTCGGTCGAACGTGGTGAGCGCACGGTGACCAGGATGTTAGCTGAACATTGTTGTTTGTTTCCGTTAGCTCCTAGGCCGCCCGGCTGCGGGTAATTGCCGGGCGGCTTTTTTGAATCAGCGCGCCCTGCGGTGTGAGGTACGCTCCTGGAATCACGACGTGCAATTGCAGATTGGGTGCAGCACCCATGTTGAACTCAACTGCTGGCAATACCCAGGAACTCGTATCTAGGCCTCGATCGACTGTGCTGAACAGATATGCTTCGTAGTGATGCCAGGGCACCGGTTCAGGATCGTCGGTCAGGAACGGCGGCCCGGCAAACACTGTCGTTGAGCCAAATACAATGAGCAGGAGCACGCGAACCAGCGGGTGTCGACACGAAACAATCGTGGCAAACCCGCGCACAAAGAGTCTGCGGAACGGTTCCATTAGCTGTGCTCCCATGTCTTCCTCGATTTTCCGCTAGTCTGCCCACCCGAACTTGCGCGTCTACCCGCGATAGAGCCATCCGAACGCGCCGGCCGCCGCGATGAGCCATGCCGAGTTGACACGAAACCTCAACAACAGCGCTGTGCTTACAACTGCAATCACCAACGTTGGCACATCAATGATCGCCGCCCGCCCAAGCTGCCAGGCCACTACTCCCATCAACGCAAGTGATCCGACCACCACACCGTCCAGCATGGAAGCGGCCACTCTCGACCTCCGAATCCTTGGGATCACGAGTCCGCTTATCCCGACGAACAGGAAACCTGGCGCAAAAATCCCTACCGTGGCGATGACCGCGCCAGGGATGCCTCCGATGATGTACCCGATGAACGTGGCCGTTGTGAACACCGGCCCGGGTGTGATTTGGCCGACGGCGACCGCATCCAGCAACTGCCGTTCAGTCAGCCAGTGCAGGCGGTCCACCAGGTCCGCTCGAAGGAAGGCCAGCAGGACATAGCCGCTGCCAAAGAGCACGGCACCGATCTTCGCGAAAACCAGGAACAGTCGCCCCAGGCCAAACGGCACCGCCGTCGCAGCCAAGACAGCGGAGGCGTGCGTCGGCGTCATTTGCGTTAAGAGAAGGGCGGGAAGGCATCTGGAACTCCTTAGACTGCGATACAGGACAGGTGCTCCAGCCAACCCCGCTGCGATCGCGAGTATGAGAATCTCGTGGACACGAACCGCGTACGAAACCGCAGCAAGAAGTGCCACGACAGCAAGCCATTTCGTTTTCACGGCTGATCGCGCCAACTTCCAGAAGGCCTGGATTACCACGGCGATTACCACCGGTTTTAGCGCATACAGGACTCCATTCACCTGAGGGAGAGTGCCAAACCGAACATAGGCGGCGGCGATTGCGCCGACCATGATGGCGGCCGGAAGAATGAAAGTGCAGCCTGCAACCAGGAGACCAGGCCAGCCGCGCTTCTCGTAGCCGATGAAAATGGCCATTTCGGTTGAGCTCGGCCCAGGAATGAGGTTCGCCGCCCCAAGGCGGTCAAGAAACTGCTCTCGCGTAAGCCATTGACGGCGGCTGACGAACTCGTCTTCCATCATCGCGATGTGCGCTGCCGGCCCGCCAAATGCGACGGTACCCAGCTTAAGAAACACGAGTGCCACTTCTCTCAGCGACACCTGGGCCGTAGACATTCCAGCGGCAGCAGTTCGGCATGCTTCGTGTTCCATGCTTCCCCCGCAACGACGGCAGAAGTATTATAATCGAGATTCGATAACGATTCTCGATATGACGCGACCGATGTCCAGCGCCGATCAAGGTCTCTACTCAGGGCTGATCAGGCTGCACATTCTCCATCACGCATGCCACGAGCCGATTTTTGGTCTGGGCATGATTGAAGAACTGGCGCGTCACGGCTACCGCCTGAGCCCGGGCACGCTTTATCCGATCATGCACGGTCTCGAGAAAAAGGGCCTGCTTCGCTCGAAAGAGCAGCGGGTCAGCGGCAAGATCCGGCGGGTGTATTCGGCCACCCCGAGCGGGCGAAAGGCTCTGGAGTCCGCCAAACAGAGGGTTCGCGAACTGTTCGGTGAACTCTTCGAAGACTAAGGAGTGAGAAAGTCATGAGTTTCTCCCGACGTAATTTCCTGAAGATGACGGGTGTACTGGCCAGCAGCACTCTGCTTCCAGCAATTGCTGCCCCAACGGGCCCTTCTGGACAAACGAACTCCACACCGCAAGCTGAAGGTGCGGCCGATTACATCATCAAGATTGGCGCGAGCCCAATCGAAATTGCGCCCAACCGCATCATCTCCACTACGACGTTTAACGACCAATTCCCTGGGCCGTTGCTTCGGTTCAAGGAGGGGCGGCGGGTCACAGTCGATATCTACAACCACACCGATACGCCGGAGCAACTGCATTGGCATGGCCAGATGGTACCTGTCGAGGTTGATGGAGCGGCTGAAGAAGGCACGCCTTTCGTTCCCGCAAATGGTAAACGCCGGATCATGTTTACTCCGCGACCCACAGGCTTTCGTTTTTATCACACGCATAATCGAGCTGGTGCAAATCTGGCCGCTGGCCAGTACAGCGGTGAGGTCGGCCCCGTATACATCGAGCCAAAACATGAACCGGGAAATTATGACCGCGAGGTCTTTCTCACGCTGAAGGAGTTCGAGCCAACGTTCAGCCGCGGCGGAGACATGGCAATGGATTTCCTGTCGCCAGCAACTCGCGTGAAGGCTCTCGAAGAGCAGGGTGAGTCCGCGATGAAGGCATCGCTGGCCAAAGGCATGCCAAAGGGATACGAAGTCGGCTATCGCTCATTCACCATCAATGGCCGCATGCTCGGGCACGGAGAACCGGTTCGCGTGAAGCGGGGCGAGCGGATCCTGTTCCATGTGTTAAACGGAAGTGCCACGGAGGTTCGCAGTCTGGCTTTACCCGGCCATTCCTTCCGGGTGGTCGCATTAGATGGGAATCCGGTGCCGAATCCCGCGATTGTACCGGTACTCTGGCTAGGGACGGCTGAGCGGGTCTCCGCGATTGTGGAGATGAACCATCCAGGAATCTGGATCATAGGCGATCTTGCGGATGACGACCGTCGCCACGGCATGGGTATCGTGGTGGAGTACGCGGGACGCACGGGCAAACCGCAGTGGATCGCCCCACCGCCTTTCCGCTGGAATTATGCCCGCTTTGCCAAACCCGGTGTCAACGCGCCCCCGCCGGACGAGACTCTCGAAATGATCTTTGCCAAGGAAAACGCTGCTCAGGAGGGTTTCAATCGATGGACCATCAACGGAGTCGCATACCCCATGTCCAACGAAATGGCCCCAGCCGCGTTTCACTTAAGACATGGCAAGCGCTATCGAATTCGTATGCGCAATGCCAGTGACGACATCCACCCAATTCATCTTCACCGCCATAGCTTCGAGCTGACCAGTTTGGCGGGAAAGCCGACTGCAGGAATCCTGAAAGATGTGGTCATGCTTGGAGGATACCAGGAGGCCGCCGTGGATTTCGTTGCTGATAATCCGGGGCTGACCCTCTTCCACTGCCACCAGCAATTGCACATGGATTTTGGTTTCATGACCCTGTTTGACTACGTGTAAAGATTATTTACGGACAATCAATCGGCCGACACGGCTGCGGCCAGTTGTCGAAGCAGGTCCAGTCGTCTGAGTAATGCGGGAGGCCTTGAAGTGCTGATCCCTCAACCACGGCCCTGATTTAAACCCGCGCCAAGCGGGAGCCGAGAGCACCAGGGCGACGGTTGCAGTGGCACGAAGGAATCATGTTTCGAGCATCGGCAGTTTTCAGGATTGTTCCCGAATGACGAGCTACTCGGAAAGAACGCAATCCCGATGGCAGCCAGCTGCGTGAGCGCGTGGTTATCGAATAATTCTCGGCGCCTTGATCCTCGATCACGCGGGATCAAACGGCGTGGGCCGCCTGTGTCCATGGATCATGGCGTTCCGTTCGATCTCAGGACTCGCCGGTCACAATCCAGTCAACGCTCTTCCCGGACAGTTTCTTAAGCTTTAGCAGAATTTCGATGGTGGGTGCATTCTGCCCCCGTTCGTATTTGGAGAGCTGGGCCTGGGTGATGCCGAGAGCCTTGGCAAGCTCTATTTGACGCATTTCGAACCCGCGTATCTGTCTGATTCTCTTACCGATAGCTCTGAAGTCCGGCTCCACGCCGGGCGTATTTTTCTTACGTATAGTCACTGTGGTTATATAATAGTTCCCTGGGGAATGCAGCCTAGGTCCTCCGATCTTTATACCCGATTGATGGGAGCCGGGGAATACGAATTCAGGCACATCGCGCTCGGTTGGCTTTTGGCATTTCTTGATCCGTCGACCACTTTACCCAATTAGCGCCGGGCACTTTGAAGACGCGTCGTCTTACTAGGTGGAGGCCAAATGTACTCCGACAGAGATTTCAACATCCGCGAAGAATATGTCGAAGAAATTGAAATCACAAGACGGAGAAATCGTGGTCCCCACGGACAAGTTGAGGCCCAAAGTTTAACCCAAATTATTTTATGGGTTGCCGCCTCAATAGTGGCGGCGATGCTTGTCCTCGCCTTCCTGGGGTGGGCAACCGCTCCGCAACCTCAACCCCTAACAAAGGAGACTGTATGTCAATCTTCAGAAAGTCAGAAGAACCCGAACCTGTGCGGGTCGAGGGAGACGAAGTTGTCCTCCCCCCTTCCGAACCCAACCAACCCCCAACCGAGGAGCGAAGGAAGCTCCCCAAGACCAAATGGTACTGATGGAGAAGGGGCTGCGACTTCAGCAGCCCCAATTTATGCTGACACCCAAACGCTTACAGATCGAAGTGGAAATAATGCGGGAGAACTTCCCTCGCCTGGAGCTGTTCGCGTGCAACGGGAAATTCGGCTTCCAAGGGCGGCTCCAACTGCGGAGGGTATACGAAATCGTTGTGGAAGCGTCGGAGTCCACATACCCCCAGGTAGAACCGCGAGTCTATTTGAATCCTCATCCGGAGGAACACCACTGGATACGGTCAGGGGACCAGCCGTACTTGTGCTACGCGAGGGACAATGCGTGGAATCCGACACGGAACACGTTTGCCTCGTGTGTGGCAGTGGCAGTCAAGTACCTGAAAGAGTTCGCTTAGACAGTTTTGAGGAGCTGGAAAAAAGACACAAGCAAAACTCCGAAGAACTAGATCGTCTTTTTAGAGAAGCGGAAGAGGAGATCAAGAAATGAAACTGATATTCCCTAAAGGCATCTACGAGCAGATCAAAGAAGTCGTGCTTGCCTCATCCGTGGAAACAGGCGTGACTCTTTTTGGGCAGAAAGAAGGGGAGGAGTTCACCATAAAGGGGATAGCCGGACCTGGCCCCGAGGCGACCCATGAAGAATTCCACTATTCAGGCAACGAAGACTACGCTACGGATGTTTTTGAGGAACTGAAAAAAACCAATCCCGACCTGAAACACATCGGGGAACTCCACGTTCACCCGATTCCATTGAGATCTCTTTCTGGGGGCGACAGAGAGACGGTCCGAGAAATCTTAAACAACTACGAAGAATTTATCGCTGGGGTGATGCTCCGACACTGGCTGCTGGGGTTTTATGTGTTTCCGGTGTACTTCTCCCGAGAATTTCCAAAAGGTATCCCCATGGAGGTGGAACTTGAATTCTAACATGGCGGTTATTGGTCAAGGTTCTGGCGGTTCTGTAGTGGCAGATATGCTGGCAAGGTATGGCGTTAGGGAAATTACCCTGGTAGACCCCGATAGGCTAACAGAAGAGAACTGCAAGCGTCACATCCTGACCCGGGATGCCGTGGGGGAGAATAAGGCTTTTGCAATGGCGATGCATTTATCCCAGATAACGGACGCTGATATTTACATCCAAGACAACAAATTCGGTGAGTACGATGGTCCAAAGGGCATGGACCATTTTCTAAAAGAGCCTGACGTTATCGCCTGTTGTGCCGACTCCGACCAATGCTGTCAGTTGGTCAATGCGTATGCCTTATCCAGAAAGATTCCTGTAGTCTACGGCGCGGTCCACGGGGACGCTCATACGGCAGAGATAATCACTGTTTTTCCTGGTATTACTCCCTGCTACGCCTGTTACGAACGCGAAGGAAAACTCCCAGAGCCTACACAGGAACACTACACCGACCCAAATCATGATCCGACCAAGATGCCCCACCAAGAGGGACTGTGGTGTGATATTTTGATGGCTGCGTCTATCCAGTTTAGGGCCGTCCTAAAGGTCCTTCAGGTCAAGGACAGCATAGCTGCGGCGAATAAATCCCGCAGGGAGCGGGGAATTATTTATGGATGTTTTGGAGAGTTGTGGGCTGATTTGAACCCTCTGATTTTGGCCTCCCTGCGGCCTCCATATGGCTCTCAGATTATCAGGCAGAAGCGAGGCTGCGCTGTCTGCACAGATAACATGGAGGCGCTACGGGTATGAACACTGTCATGCTTTATATGCTGATGGTAGGCCAAGTAATGTCAACTATTGCTACTCTGCTGATGCTTGCAGTGATGGACAAGTATCTCAACAATAGTCACTTTACAAATGAGGCAACAATTGTTGCTAAAGAAATCCCGAGAGAAGGCGATCGTAAATGGGTCGGGATCATTCTTCTCTTGGGCTTGGGCGGCGCGTTGGCTTACAACTTTCGCGCTGTCGGTGTGAAATTGATTCTGATGCAGATGTGGACCATTTTTAGGATGACTAGAGCGTGTTTCATAAACAGTGCCTCAGCGTAATCCAGAAGCAGGCGACATAGAAGAACGCAGAGTAGGTGGAGAGCAGATGCTCATGACGAACCAGCAACCGGCGGAACTGGCCGAACCAAGCGTTGGTTCGCTCC
>JBGPJK010000151.1:0-10409 GCA_041485425.1 Terriglobia bacterium | reverse complement strand
GCGGCGACGGTCAGCAGGGTTGAGATCAGGTGTACGTACCGCAGCCACGGTGAGGTTTTCACACCCAGCAGCGCCTGCCATGTCACCAGCAGTCCTGAGACTAGGCAGATTGCCAGCGCACCAATCCCGACGTAACCCAGCAGCAACACATCTGACAGCGCCTGGTCGCTGTAATCCTTCCAATGCCGCGCGCAATACCACACCAAGGGAGCGATCGTGATTACCCCGGCGATCGTGTGCAGCAAGAGACTCCATTCCATCGCAGGATGAAACGGACCCAATGTGATTGCCAGACCAGATACAAGTTCAAGCAGGAGAATAGCGACGGCTGCTCTGGCTAGCACGGTGGACCAACCGGCTCGGATGAGGCCGGCCAAAGGCTCTGCTGATTGCATACCCACCCTCGGATAGAGATCGGGGAAGTGTACCGGGGGAACGCAACCCGCGCTGTGACGCTAGTCACAGACCTAAATCTGGTGTGCGCTGTCGCGCCGACGCCGTACCCGCGGTCCCGGCCCGCCGCCTCACCGAAGGAGAGGAGCCTTTAGGAGGAGGATGAGCGCAGGGGCGGGGAGATCGGTGGGAAGCGATGGCTCGAGAACATGACGGAGGACAGCTTCAGGGAAGTCCTCGAAAGGCCGCCAGGGTACTGGGCAAATTCCGTGCCTGATGATTGCCGCAGCAGCAGTTCGCCCGGCTTTGTTGCAAGGAATCTGGCGTGGTACGGCCCGATCCTGTGGTGGAACCCACGTAGCTATTTTCGGAGTGTAGAGAAACGGAAAAAGGGGGCATGCGCGGACGATGGGAACTCAGCGATGCCCAGTGGGAGTTGATCGAACCGATCCTGCGGCCCAAGCAGAGAACCGATGGCCGTGGCCGACCTTGGCAGGACCCACGAGCCGTGCTCAACGGAGTCTTGTTGCACGTCAGTCTGAAATATTGAAGGGCGACGGCCATCCGGATCACCCGGCTCTCTCGAACTTATGGCCCCTGAACCTCCAGAGTGCGCACCAGCCATGGAATAACGACCTGCCTGAAGATCACAGGATCAGGCCACACTTTCACCTGTCGCCCGAGGTGGCCGCCCTGGGGATTGATCCACGCCGTCTTGGGAACGTCTCCTTGGCTGAGCAGCAAGTAAATGTCCGAGATCGGAACCTGGGTGTCGAGCACACCCCCAATGACGAGCATGGGAGCCATCGGTTTGCCCAGCAGGTTCTGATGCACCAGGGACATCTTGGGCAAAACCGCCGCCATCTCGTCCAGCGACTTGACCCCGTCCAGGATGGACATGAGTGCCGGCACTTGATCGAACAAGTACTCTCGATTTCCCAGCAGCGAATTCATCAGGAAATCCTTCTGGAAGAACTTGTCAATGGGTGGGGACTGCGCGCTCGCGCCTTTCAGGCGCGCGTGCTCGACGATGGCCAGCTTGGTGGCCCAGTAGGCGCCCCAACTGACCCCGTGGATGGCGAGTCTGTTCTTATCCACCTCAGGCCTGGTCTGCGCGTAGTCGATCACTCGCGATAGCATCCGGTCCGCGGTTTCGCTGACCTTGATCGGCGCCTGCCCGGTCCCTGGCCCGTCCACCGCGAGATAGCCAATGCCGTACGGCAGAATCGCCGAGAAGGTTTCGGTGAGGTCTTCCTTCCGGCTGTCCAGTCCGTTTACTGCGATCACAAGTGGTACCGGGGCCTTGGCATTCTTCGGCAGCCGCAGATACCCGATAATCTCTTTTCCTTCGAAGGGAATGTGAACCACCTCGAGGGGCGGGTCAAAGAAGCGGGCGTGAGCAAGAAACGCTTCGATCGCCTTGGCATAGGAGCGTTGTTTCCCCGGAGATGCGGGGATCGGCCAGCGGCCGAACGAATAAAGCCGCCAGGCTCGGATGTAGTCAGCGTCGGCTTTCGTGGGATCGGTGGCCTCCACTGCCTTTGCTTCCGCCATGTACTTGTCGGCGACTGCCATGAAGGCTGCCGCCCATTCATCTTTGTCGCTCGTCTTGATCGCTGCGAAGGCTTCCCGCACGTCAAGCGGGTCGAGGCCGATGAGAGGATACATCCCGTTCTGCGCTCGTTTGATCGCCTCGGTTTTGATCTCGTCCAGCGTCCGTTCGCCCCGTTCCTGAGCCAACCCAGGGGTCACGATCGCGGCGACGAAGGCCAGCGCCAGCAGTATGAGACCGAACGCAGCTCGGCTTGCCACTTTCTCAGCTCCTTTTGCTCAGAGTTCTGCCCTGTTGCCGTGGGCATGAAAGGGCCGGACTTAGAATCAGTCCGGCCCGCTTCTCAGATCTAGTAGCGGCGGTTAGAAGGTCAGTTTCAGGCCCAACTGGATCGCGCGGCTGCCGCCCGATCCGATGACGGGGTTGGACGCGGCTACGTCTGGCGTAGCACACGAACAGGCGAACTGACCGGTCGACGGGTCGTTGTGGGCCCAACCATTCTGTCCGCCGAACGGATTTGCGAAGTTGGGATGGTTGAGAATGTTGAAGAACTCGGCGCGGAACTGGGCCCCAAAACGCTCCGTGAACTTCCAATTCTTGGCCACCGAGAAATCCCAGTTGCGGAAACCCGTGTCGCGGAAAATGTTCCGCCCCATGGTACCGAACTGGCCCAGCGCGGGTGGAAGCATGAGCGAGCTGCGGTTGGCGTAGCAGCCAAAGAGTCCCAGGGCCTGACTGGTGAGGCCACCCGGTCCTCCGTCCAGGGCCTGGGCCTTTGCCAGGCAGCCCGGATTGGTGCTGCCAGGGAAGAATGGGATCCCCGTAGTCTTCGAGGTGAAGTCGGACGGGTTCCCGAAGAAGTTCCAGCGGTCATTCAGCGCGCCGCTTCCGCTAATGTCGGTTCCCGCATCCATCACGCCAAAGGGCTGCGCGCTGGCTATGGTGACAATCGAATTGACTTGCCAGCCTTCCAGCAACTGTGCAAACGACTTCTTCCCGGGGATCAGGTAGGTCATCGACAGAGTGAAGCGATGCCGTATGTCGAAGTCGCTGCTCGCGTATTCCCTTCCCGGGTGCGTGCTATCGGAAGGCAGGCCCAATCCTGCGCCGAAGTCCCAATTGGCGCCAACATTGTCGAGGGAATGGGACCAGGTGTAGCCCGCAACGAAGGAGAAGCCCCGGTAATTGCGTGCCGTCATAGTCGCCTGCAGGCCGTTGTAGTTGGAGCGATAACTGTTCCCCATCTGGTAGATATTCGCCAGGAATGGGAACTTGCCAAAGAACGGCCGTGCCGCCTGCTCGGCATCGGAATCCGCGGCGCCAGCTGCGATCGCATCTGGCGTCCACCCCGAGCCCGCAGGCGCCTGGTTGAGATCACGGATATTGACCAGATTAAAGCCCCAGTTGCCGGCGTAGGCAATTTCCATGGAAAGGTTATTGTTGAACGCATGCTGCATGCTCAGCGTCCAGTTGGCTACATAAGGAGTTCTGAGGTTCCGGTCGATCCCCAGTATGGAGCAGGGATTGGCGCCGCAATCGATGGGTGTTGTCGGGAATACGGTTCCGGGTACCCCGGTGATAGCCGGGTCCCAGTTGAGACTGGAACCATCGTATTGGACTGTGCCGACAGAGATGTTACCGTTACCGGGCAGCACTCCGGCGGCACCGGTCGGAATGGTGCTGATACCCAGCGAGTTGTTCAAGGCCAGGAACGATTCCCAGTTCAGCGTCTCATAGATGAGGCCACCCCCGCCGCGGAGCACCGTGTTTCCATTGCCCCTGACATCCCAGGCGAAGCCGGCACGCGGTGCGAAATTGTTGTGATCTCCGTTGTAGGGCGAACCAACCGTTCTTCCAGAACAGTCCTGCACGCCGACCTGGAGAAGTCCGCAGGTCGGATCGAAGGCGCCCAGCAAGTTGTGTGACTCCTTCACGACGGTATTCAGTTCATAGCGCAGCCCGAAGTTCAGGGTCAGAGTTTTGGTGACGCGCCAGTCATCCTGCGCGAAGCCGGCGTATCCCCAGTTGTGGATGTGCCGCGTGGGGTCGCCAACCAGTTGGCTGCCGGAACACACCACGCCCGCGAAGTAGTCTTCCAGCCCGGTGGCGCCGTCGAACACGTCGTTGCAGAACCCGAACTTGATTCTTCCCCGGCCACCGCCGTACGCGCCGCCGTTGAAGCTGTCCCGATGGATCTCTCCCCCGAATTTGAAGGCGTGATTGCCGCGCGTGTAGGCGACTTGATCGACGAATTGGAACCTGACGTCGGGCCCCTGCACCTTGGGCCAGTTAAAACCACCTAATTCCTGGGGGAAAATGTAGAAAGGGGCAATGTTGATGCGCGGCAGTCCACCATAGAGCGGGTTGGTTATGCCAGTGTCGACGCCGTAGCTGGACGCAAGCCTGCTGTGGTCTGCGACGAAGGTGGGCTGGTACAGGCGGTTGTAGCCGAATCGGGCTTCATTGACCCAGCGGGAGCTGGGGACCCAGGTCCAGTTCCCACCAACCAACTGAGCCCGGGTATGAATTTGCGTCAACCACTGGGGCTGGAGCTGGCTCGCATCCGATACCGTTCCCGAGTTGTTTCCGAAGAAATATCGGCCACTCACGGTGTGGCGCTCATTCGGATGGAAGTCGACCTTCCCCACGGCGTTGTCGGAACTGACCGCGTTGGGGAGGCCGAAGAAGATAAGCGTCGGATCACTCGGGTTGGTGCCTTGGTTGGTTGGGAAACCGGTTCCGTCACAGGAGATCGGCGGACCCAAGGTGCAGCCGCCAACCTGCAGGCTGACGTTGCTTACCGGAATTTTCATGGCTTGCAAGGCAGCGATTGCATCCACCAGGCTGTTCGCCGGATCGCCTCCAAGCGAGACCGTGGTCGGGGTTTGAATTTGACCCGTGTTGCCCACGGTGTAGCGTTGTCCCTCATATCCGCCAAAGAAAAACAGCCTGTCTTTTATGATCGGCCCACCCACCGTGCCGCCGAATTGCTCCAGATTCCTGGGATTCTTCGGTTGCGAAGCCGGGTTGAAAAAGTTGCGCGCATCCAGCGGCGTATCCCGGCCGAAAGCATACCCGGTCCCGTGGAGACTGTTGGTCCCCGACTTCAAGCCGACGTTGACGATGGCCCCGGGCTTCCAGCCGTACTCCGCCGGAGGATTTTCCTGGACATTGAACTCCTGGATGGAGTCCACCGGCAGGATGGTCGCTGAATCTCCCGCAATCCCGGAGCCGTTGATGATGCTCTGGCCGGAGAAGGGTTCGCTGTTGAACAGGCCGTCGACCAGGTAGACATTGTCTTCGGCTCGAAGGCCGTTCGTGCTCGTCGTGGAGAATCCGCCACCCGGGTAACGCACCACCCCGGGCCGTAACTGGAGCAGGTTCTCGTAGTTTCGGCCGTTCAGGGGAAGATCATTGATCTCCTTGTTACTGAGTGTGCCGCCCAACGTGGCCGACGTCGTGTTCAGCATAGGAACCTCGCCGCTGACCACGACTGTCTCAGTGACGTTCCCAGGCGACAGACTTATGTCGATCAAAACATCCTTGGCGACCTCTAGTTGGACGTTGTCCCGCACCACCGCCGTGAAGCCTTTGGCTTCCACCCGGACCTTGTACGTGCTGGGAACCAGGTTGGGGGCGGCGTAGGTGCCGGCATCATCCGTGGTCAGGGTACGCACGGTGCCGCGCAGCACATCCGTGATGGTCACAGTGGCGCCTTTCACCGCAGCGCCGGTCTTGTCTGAGACACTGCCCAGAATGCGACCGGTGTTGGTCTGCGAGAACAGGGGAACGCCGAGGCAGAGCGTGGCTAAACCCACACCAAGAGCGCGGGCGGTCTTCTTTGAGAAACCCATGCACCCATCCTCCGTGAGACGGTCTCTGGTCCGACAGCTGTACCACCATATTGCATGTGTGTCAAGCAGTTTTGATTCTTGACACCATGCGTGGTCTAGTGGTATGACCAATTAATCTGTTTGCTGTTAGAGACATACGTAATCTGGCCTAGCAATGGTTTGTGGTCTGATCTATATACCATGAGTCCCAGGATCTCGTCCCCGGAAATTGCGTCCCTTCTGAACATGCGGTACAGTAGCCGCACCAAGACCGGCACCAGGCTCGGTCGCTTGAGGGAGAAATCGGTGTACAAGGCTGTCCGCACTTCACGGCTTTACGAGCAAATCGTCGAACAGATTGAGCAATCCATTCTCAAGGGAGTGCTCAAGCCGGGAGATCAGCTGCCCGCAGAACGTGAGTTGGCTCAGCAGTTTGGCGTCAGCCGCACCGCCGTCCGCGAGGCCGTTAAGACGCTGCGCGAAAAGGGACTGGTGGAAGCCTACTCGGGACGCGGGACCTTCGTCACTGACGGGACCTCCCAGGCCATCCGGCAGTCGCTGGACCTGTTGATCAAGATTGGTCAGCAGGAAGGATCGACCCACCTGGCGGAGTTGCGGCAGATTTTGGAACCGGAAATCGCCGCCCTGGCGGCCACCCGCATTGAAGAGCAACTGGTGGCCACGATGCGGGAGGCGGTCGCCGTGATGGACCGCAGCCTGCGCGACCCTGATGCCTATATCGAGGCCGATCTCGATTTCCATTTGGCCTTGGCGGAGGCCGCCGGCAATCCCCTCGTCCTGTCGCTCATCGATTCGATCGTGGGTTTGCTGCGTGAGCAGCGGATGGGCATCTTTTATGTTGAGGGCGGACCGGAGCGCGGGCAGTTCCACCACAAACGCATCTTCCAGGCCATCGAGAAACGTGACCCTGACGCCGCGCGTGAGGCCATGCGGGGCCATCTGACCCAGGTCAGCCAGGATTCGCGTGCTTCCTCCAGCAAGCAGGACTAAGCTCTCCGTCAGAGCCTACTTTGTAGTTTGGAGACTGTGAGAGATGGCCAATCTTGGATTTGTAGGCCTGGGCGTGATGGGCGGCCAGATGGTGAACCGGCTGCTCTCCAAGGGCCACATCGTAACCGGATACAACCGCACCCGATCGAAAGCACAATGGTTGATTGACAAGGGGATGCGTTGGGCCGACTCGCCCCGCGCCGTAAGCGCAGCGGCCGACTTCACGTTCTCCATGGTGAGCAACTCGGCTGCCCTCGGGATGGTGGCGGAGGGCCCCGACGGAATGTTAGCCGCCCTGGGCAAGGGCAAAGTCCTGATTGACATGAGCACCGTGAGCCCGGAGTTTAGCCGCGGGCTTGCCGCCAAGGTGAGGCAGCAGGGCGCCGACATGGTCGACGCGCCAGTGTCCGGGAGTGTGACGACCCTCCAGCAAGGCAAGCTTTCGGTCATGGTCGGAGGGTGGCGCGAAACCTTCGAGCGCGTCAAGCCGCTGCTGGAAGACATTGGCCCGAAGGTGACCTACGTCGGCGGAAACGGGGTTGCGCTTTCCATGAAGATCGCCGTGAATCTTAGCCTCGGAGCACAGATGCTCGCCTTTTCCGAGGGAGTTCTGCTGGCGGAGAAGAGCGGGATCGCGCGCGAGGTTGCCGTCGACGTGCTCACCCACAGCGCGGTCGCCTCACCGATGATTCAATATCGCGGTCCCTTCGTGCTGCAGCAGCCGGAGGAAGCCTGGTTTGACGTGAACATGATGCAGAAGGATATGTTGCTGGCCCTCGAACTCGGTCGTCAGCTGAACGTTCCCCTCCCGACAACCGCCGTAACCAACGAGTTCCTGACTGCCGCCCGCGGCATGGGCTGGGAAAAGCAGGACTTTGCTGTGGTGTTCGACGTTTTGGCTCGCATGTCAGGAGTCACGAAATGACGATGGCCGCGCAAAGTCCCGAGACGATCGCCAGGACCGCAGCCGAACAGTGGATCCGGATGTACCGCAAGATGGTGAGTATCCGCCTGTTTGAGGAGCAGGTGAACGAGCTGTATACCCGGGCTCTCATGCCCGGGCTGGCCCATCTCTACACCGGCGAAGAAGCAGTCGCGGTTGGAATCTGCGAGGCACTACGGTCTGACGACTACATCACCAGCACGCACCGCGGCCATGGGCATTGTTTGGCCAAGGGCGCCGCACCGGACCGCATGTTTGCCGAGCTGCTGGGCAAAGAGGCGGGCTACTGCCGTGGCAAGGGCGGCTCCATGCACATTGCCGACCCCGACACCGGCAACCTGGGAGCGAACGCCATCGTCGCCGGAAGCGTGGGCATCGCAACGGGTGCGGCCTTATCGGCCAAGCGTCTCAAGACAAACCAGGTGGCGGTCTGTTTCTTTGGTGAGGGAGCGCTCGGTCAGGGTGTCCTCTACGAAGTGATGAACATCGCGCAGCTCTGGAAGCTGCCGGTCATCTACGTTTGCGAGAACAATCTCTACAACGAGTACACGCACTACTCCGAAACAACCGCAGGTGACATCCCGATGCGCGCCGCTGCTTTCGGGGTGCAAACCGCGAGCGTGGATGGGCAAGACGTGCGTGCGGTACACGGGATCGCAACCCGGCTCATCCAGAACGCCCGCAACGGGAGCGGTCCGGCGTTTCTCTTGTGCAACACCTATCGCTACCACGGCCATCACGTTGGCGACATCAACCGCGAGTATTACCGGTCAAAGGAGGAAGAGCAGCGCTGGAAGACTGAACGCGATCCTCTAAAGCTGCTGTCCGCCTGGATGATCGAACAGAAGCTGGCGGACCTCGCGCTGCTCGACCGCATCCAGTCGGAAGTCAGGAAAGAGATGGAAGCAGCGGTGAAGTTTGCCGTTGAGGCGCCTTATCCTGGCGTGGAAGAAGTGGAGCAGGACGTCTATGCCTGAGGCCGTGCAACGGGAACTGACCTTTGCCCAGGCCGTACGGGAGGCGCTGGCGGAAGAGATGCGCCGTGATTCCCGGGTCTGCATTTTCGGCGAAGATGTGGCCGAAGCCGGCACGCCGTTCAAGGTGCTCTCCGGACTGGTGGAAGAGTTCGGAACCGAGCGCGTCATGGATACCCCAATCTCAGAAGCCGGATTCACCGGCGTGGGAGTAGGCGCGGCGATGACCGGCCTGCGCCCGGTGGTCGACATCATGTTCGGAGACTTCATCACGCTGACCATGGACCAGATGGTGAACCAGGCCGCCAAGGTTCATTACATGTCGGGGGGCAAATGGAAGGTCCCGATGGTGATGCGCACCACGCTCGGAGCCACCCGGCGCTCGGCAGCGCAGCATTCGCAGTCGCTGCACGCCTGGTTCAGCCATGTGCCGGGCCTGAAGGTCGTTCTGCCATCGACGCCCTACGATGCCAAGGGCCTGTTGAAGACCGCGATCCGTGATGAAAACCCGGTTGTCTTCTTCGAAGACAAGATGATGTACAAACTGAAAGGACCAGTACCGGCGGAGGACTACACCATCCCGTTCGGAGTCGCGGACGTGAAGCGTGCGGGCGACGACATCACCATGGTCGCGACCAGCAGCATGGTGCAGGTGGCGCTGGGAGCGGCGACTCTGCTGGATGAAGTCGGAATCAGCGCAGAGGTCATCGACCCGCGTACGACCTGGCCTCTCGACGAGAAGACTTTGATTGAATCGGCAAAGAAAACATCGCGGGTCATCGTGGTGGATGAAGGCTACGGACGGTACGGAGTTACGGCGGAGATTGCGTCGGTGATTGCAGAAGGCGCTTTCTATGATCTCGACGCGCCGGTCAAACGGATGGGAGCCATGCATGTCCCCATCCCCTTTTCTCCCGTTCTGGAAGACGTGACCGTGCCAACCGAACACACAGTATTCGAAGCGGCCAGAGCGCTCTGTCGCCGGTCCTAGCAAACAGGAGGTATGTCATGGTACTGCCAACGCACGGAACGATGGCGGTTGATTGGGAACAGCGGGTGGATTTCGATCGCCTGCGCCGGGAACGGCTGGCACGCGCCAAGGCACTGCTCGCCAAGTCGGAGATGGGTGCGCTTCTCTGCTTCGATATGAACAATGTGCGCTACCTGACCTCGACCCACATTGGCACCTGGGCGCAGGATAAGGCGAATCGTTTCACCCTGCTGCCGCAGAACGACGAGCCGATTCTCTGGGATTTCGGATCAGCCGCTCGCCACCATCAACTCCATTGTCCCTGGCTGGGCGAGCGTTCCCGTCCGGGAATCTCGATGCTGCGCGGCGCGATGACGCCGGAAATGGGACGCGCCGAAGATGTCGCGAAAAAGATTCGCATTGAGCTTGAAATGCGCGGCCTGCACAAAGAGCCGCTGGGGATCGACATCGTTGAGCCGCCGGTCCTGTTTGCGCTGCAGCGCGAAGGGATCACCGTCGTCGACGGGCAGCAGATCATGTCGGATGCGCGCGTGATCAAGACGCGCGACGAGATCTCGTTGCTGAACATGTCGGCCATGATGGTCGATGCCGCGTACGACGAGCTGTACCGCACGATGAAACCCGGCCTGCGCGAAAACGAGGCCGTCGGGCTCGTGAGCAAGGTCCTCTACGACCTGGGCTCGGAGTACGTCGAGGCCGTCAACGCGATCTC
>JBGPJK010000150.1:0-10418 GCA_041485425.1 Terriglobia bacterium | reverse complement strand
ATCCCTGTGCGGCGCGATCTCGCCATGACCGGAGAGATCACGCTGCGGGGCAAGGTTCTCCCCATCGGCGGCTTGAAAGAAAAGCTGCTGGCCGCTCACCGTGCCGGATTGTTCGAGGTGATCCTGCCGAAGGACAACGATAAGGATGTGGCCGAGGTCCCCGAGAACCTGCGCAACGCCATGAAGCTGCACTTCGTCGATACCATGGACCAGGTGCTGGCGGTGGCACTGGAGCGACCACTGCCCGAGCCACTGGAGGTCGGGCCTGAAACCACCCAGCCCATTACGCCCCTGGAGCCTCCAGCGGAGGGTCCCACGGCACATCAGTAAGACAGACTCTGGGCTTTCGTAAGCCCCCGCCGCGATCGGGCCTTTTTTTTCTCCTTTGGAGCGGCGTTGCTTGCCACGTCGCGGGAAGACGCAGCAAGCTGCGTCTCTACAGAACCTCTCCTACGTTCTAGAATGGGAGGGGGCTGCATGGAACCGAATCCCCAACCAGGTGAACCCAGAAGCTTCTTCCGAGGCTCGGCGGGCTTGATTGTGGCCGTGGCGGTGGTCCTGATCCTTCTGATCATGTTGCCCGCCTACCGCTGGTTTTTCCTGATCAGTGTGGGCATCGGCATGGTGGTGGCCGGCATTCTTTACCTCTGGCGCAAATACAAGCCGATCAAGGAAGAAGATATCGAGCCCAAGAAGCCGCTCGGACTGTGAACAGATGGTAGGCTGAGTGTCCTTTGTGTCCTCTGTGGTTAAACTTGTTCTATGCGAGTCATAGCCCGATTCATGATGGCGGCGACCGACAGCAGTCACTTCCCCGCGCCCGCCTTGCCCGAGGTCGCGTTCCTGGGCCGGTCGAATGTGGGCAAATCCAGCGTGATTAACTCGCTGCTCGGGTCGAAGATCGCCAAGACCAGTTCCACGCCCGGCCGCACCCGGTCGATCAACTTCTTCGAGGTTCGCCGGGCGGGAAAACCGCAGCCGGAATTGATCTTCACCGACCTGCCGGGTTACGGCTACGCCCGGGTTTCCCGCGAAGTCTCGCAGCAGTGGCCTGGCTTCGTTGACCCATACCTTAAGGAGCGCCCGTGTCTGGCGTTGTGTCTGGCGCTGGTGGACGTGAATGTTCCCCCACAAGAAAGTGATCAGCAGTTGCTGGAGTTTCTCACTTCCACCGGGCGCCCGTTCGTCATCGTTGCTACCAAGAGTGACCGGCTGTCGGGGAATCAGTTGCGAAACTCGCTGCAAGTTCTGGCCCAGAAATTTCCCCAGGCGCGCATCGTTGCATTCTCGGCTCGAACCGGCAGCGGCCGAGACGAGCTATGGCAGCAGATCCGGGCCGCAGTGGAGAGCCCTACTCTGTAGCGCCCGCCCTCGAATATTGTCCCAAAATGGGAATTCCCTGCTCTTCCGTAACCCCAAACCCCACTTGCGTGACTCGGGCCCAGGAAGAAAACAGCCGTAGGATCAAGGTAGAACCGTGGCTGAACCTTCGTTCTCACTCGATTGGAGTTGAGACGGGAGCGGGTTATGGACGACCGGGCGACCATACATGATGTCCTTGGCGAGATGGCGCAATACACTCACGGAGGAGACGCCGGCGATAAGCCAGACACCAGCAACGCAGAGTACCTGCGTGCCCTGAAGCGCACTCATGAGAGCGGGGCCGCCGCCGGAACCGGGGCAGCATCCGCGGCGCCCACAGCCACCTCCGGCTCTGCGCAGAATTCTTATCCGCACCCTGACCGCCGCCGCAATCCACGCTACAAATGCGAAGGCAGCGCTGAGTTTCGTAGTGAAGGCAGCGACGTACACACCTGGGCCTCGGTTATCGAGCTCAGCCGCAGCGGCTGCTATGTGGAAATGCAGGCCACCTACCCCCAGGACACGGCTGTCAGCATGGTGATCGAGGTAAAGGGGATCCGGGTGCAAGTGAAAGGCATGGTGAGAATTACCTACCCTTTTCTGGGCATGGGGATAGCGTTCACCGAGATAGCAGACGCAGACCGGGCGCAGCTCGACGAACTGCTGCAACGGCTGGCCAGCGGAGTCCCGCTGCCGGTTTCCCCGCCAACCCCGAAGCCGGCTACCGCTTCGGCCCTCGACCTGTCCACCGCCAATGCCGGTCGCACGCTGGGCGCCGTAGCCAAGTTCTTCCAGAGTCACTTTACGCTCACCCGCGACCAGTTCACCGAACTGATTGAGCGGGACGGCCCAGAGCCCCGACACTGACCTTCAGGACGGGCTACACACCCCAATCCCGCCGGGTGTACACTTTTCCTGAGTCCGTTCGGAGGTGCGCCGTGAAACGCCTCCTGTCAGCCATTCTCGTGGTTTGCTTGCTGGTCATGTGCCCCGGCTGCGGAAATGTGTTCATTCGCGGGGCCATCCAACCCGGGTTCTCAACCATCAGCGGCGTGGTCAGCATCGTGGAGTTCACCACAGTCGTTGGCGGAGACGGAAGCTTTATACAGGTCACATTCGTCACCTTCCTTCAGCAAGGCACATCCTCCACCATCGGCTTCTGCGGTGACCAGCGCAGCCAGTTCCCCATCAACCAGATGGTGACCACAAATTTCACGCCGGGACAATCCTGTGCCAGCATCATCGTCGTCATATTTTTTTGACCCGGCGAGTAAAATTCAAAAAAGTTGCATTCCCGGCCATCTCCTCGGCTCATGGTTGGGCGGGCTGGAGCGCACGGCTTCCGGGCAATCCATTATGATGAGGGGTTCATGGCCACGTATCTCATTACTGGAATTGCCGGCTTCATCGGATCATCCCTGGCTCGAGCCGTGCTGGCCCAGGGCGACCAGGTACGTGGCATCGACAGTCTTTCCACCGGCAAACGCGAGAATCTTACCGAAATCCTGAGCCGCATTGATTTCCGCGAAGCGGATCTGCTGGATCTCGCCGCTGCCCACGACGCCTGCCGCGGCGTGGATTACGTGCTGCACGAAGCCGCCATCCCCTCCGTGCCCAAATCGGTGCTGGATCCTCTGGGCAGCAACCGGGCCAACCTGGATGGCACGGTCAACCTGTTGATGGCGGCGCGCGACGCCAAGGTGCAGCGCGTGGTGTATGCGGCGTCGTCGTCCGCCTATGGTGACACTCCCACCCTGCCCAAGCGCGAAGACATGCCGCCCAACCCGATCTCGCCTTACGCCGTGGCCAAACTGGCCAGCGAGTACTACATGATCTCGTTCTATCGTTGTTATGGGCTGGAGACGGTTTGCCTGCGCTACTTCAATATTTTCGGACCGCGCCAGGACCCCACGTCGCCCTACTCCGGCGTGCTGGCCAAGTTCATTACCCAGATGCTCGGCGGGGAGCAGCCCACCATTTTTGGTGACGGCGAGCAGAGCCGCGACTTCACCTATGTGGACAACGCGGTGGATGCCAACCTGCTGGCGTGTGAAGCGCCGGCCAGGGAGGTCGCGGGCCGGGTATTCAACGTCGCCACCGGACGCCGCGTGGACTTGAATGAAACCTTCCGCGTGCTGAAGAAAATCATCGGCTATGCCGGCGACGTGAAACACGCCCCCGAGCGCGCCGGAGACGTGAAGCACTCTTTGGCCGACCTGACCCGAGCGGAAAAGCACCTCGGCTACAAGCCCAAGGTGGACTTCGAAGAAGGCTTGCGGCGGACGATCGAGTGGTATCGCGGGAACAAGAAGATCTAGGCTCTGGGCTCTAGGCTCTAGGCTCTTGGCTCTAGCCCTCCCTGATGACCTCATCCCGAAACCCGGCGCAGTTCAGCCGGGTGAGAGCCTGCCCTGAGCGAAGTCGAAGGGGATCTGGCGCGTAGTGGCAAACCCGTGAGAGAAGGCAGAATGAGGAAATGGTCCTGGAGGCTGCAATCAATGGCCGGGCGGATGCGCTGGTGACCTGCAACGTCGCAGACTTCGCCGGGGCAGCGGAGCGTTTTAGAATTTCCGTGCTGCGTCCGGCTGACCTGCTAAGAAAGGTAAAACCATGAGCAAAGCTACGTATCCATATCAAGAAGGCTGCCCAGCGGCTGGCGAAAGAAAATGGCGTGTCTTTGAACCAATGGATCGCGGTGGCGGTGGCCGAAAAAGTTGGTGTGGTGGAAACTGCGGCCTCCTGCCGCCCTCGCGGCCCTGCTAAGTTCAATATCCCCCCATCACCCACCACGAGAGGAATCAGACACGCTCCCGGCCGCGCGGTCTCGCCGCCATGAACATGTTCAATTATTACTGAACATTTGATGATATGATGTTCTATTTCGATTGAATATTACGCTAAATATGTTCAACTAGATTGAATATTATGCTATTATTGTTCAGTTATTATCGAACATTAACAAACCAGGAACACCCGCCATGAAACCTGAATTCAGACGGTTACGACTTGGACAGCTTGAACGGACACTAAAGCCTTTCCTCGAAGCGAAGGACTGGCCGCGTCCGCAAAAGGGCTGGATCCGCGCCATTCGCGAGGCAACTGGGCTCACCGTACGCGAGATGGCGAAGCGGCTCCGCAAAGCCCCTTCCAGCGTGATTTACCTGGAGAAATCCGAAGCAGAGTACCGCATCAGTCTGGGGAACCTGCGCCGAGCTGCGGACGCACTTGGGTGCCAGCTTGTATATGCTTTTCTTCCAAAGAGCGGAAGCATTCAGGAGCTTTCGGAGCAGCGTGCGAGAGCCAAGGCGTCGGAAAACGTCCGCGCCGTTGAGCACACGATGGCTTTGGAAGACCAGGCTGTAGGAGGGGTGCAGGAGAAGATTGAGGAAGAGACGGAACACATCTTGAAGAGAGGTCGGAATAAATGATGCCACTGGTGACCACCAGCGGCGGTAATACTCCCCTCTCACCGGAAGAGATTGCCGACCTCATTCCGAGTCTCGCGACAAAGGAAGAATTGAACGAGTGGGAGAGGGAGAACATATTGCGCGCAAGAGAGTGGGCCATCCGAGATCGCACCCGTCCGAATGATGTGGTATCCGACGAATACGTTCGGAAATTGCACCTGAAAATGTTCGACCAGACATGGAAGTGGGCAGGGCAGTACCGGCGAACCGAGAAAAACATCGGGATTCCCTTCCACGAAATTCGAGAGCGGCTCGCGGCGTTATTCGGTGATGTTCGCCATTGGATTGAGAACGGCACGTTTTCACCCGATGACACAGCAGTTCGGTTCCACCACCGCCTGGTGGCCATTCATCCATTCCCGAACGGCAACGGGAGACATGCCCGCCTCATGGCAGATGTACTCGTAATGAAGCTTGGTCACCCTGCATTCACTTGGGGTTCCACCGACCTCGTCAAGCAGGGCGAAGCCCGAGCCGGATATTTGGACGCCATCCGAGCAGCGGACAATGGCGATGTCCAGCCATTGCTCGAATTCGCCCGTTCATGATGACGGGGCCTGCCCATTACCTTGGTGATCTAGGGTCAGGTTACGTGCCGGAATAGAGTGAAGGCATGACGCTCTCCTCGATGGTGGTCTCGCGCGATTGGCAGGAAGTCAGCGTATTGGAGTGCATCCTCGGCGGGTTGCACATTGCGGTGGACGTGGAATCGGAACCGCAACGTGCCCAGGCGAAGTTGGCCAAATCCAAAATTGATGCCTTGATTGTCGATTGCGACCTGCAGGGCACGGCGGGTTTTCTGCGCAACGTGCCGGACTCGGTGCCGCTGCTGATTGTGAGCGGGTCGGGTGGCCGCACCACGCTGGAAGGCACCGGAGCTGCATTCATCTTCCAGAAACCGATTTCGGTAGAGCAAGCGGTCCACACCCTTTCTGCCGCGCGCAACATGATCATGGATGGCCGTTTGCGTTATCACCGGCAGATGCTGGACGTGCCGGTATCGCTGACCTGTGGTTCCAAGAGACGCATCACGGCCCACCTGGTGAACCTCAGCCAGGGAGGACTGGGGATTCACTTGCCACGGCCGCTGGCGGTTGCTGGTCCGGTTTCGGTCAGCTTTGTGCTTCCGGGAAGCAAGAGTTCACTGAAGCTTCGGGGTAGATTGGCATGGACGGATCAGCACGGCAACGCCGGCATCCACTTCCAGCAAGTCAGCCGCGAGGTGAAACGGAAGCTGCAACTCTGGCTGGAGCGCCAGTATTTCATGCACTAGTTCGGGAGTCAGTTGGCAGTAGCGGCCTCACCGAAACCGCGGCCTTTCCTCTTTCTCCAGGTCCATTCCCGTTTGGCCACCAGCACAAGCCAGTTGCGCCAAGTGTGTGCCCGGGGTGCCGCCGGTCCAGCCTACGAAAAGAACCCAGTAGACACACGCGAAGATGCTGGCCACAGCCAGTACCAGAGACAGCCCCACCGGCCAAGTGGGGAAAACGTGGGTCATCGCCAAAGACAGGACAGAAAAGAGCAGAACGGCCGACGTCAGAATCAGCGCATCGAGTAGCCGGGAAAGCCCGCGCACTGAAATGGGTAGTGGACACCAGGCGAGGGAGACGTTTTCGGCTGGAGTTTGGTGATCTTCCGCTGTCGCCGGGTCGGTTCTTGCTGCTTCGAGAGCGAGCGCTGGTCGAGGCGCCCCCGAGAACAGCAATTCGGTCGGCTGCTCGCCCGCCGGGCGATGAATGAAGACGGAATCCGTGCCCCAAGCCTGATAGGCACGGAGCAGAAGCTGGGTAAAAAGCCATTCCTTGAGCAGACGTCGCCCACGCTGCGGAAGGTTGAGGAATTCGACCCCGGCTTGGCCCATGGCGTCCGCCCACACCACCCGGCCGGTGGTTTCCAGCCGGGTGCGCGGATTCAGCAATTCGAAGCGAAGATGAACCTGCTGGTCCACGCTTAAAGGAGCGACCGCCTGCACCGCCACGCCCGCTTCACTGATTTCGCGAATGATGCCCCCATTCGCGTGGTCCAGGTTGATGTACGCCAGGGTGTGAACCTTGTGGCGATAGTAGCGGCGCTTGGTGCGGATGGCACCGGGAACATTCGCGATCTCGGCAGGTACGCCCGACCGGGACTCCATGGCCAAATCTTAGCCCGGGGCTTAGAGCCACCTCAGTAACCGAGTTGGTTCAGGACAACCTCAGGCGGGGCGTTGTTCCGAGGGTCGGACCTCGGGATGAGTTATTGGGCGGCGGGCGCGATCCCAGGCGATCAGGCGGTTGAGGTCGTAACTGTAGGGTCCATAAGCGCAAAAGTCCTGCTCGTCGAACAGGCGCTTGATGCCACAGCCCATGCAGACTTGGTAGGAGTGGTTCTGGGCACGAACTGGCCAGCTCATCTTGGAATGCCAGCAGCCGCGAAAGACCATCATCGCAGCGCCAGCCAAACCGGTGGCCATCAGCCCCAGCGGCCACACCCAGCGCGACTTCTGCTTCTCTTCACTCACCCGACCACAGCCTGTAAATACCTCTAGAAATTAAGGATATGCGCAATGGCCAGGACACGCAATGGCACGAAGTTGCCAGACCCGAATCGGGACCGGTCCCGGCTTACCAAAGAGCATCCCCAGGCTCACAACCTTCGTGCATGCGGGAGTTATTGCGATCAGGCGTAAACCCCTGTAACTTACAAGGTTATCGCCTCGGATGGCTGCGGGGAGCACCGGGACGGACGGCAGGGGTACGCAAGTCGTGAATTGACAAGCGTTTTCTCCGCGACAACACTGGGGAATCACAAACCGGAGTGCGGAGGGATTTCTACCCGTCTCATGAGCGCCATTCCCACTAACGCGAGCCTGGGGTTGAGTGATGAAGCAAAGAACTCAGACGCCACCAGCGTAGCTCAGACCAGGCCCGAGCCCGCCCCAGTCTCCCCAGGCCACGAAGCCCTGCAAGCCCTGCTGGCTTTCTCTTCCCTGCACGAACAGATTCGACAGCGCCGCGCACGAGAGGTGCTTAACGGCGAGCGCCTGAGCCGGGAAGACGTCTGGCAGCTTGAACAGTTTGTGCTGGATGAGGTGCTGCAACTAGTAGCCGAACGGGCTTTGGCAATTACCGGCGCCGACGGAGTGGCCATCGCGCTGGCGGAAGGAAATGCGATCGTCTGCCGGGGTTCGGCGGGAAAGATTGCGCCGGACGCGGGAGCGCGCCTGGATCCGAACTCGGGGTTCTCGGGAGCATGCCTGCGCACCGGGCGAATCATCCGCTGCGACGACGCGGAGAACGATCCCCGGGTAAACGTGCAGGCCGCCCGCCGCTTAGGCGCACGCTCCCTGGTCGCGGTGCCGCTAGCCGGTCAGCACAGCGTGATTGGGCTGCTGGAAGCCTTCTCTTACGACGCCTACGGTTTCAACGACAGCGATGTCCGCAGCCTCAATCTTCTCGCCGAACTGATCTTGGCGGCGATGCGGCCGGAAGAAGAAGACCGCATGGCCGAGATTTCACAGCGTGTGGTCACGCAGGCCGCGGAGCCGGTGGAAACGGCCGAGCCCACGATTCCGAATGGGCAAGCCGAAGTGGCTGAGCCGTTGCCCGAGGCGAGCAGCGAGCCCAACATTTCAGAACCCGCCGCCACTGCTGCGATCCTCTCGGAATATCAGGAGCCAGAGCGTTCCCGGCCCGGCCTGCTGGTGGTGCTGGCAGTCATGCTGGTTGCCATTGCACTGGGAGGAGGTCTGTGGTGGAAGATGCGGCCGAAAACTTCCGTCGCCACGGCCAGCCCCAAACCCGTGGCTCCGGCTCCAGCGCCCAGGCTCGCGGCGACTGCGCCAGCGCTACCTGCCAGCAATGAGAGCCACACCGGTTCTGCAATCCAGGAAAAGCTGGCTGTGCTGCCGCAGGTCACAGGCATTCGCCACTGGTCGTCGGCAGATTCCAGCACCGTGGTCATCGATCTCCATGATCAAGTTCAGTACGAAGCCCATCGCCTCAGCGATCCGGACCGCATCTACGTCGATCTGCATGACACCGCGCTGGCCCCTGGTTGGTTCGGAAAAACGATAGAAGTGGGAGACGCGCTGCTGGTGCGGGTTCGCATAGCCCAGCCCATGCCGGGGGTAACCCGAGTGGTGCTGGAGACCAAGGGCGGCTCGAATTTTTCGGTCAGCCTGGAGCCGAACCCTTACCGGCTGGTGATTGAGGTGCGCGCCATCGGAGCAGCGCCGCGGCCCAGGGCAAGGGTCGATCTGTTCGCTCCCCTGCCTCCTCCGCAAGGAAAGGGTTTGACATCATCGGCGGCTTCCGCCAGCGACCTGCAACTCCGCGCCCACGTGCCAAAATTCCGCATTGTGCTCGATGCCGGACATGGGGGCTGGGACCTGGGCACGGTTGGGCGCCAAGGCTTGCTGGAAAAAGATCTGGTGCTGGACATCGTGCAGCGTATGGGGCATCTACTGGAGAGCCGGCTCGGCGCGGAGGTAACATACACGCGCGAGGATGACACCTATATCGCTTTGGAGCGGCGGGCGGAGATCGCCAACCAGGCACAGGCAGACTTCTTCGTTTCGGTACACGCCAATTACAGCGATGATGCTTCGGCGCGCGGCGTAGAAACCTATTACACGAATACGTTCTCCTCGGTGAACGCGCACAGCCACGACAGCGATGCCACTGGCAACGCGCTACAAACCGTAAGCTTCGCCAACGTGGACATCCGCGGAAAGGTGCGGGAATCCCGCAAGTTTGCCGCCAGCGTGCAACACGCACTCTTTGGCGCACTGGCCGCAACCAACCCTGGCATTCGCAACCGCGGCGTGAAAGAGGCTTCGTACGTAGTGCTGACTGGGACGTCCATGCCAGCAATTCTGGCGGAAGTCTCCTTCGTCAGCAGCCCCACCGACGAAACCAACCTGCAAAGCTCAGTCTATCGGCAGCAGATTGCCGAGGCCCTTTACAAAGGCGTTGCCCGCTTCGCCGCTGAGGCCCACAAAGTAAAGATGGCCAGCACCTCGGGCAAACCAGCTGGACGCTAGAAATAGGGCAAACCTTACGGGCTGAGACTGTGAACCGAGAACCGCTGTTGGTGAACGCACTGAGATCAGTTATGGGCTGGATTTGATCCCACCATATTTTCCCAGCCAGTTCAATTCCTCCCGCACCTTGATCTTCCCGTGCCACGGATTCTTATCCAGTTCATGTCCTTCCCCGGGGAAGATGAGCAAAGTACTGGGAACGCCCAACTCATGCAGGGCGCGGTCGAGCAGATAGTCTTCCGCCACCGCGACGCGGATGTCATCGCCCCCCGCCACCATGTGAGTGGGTGTTTTGACTTTGTGGATCTGGAAAATCGCAGCCTCATCGTGGTAGCGCCGCGCCGCTTCCCAGGGCAGCCCGCCGAGGAAATAGGCGTCGTCGAATGTAGTGTCGTCGTTACCCCAGTTCGCAATGTTTTCCACGGCACCAGCACCGGTCACCGCAGCTTTAAAGCGCGTGGTCTGGGTGATGAGCCAGTTGGTCATGTAGCCGCCGTAACTGTAGCCCCCAATCGCCAGGTGATCGGGGTCGGCGATGCCATCCTTCACCAGCGCATCCACTCCTT
>JBGPJK010000149.1:0-10439 GCA_041485425.1 Terriglobia bacterium | reverse complement strand
GCTCGCGAGACCGTGGAGGCCACCGATCAGCACACTACCGCCTGCGGAGACCCTGAAAATCTTGATGACATCCGACACTTTGCCGTTGACGAACGTGATCTTCAGGTCCTTGTAGACGTAGATCTGTTTGGAGCGGAGATTCACGATTTTCTCGGGCTTCCCCAGCGCTGCCGTTACCTGAACGATGGTTTGTCCGAGTTCGATGGTCTGGGTTTGGGCGGGCGGCGGTTCCGGCTCGGGCTGGCTGTTCGGCTGCGCCTGATCGGCTTGCGGGTCCTGCGCCTGTTGGGGTTGATTCGCGCTGTCGTCAATGGAGAGGACCTGGGCGATGGTGTCCTCCACTTTCGAGACGCCGGCGGTCTCCAGGTATCCCTTGGCGAACTGGAAAACAATTTCCGACTTGTAATACGCAGGCGGATTGGCTCCGTTGCAGGAGTCGCAATCGAGCAGCTGCAAGGAGATTTTCTCTTTGGGCAGGTTGACTTCGAGCTTTGTGGGATACACCTTTTCGCCGACCGTGAAATAGCGGGACACCGATTGCACCATCGCCAGGCAGAAACCATTGGGGCCTTTGAGCGTGCCGTCCTGGTATTTGGCTGGACACATGGCGACGCTGGTGGGCTGTACCCCAAGAATCCCCGCCTTTTGAATCACCAACACGGTGCCGGGTTCGAGTATGGTGAGGCCATTGGAATCCGAGCCGGTTTTCACGAAGTTGTACTGGGCTTGCAACTGTTCGGCCAATGACGGCGGCGCGTTTTGCGCGCTCGCCAGCCAGGGCACAACGTTAATCATCAACAAGGCGAGTATTTGAATTGCGAGATCGGAACTCCGTCGCATTTTCGAATCCTCTCGGAAAACATGGTTTGGGTTCTGGACGCAATTTCCATCCTTGAGCGGCGGTGGGGGAGGGCACGCACCGGTGAAACGTGCATGTCTCCCGGCGAAAGTCCGCATGTTGAGTATGCGGCTTTCGCCGGAAGGCACTTCTCGACTGATTCTGTTACTAGTTCGGTCCCTGACCGGCAGCGGTGACCTGCTGTTCGGCCTGCTCGGCTTCCTGCTGTTGGGCTTGCAAGTCAGACTCGACACTGTTGTCCGCGGTGGGTTCGGGAACCTCACCCGCCGTGGTGGTGGTGTCTGGAGCGGTGGGGAGACCGCTCTTGCCCTGATTTTCCGCCAGGCTCTTGAGCCCGGCATCCATCATCTGGTGGAATTGGTTGTACATCTCCTGCAAGTCGCTGACATCCACCTGACCGTTGGTACCCACAGCGCAGTCGTCCTTCTTGCTGGCGTTGACTTGCACGCTGACCTTGTTGTCATCGCCGGCCGTGTCACTGGTTCTCGTGATCACGTCCCCCGGAGTCAGGGAGCACTCGTTGCCATCATCGTCGGTGATATCCAGATCACTGGAGACCAGGAAAACGGTGAAGTTAGGATCGAGGGCCTTCGGGGTTTCGTCGCCGCTGCCGGCGGATTGCTGGCCCCCGGAAGAGGCTGCGGCATTCTGCTCGGCTTCGAGCTCCTGCTTCACCTCGTCCGAGATCATCTGCTTGACCTCTTTAGGAATCGGAGTGCCGCCCTCGCCTCCCGCCGCAGGTCCCGCAAGCGAAGCGTAAAGCTCGGTCCACTGTGGGAAAACACCGGAATTCAGCCGAGCCTCGTAGGCCGCCCGGAGTTGTTCCGAGAACATGTAATCCGTCAGCCACGGAGAGGCCGAAGGATACGAGGGATAGGGCCGATAGTAGTAGTTGTAGGAGTTGTACCAGGGATCCTGGTAGTAGCCCCAGCGGTAGTACGCCGGCGCCGGCCAGGGACGATAGGCCCACTGGTAATAGGCTGGGCGGTAGTAATAGGCCGGCGCATAACCGTAATAGGGGCGCCCGCGCCAGTTGTAGGAGCGATAGGCGTACGCGTAGCGGCGTCCGCCATAGTAGTAGCTGCGCTGCACGTACGCGCGGCCACCGCGACGCAGGTAGGGGCGTTCCATGTAGCCGCGGCCTCGCCCCATGCTCACCAGGCGGTGGCCGTTGCGCTCGGTCACAATCCTGGTTCCGCCCCGGACCCCATGATTGATGGTCATCCCTTTCGCCTGAATCGTGCGAACCTTCCCATCGGGACGAAAAACCGCGGTCTTGCCAGCCACCTTAACCACCCGGTCGGGTTTCTGACGGGCCGCAACCCTACCATTTGCATTGCCTGCGCGATTGTTCGCTGTGCCACGGCTGTTGGCCGCGTTGCCGCGCGAGCCGGGACCTGCGTTCGGCCCTTTATTGGCGTTGGCCGCGCCCGTACGCGATGAATTTGCGCCGGCGCCACGGTTGCCATTCGCGTTAGCTGTGCCGGGCTTGCTGGCGTTCGCGCCGGCCGCGTTGCGGTTGCCACGCGCGTTGGCCGCACCGGGCTGGTTCGAGTTCGCGCCCGCCGCGTTGCGGTTGCCACGTGTGTTGGCCGCACCGGGCTGGTTCGAGTTCGCGCCCGCGGCGTTGCGGTTGCCATGGGTGTTGGCCGCGCCGGGCTGGTTGGCGTTCGCGGTTCCGGCGTTTCGATTCATACCTGTCGTCCCGGTTCGTGACGAAGGCATGTTGCCCTGAGTCCGATTGGTGCTGTTAGACGGCGACCCCGGTCGCTGCGCACTCCCCGTGTTATTGTGGCCGCCGGTCGAGTAGGATGGCGGCGCACTCTGGCGGGATGGCGGAGCACTCTGGCGGGGTGGCGGCGCGTTCTGGTGTTGTGGCGGCGGCGCGCTCTGGTGTGGCGGTGGCGGCGGCTTGGGGGCGCTATTCTTTTTCTGGCTCCAGGCCGGTGCTGCCACCACAAGTACAGCCAGAAGAAACGCAAACCATCGCGTGGCTACATAAGATGTGTTGTTGGCGAACTTCATTTTGCCTCCTCCCGAGAAGGTTCTTTCCCGGGCTTCATTAGCAAGAACGTAAACCGAGCCCAAATTGGTTTTCCGTAATCTACCACTATGCCGGCCTTCGGTGGCACGCTTTTCGTCAAGAAATGAACATGGTTTCGACCGGCAATCGACCCAGCCAGCCAAGGGTGGGTCTTCCTGTTGCAAGGGTGGTCCTCGACTGATACGATTTCCGGTCTGATAAGACCATCTCCCCTCCACCGCCCGGCAGGCCTCGGGTAGTTGGCATCCATTATGTATTGCGCAAACGCGCAGGAAAAACTGTCATGCCGCTTCGAAATACTGGAATGGCCCACCGTTTCGAGCCTGGTGGCCCGGGCACGACTCCGGAGGAGAGACGAGCGCTAGATCATTTATTCAGCGTTACTTACGAGGAACTGCGCCGCTTGGCCTGGAGCGTGAGGCGTGGCGATCCGAGCGCCACGCTCAGCCCTACTGCCCTGGTCAACGAGGCTTGGTTGAAACTGGCGAATTCTCCGGAATTGGCGTCCACGTCCCGCTTGCACTTCAAGCGGATCGCCGCCCGCGCCATGCGGCAATTACTGATTGAGGCGGCCCGGCGGCGGAACGCCCTCAAGCGGGGCGGAGGTGGGGTGTTCAGCGAGGTCACTTTTGATGATTCGCTGGAAGAGGCAGCGTCGTGCGGAGAAGACCTGCTTGCGCTGGATACCGCCCTGGAAGAACTGGCGCGCATTCACCCGCGTCAGGCCATGATGGTCGAAAGCCGGTTTTTCGGAGGTCTCGATATTGCCGAAACCGCGGCGTTGCTCGACGTGTCTGAAGCCACCATTCTCCGCGATTGGCGAGCGGCCAAGGCATGGCTGGCACATGAACTGCGTCGAGCCCGCTGACTGGTCGCGCTGGTTCAATTACCTTCCTGGGGAGCGAAGCGAAGATGGACAGCACGCGTTGGGAGCAAATCCAAACCCTGTTTCACGACGCGGCGGACCTTCCCCAGCCGGAACAGCGTGCCTTCCTGCAAACCGCCTGCGGCGGTGACGACGGGCTCATGGCCGACGTGCTGGCCTTGCTGGCGGAGGACGCCCGGGGCGCCTCGCTGCTGGATCGCGACCTGGCCCAGGTCGCGCATCAGATGCTGGGTGAAGCCAACCTGCCCTTCAAGGAATTCGGCCCGTATCGCATCAAGCAGCGCCTGGGCGAGGGCGGAATGGGCGTGGTCTACCTCGCCGAACGCGACGACCTTGGCAGTCAAGTCGCAATCAAGATTCTGCGCGATGCCTGGCTGTCCCCCGCCCGCCGGGAACGTTTTGCCAGCGAGCAGCGCATGCTCGCGCAACTAAATCATCCATCGATCGCACGGCTTTATGACGCGGACACTCTCGCCGACGGGACTCCCTGCATCGTCATGGAGTACGTGGAGGGCGTTGCGCTCACCGAGTATTGCAGCCAGCACCAGTGCTCGATTGAGGAGCGGCTGCGACTGTTTGCTTGCGTGTGCGAGGCGGTGCAATACGCTCATCAGCATGCGGTGATTCACCGCGACCTGAAGCCCTCCAACATCCTGGTGAAGCCCGACGGAACCGTCCGACTGCTCGACTTCGGTATCGCCAAGCACATGGAGAGTCTGGAGGTGCCGGTGGATCAGACGATGACGGGATTGCGGTTGATGACCCCGGCTTATGCGGCGCCCGAGCAGATCCGCGGCGACCGCGTCGGGATTCACACCGACGTCTACTCCCTGGGCGTCATTCTCTATGAACTGCTCACCGGACGACGTCCCTTCGACCTGGCGAATCTGACGCCCGGAGAAGCCGAGACCGTTATCGTGCAGCGCGACCCGGAGAAACCCTCGCTGGCGGCCCGGCGGATGACCGGACCGCAAGGCGCCGGCACACATGTCCCGTCGGCCAGCAAAACCTCCTGGGCTGACCTGGATGTGCTGTGCCTCACCGCGATGCACAAGGATATCCAGAGGAGGTACCGGTCGGTCGAGGCGCTGATACGCGATATCGATCATTACCTGAACGGCCAGCCCCTGGAGGCCCGACCCGACAGCGTGCGCTACCGGCTGGGCAAGTTCATCAGGAGAAACCGGCGTGCGGTGTCGGCTGCGGCCCTGGGGTTCACGGTGGTGGTGGGCCTGGTGGTCTTCTTCACGGTGCGGTTGGCGAAAGCGCGAAATGTGGCCCTGGCCGAGGCGGCCCGGACCCAGCGCATCCAGCGGTTCATGCTGAACCTGTTCCAGGGGGGTGACGAAGCCGCCGGGCCCTCGGACAGCCTGCGCGTCGTAACTCTGCTGGATCGCGGCGTGCAGGAGGCGCGAGCCCTCGATGGCGCGCCCGCAGTGCAGGCCGAACTCTACCAGACCCTCGGGGGCATCTACCAGAAGCTGGGCAAGTTCGATCAGGCGGATTCGCTGCTGCGCTCCGCGCTCGACCAACGCAGGAAGCTCTTCGGCCCGGACAATGCGGAAGTGGCAGAGAGCCTGGTGGCGCTCGGTCTGCTGCGGACCGACCAGGCCCAGTATGAAGAAGCGGAGCGCCTGGTCCGCGAAGGACTGGAAATCAGCAGGCGCAAGTTGCCGTCCACGCATCCGGCGGTAGCCAAGGCGACGTTCGCCCTGGGAAAGGTGCTGGAGGACCGGGGCACGTACGACCAGGCCATACAAGTGCTCGAGCAGGCGGTGCAGCTACAGTCGGCGCCGGACGCAGCCGCCAGCGATCTTGCCGCCAGCCTCTCCGAACTGGCGAATACCCATTTCTACGCGGGTCACTACGACATCTCAGATTCCCTGAACCGGCGGGTGCTGACCATGAACCGTGAACTCCATGGGGAACGCCACCCGCTGGTCGCGGATACCTTGATCAACCTCGGCGCCATTCAGTTCCAGTTGGGTCATTACCGCGAATCCGAGCGTTTCAACCGGCAGGCATTGGACATCGTGCAGTCCTGGTACGGCAAGGACCATCCCGAGACCGCCGACACAATGACCATCCTCGGCCAGTCGCTCACCTACCAGAAACGTTATGACGAAGCCACGGCTCTGCTGCAGCAATCCCTGGGGATTCTGGAACGCTTCTACGGGCCGGTACACCCTCGTGTCGCGTATGCGCTCAACGAGTTGGGTAACGTAGCCATCCGGCAGGAGAAGCTGGATGACGCCGAGGCGTACTTCACGCGCGTGATCAGCATCTATCGCTCGGTGTACGGCGACCAGCATTATCTGATCGGCATTGCGCAGTCCAATCTGGGAGGGGTGTACTTTGAGCGCAAAGAGTATGTTCGGGCTGAACAGCTTTTCCGGGAGGCACTCCAGACCTATGCCCGCACGCTGCCACCCGATCACCTGAGCGTGGGTATCTCTCGCATCAGACTGGGAGGCGCGCTGCTCGGCGAACAGCGCTACCCGGAGGCGGAGGTGGAGAGCCTCGCCGGCTATGAAATTCTGAGGAAGCAGACCAGCCCCACGGTGAAGTGGTTGCAGACGGCGCGCAAAGACCTGGCGGCAGAGTACGACGCATTGCATCAACCGCAGAAAGCGGCGAAGTTTCGCGCCGAACTGGCCGCCACAGAGGCCAAGCCTCCCGCAGTCACCAGCAGGAAGTAAGGCGCTCGAAGCTGCGCGCGTCGCAATGCCCCACCCCAGCTACTTCTTCGGGCGCGACTCCGGCGGCACCATGCCCGCCACCCGGTAGTAAACCGCGAGCTGGCCGTAGATCTCTCCCGCATGCTCGATTAGGCCGTAGGCCAGATCGGAAACGCGGCTCTGCTCGTGGCTGTCGGGATCGGTGACCAGCTCGGCCATGCCCTTGTCGCCTTTCACCTTGATGGCCGCCGCACCGTCGGCGAACGACTTCTTCACGAACCCCACCACCTCGGCCTTGGTTTTGAACTGCTCGCGCTTCGCATCTGCCTCGGCGGGCGGTTTCTGCCCAAGCGCCAGATTGGTGAAGAAGTAGTTGACGCCGGAGACGTGGATCAGTTGCTGGGCGAAGCCGCGCTGTGCGGGCGTGGGCTTGAAGTCATACTTGTCCTCGGGGAAATCCTCGGCCATGGCGATCAGTTTGCGTCCAATCTCGTTCCACGCGTCAAGCACCGCCTGCGACGGGCTGGGAGCCGGCTTGGGAGCCACCTCTTTCTTTGCCATTTCCTGGGTGTGAGCCGGCTGGGCCAGGAGCCCGGCAGCCAGAATCAGAACCACGATCCAACAGGCCTGCTTCATTGTTCTTTCCTCCGTTGCGTCGTTTGGTTTGGCACGGACTTATAGCATAGTTGGGCAGCTCTTATTGAAGAAACCGCTCGACGCTAGCAGTCATCCGCAAGCTCACATGGTCAAAGGAGATAGAAAAGGTGGTGAATTCCGCTAACTTCGGTGAACTTGGCTCATAGAAAGAGCGGGTGTGGGGTGAAGGACTGAGGCAGCTCCAGTTGGATTCTCAGAATGTCTTTGGGCTGGTAGGAGTACTCCTGGCCACAGTCATCACAGCAGACCCGCAAGCCGCCGTTGAGAGCCGGCGGAGGCATGAGAGCATCGGTCTCGCCCAGGGGGATTCGATGACCAGAAAAAAGATTCTGCCGGGTGTGAAACTTGTGGTTCTTGCAGAGTACGATCCAGCAATATTGGCTGGTTTCAGTCATCCCAGTTCCCTTCAGGTCGCGGTCGAACCAAGTCGAATCCATTTCAGTTCAGGGTCCGCCACCTACTCGCGGACTTGTGGAAGAAGAGCACCCAGCATACTCCCCTTTATTTTCCGTCCCTCTTACCCAGGAAGGCGTCACGGAATTGCAAAAAGATTGTCTAATTTTTGTCACCTGGCGATACCGCCCCGAGGTTTCGCGCTTTGGGAAGTGTGGGACGGCGGCCGCCCGGTGGAATGCCTGGCTCGATGCCCTGACCTTGCCTCGGTGATAAACATCACAGCCCTGCGGTCAATAACGCTGCTCAAATGGAACCACCATAACCCGGCCCACTTTCTTGCAAATCGTGGGAAATGCCAATGAGTACAGAGGTCAGCAGCCAAAACCCGAACCGCCTCCGATCGGCACTCGAGAAAGGCGAATTCGTGTGCACCGCCGAACTCGTACTGGGGCGCGATCACAGTGGAGTGGAGGCTGAAATCTTTGTGAAAGAAGCCTCACAGCAGGGGGATGGGATCAAGGTCATCAGCCTGACGGATCTGCCCGGAGGAAATCCCGCGCTGCCGCCGGAGGCTTTTGTTGCCTGCGTCCTTGAGCACAACCTCACGCCCATCGCGCATCTGGCGGGCAAAGACGGAAACCGTTCGTTCCTGGAGGGACGGCTGCTCGCGCTGGCGCGCCTGGGCGTGGAGAACATCCTGGCGCTTACCGGCGATGCGCAAAAGGAGGCATTCGCCGGCAAGGCGAAGCCCGTCTACGATCTGGATTCTGTGCTGATTCTCTGGCTGGTTCGCGCCTTGCGCGGTGGCCTCGAATACAACCTGGGCCCGAGAACTGTACGCACCACGCCCTTTGATTTCTTTGCGGGGGCAGTGGTGAACCCTTTCAAGGTCCGCGAGCCAGACCTTTTGATGCAGTTTTACAAGCTGCAACTGAAAGTAGCGGCGGGTGCGCAATACATCATCACCCAGCTGGGATACAACCTGCGCAAGCTTTACGAAGTGAAGCAGTACATGGTCCGTGAGGGCATTGGCCATATACCCGTGCTCGCCAATGTCTATGTGCCGACCGCGAAGGTGGCGCAGCTGATGCAGGCTGGCGAGGTGGCGGGCTGCGTCATTCCGGATGTTCTCATTCAGCGCCTGGAGGGAGAAAGGAAACCGCAGCGGTTGGAGCGCGCCGCGCTGATGGTGGCTGCGGCGAAGGACCTGGGCTTTGCCGGCGCCCACATTGGTGGATTCGGCCTCACCCACAGAGACTTCATGACTATGATCGAGCGCGCGTCCGCGATCGGTAAGGATTGGCGCGGGCGGATGGATGAACTCGTGTTTCCGTACCCAAACGAGTTCTACCTCTTGCCCCAAGCCGCAGACGGTCTCAGCGACGGCGCAGCCGAATATCAGCTCACCCGCGTCAAGCCGCACCCCTCATTGGTGCAGCGCCTCTCCGCGAGGGTGCACCGCCATTTTATTAAAGAGGGCACGTTCGGAGCGCGACTCTTCGGAGCGCGATTGAAGGCCGCAGGCCAGCCAACCAACAACGGTTCCTGGCGGCATGGCTTATGGTACGGGCTGCTTGGGCCTTCGAGTCTTTACCGGAAGGCAACCTTGGGCTGCGTCAGTTGCGGAGATTGCATCCAGGACCATCTCAACTATGCCGGGTGCTCGATGCACGAGTGCTACAAGGAATTGCGCAACGGTCCCTGCGGAGGCTCCCGCGTGGACGGCACCTGTGAAGCTCGGGCGGACCTGCCCTGCATTTGGAACCAGATCTACCTCGGCACCCTGGCCATGGGCGATGACCCCAGGAAGTTCGCCCACGTGCTGGTTCCTCCCCGCGATTGGTGCCTGGACCGCACCAACGCTTTGGCCAACCGCTTCGCTGGGCTGGATAACCTCTGCAAGAGGATTGATCTCCGGACTTCCACTCAAGAGGACTAGGAGAAGGACTGAAAACGATGCTGATCATCGGTGAACTGATCAACTGCACCCGCAAGAAGGTCGGCGAAGCTGCAGAGAACAGAGATGAGGAGTTCTTCAGAGACCTGGCGCGCCAGCAAGCCAGTGCGGGAGCACACATGCTGGATGTGAACGGCGGGCTCCCCGAAAAGGAAGTGGAGCTTCTGAGTTGGCTGGTGGATCTGGTGCAAGCAGTAGTGGACATTCCCCTCTGCCTGGACAGCGCCGACCCGGAGGCTTTGATCAAGGCGCTTCCGCGCTGCAAGCAGAGGCCGATGGTCAACTCGATCAGCGACGAACCCGCCCGCTGGGCCATGCTGCCGGTGCTCAAGGAACACCGTCCCAAAGTGATCGCGCTTTGCCTGTCGGAATCCGGAATGCCCAGCGGCGTGGAGGATCGAGTGGCCACGGCCAGCCGCTTGATCGATCGCCTCACCGCCGAGGGTTTTGCCCTGGATGATATCTACGTTGACCCGTGCGTGATGCCGCTCGCCACCGGCCCGCACGGCCAGAACCTGCTGGCAGCGGTCGGCCAGATTGTGGCGAGGTACCCGGGAGTGCACATCAGTGCCGGCGTGAGCAATATTTCCTTTGGCCTGCCAGTTCGCAAGCTGCTGAACGAGACCTTCCTGCTGCTGCTGATGGCGCACGGTCTGGATGCGGCAATTGTCGACCCTCGCGACCAGCAACTGATGATGGACATCACGGCGGCAGAAGCGCTGCTGGGCCGCGATGCCCACTGCAAGAGCTACCTGCGCGCTTATCGCGAGGGAAAACTGGGCCCAGTCACATAGTTGGGGCGGAGACAGCTAGAGTTATCGAATCAGCCCCACTCTTTCATGCTCGTTTGAAAACCGGCGTCATCTCTTGAAAACCGGCGTCATCCTGAGCGAAGCGAAGGACGTTGCGCGCACTACCAGATCGCCGGTGTAGGCACACCTTTCTTTCTAGTTGAAAACCGG
>JBGPJK010000148.1:0-10501 GCA_041485425.1 Terriglobia bacterium | reverse complement strand
CAACCTAGACCCTAAAGCCTAGCGCCTAAAGCCTGTAACTCTGTTCTCGCCACTACTCGCGCACCGGTGTAATATGCCATCGATACGGTGGCTGCATTCTGTTGCCGTTACTGCCGCGCGAAAAATCCTGTGCTATAATCGCGCGCCGTTCAGCGAAACGATGCGATTTCCAGTTGTCTTTCTATTTCCCTAGCGCACATGTTGCGCAGCGCCCCGGTGCCGAGCGCAGCCGGAATTCAGGAGGAGAAATGACCTTTAACGAGACCCTGTACGGACGTGATGACGAAACGGATGAATACGGTGAAAGCGGCGCCTATGGCGATTCGCTAGAAGAAGATTACGAGGAAGAAGAAGAGGAAGAAGAAGCCGAGATGCCGGCCCTGAGTGAGCCGGAGCCGGAACCGGTGATGCCGACTCCTCCAGCCCCGCAGCCCATGGGAGGCGGTGGAGGGGGCGCGTCCAAACCGGCGAAGAAGAAGCCGGCGAAAAAGAAGCCGGCCAAGAAGAAACCCGCCAAGAAAGCGATGAAGAAGAAGCCGGTCAAGAAGAAACCAGCCAAGAAAGCGATGAAGAAGAAACCGGCAAAGAAGAAACCTGCCAAAAGGAAGGCCGCCAAGAAGAAACCGGCAAAGCGGGCGAAGAAGGCAGCCCGCAAGAAGGGCGGACGGCGGCGCTAATCTCTCCCGCCAAGCTGGGGAGCAAAATCAAAGCCGTGGCTGCGCGCCGCGGCTTTCTTTTTGTCAGCGCAGGCCGCGTTGCCCGATGAGCAGTGCCTATTGCTCGAGTTTCGGACAAGCACAGGCGCCTGAAGTTGAGGAACAGGACCCTCGGATTGACCACTGTCTCCCAAGCCCAACCGTTACTTCTTCCCCTGCACCGCGTCCAGGCACCTTGCATAGAGCTCGAGCAAGTGACCGGCATATTCTTCCGGCTTGGCGGCGGCGCCGGTGCCCTGGAATCCGACTCCCGAAGAACTGGTTCGGCCGTAGCCGGTGGTCATGGCGATGAATTTCATGAGATCGAGGGCGATGTCTTCATTGCGGCGTGAGCCCGCGCCGCTGGCGGGTGCTTCCTCCATGAATACCTCCGTCGGAATACGAATGCTGGGGACGTCGACTTCATCGTCCATAGTGTCTTGGGAATGATGGGTCACGATGGCTGAGATCAACAGATTCATTTTACAAAGTTACCCAATCCAAGTTTACTCTGGGTCTAAGCCGCCGGTCTCGTACAAGGATCCAGTGGAATCTGAATCGTAGCAGACCTGTTCACCCAGAGACACAGGGTGACAGAGAACGACGCTGAAATACTTCTACTTTGGTTTTCACTTCCCGGACTGAGTGCTCCTGGCGAATGCGCTTCGTGGTCGCACATGCGAACGCGTTGGCCAGAAGGGCCGATGCTACGATGATTGTTGCAGCAGCTTGACGATCTCGGTGTGCCCATTCCTGGTGGCCAAGTCGATGGGGGTGGCGCCGTCGTCGTTGGCTGGGGAACGATCGGCTCCATGCTTGAGCAGCACTTCCACGATAGGCTTGTTGCCGTTTTGGGCGGCCTCATGGATGGCGGTCCAACCCTGCTGCTGACGGGCGTTGGGTGGAGCCCCGTGCTCCAGCAGGGCGCGTACCATCGCCAGGTTGTGGGCGGCGGCGGCGCTGTGCAGGGGCATGACCTTCATCGGATTCTTTGCCTGGGCGGCCGCATCGGCTCCGTGCTGCAACAGCAGAATGGCGATGGCTTCCTGCCCGAAGAAGGAAGCGAAGTGCAGCGGCGTGAATCCGTCGGCAGACCAAGCGGCGGCCAGACTGGGATCCCGGCGGAGGAGTTCGGCGACGCGTTCGCTGCATCCGAGGCCGGTGGCTTCGAAGATGTCAAGTTCGGGGCGGGCGGCGAGCAGCAGATCGAGCATGTCTTTGCGACGGCGGTACAGGGTGTGCATGATGGCCGACACGCCGTTGGGGTCCCGGGCTGAGGCGAGGGAAGGATCTTGCGCCAGCAGGGTGCGTAGTCTCTCCAGGTCCCCGGCCTGGACCGCTGCAATCAGATCTGACCTGACGTCCATGGGTGGGCCTCCGCGATCTCTAGTTAATTAGCAATGCTAACGAAGTATAATGAGCGCAGTCGGGATGTCAACAGAATTTTGTGGCGCGCCAGGGTGGGCCACCGTGCGCCAGATCCTGCGCGACTTGTCGCTCAGGATGGCGCCAGCAGAGCGGAGTGAAGAGCCGATGAAACATGGGGTTGCAAAGCAGGAGCCAGGAGACCGAACCGTGGAGCAAATCGCGGACCGGCTGCACTCGGCCGCCATCCACTTGTTACGGCGGGTGCGCAAGCGGGACACGGCCACAGGCGAGGGGCCGGCGCGGTTGTCCGCGTTGTCCGTGCTGGTCTTCGGTGGCCAGATGACGCTGGGTCAACTGGCGGCGGCCGAACAGGTGAAGCCGCCAACGATGACTCGCATCGTCACTGGACTGGAGCGGGGTGGATTGGTGAAACGCGCAGCTGATTCGGAGGACGCCCGCAGGGTTCAGATTCGCGCGACTTCCAAGGGGGTACGACTGATGCAGCGCGGCCGGAAGGCGAGGATTGAATACCTGGCCCAGCACCTCGAAATGCTGACGGAAGATGAGTTGGCAACGCTAGGCCAGGCGGTGGAGATCCTGCAGCGTGTGCTGCAAAGGTGGACGTGACGACGGTCGTTAGGTCTCGATTCCTACATAGCAGACACGGCCGATGAGGTAGTCGGGAGCGGCCTTGCCTGTTTCCAAAGGAAGCACTTCGACGGGATAGGCCTGGTTATGCGGACGCAAGATCAGCTGGTGCCCAGCCAGTTCCACGTATTTCACGGTGCAGGCGCCGTCCTTGTTCACGGCGTACATGTTGGACTCACCTTTGCGGTAAGGCTTGAGGGAATTGTAATGCCGGTCGAGGAGGAGGGTGGCGCCGGGTAGCAGCCGGGGATACATGCTCATGCCTTCGCGGGCATCGGCCTTGATGAGGACGAAGCGCTCCCAGGTATCGCGGTTGCCTTCCATCTCGGGACGCAGCTTGCGGAGGAAACTCTTCTTGAACTTGAGCATCTCTTTGACGTTCATGCTCATGATAAGAGGCTCAGTGGCGGCGACTGCGCCTTCGACCAGGAGCACGTTGTCGAACTCGTCGCCGGCAGGGGGAAGAATGCTGGCACGCTTGTTGATCTCGGAGGGATCAAGCAGGTCGAGCACGGAGAGGTGCTGAACGTTCAACACCTTGTCCATGCCCGCGAGGCTCAAGCCGCGCTTGCGGTTGAGGAAGTTGGAGATGTGGGCCTGTCTGAAGCCGGTCTGCTCGGCCAGGCGAACCCCGGTTAAATCTCCCCCTTCAATGCGTTGCCACAGAGTTTTGCGCAGGTTCTCCTGCAAGGCGCGGAATTTCATAGTGTGAGTATAGCACTTGTTTATAGCGCTCTGCTATTCACTGTGGAAGTATAACATCTGGAAGGAAATAAACTTCTTGACGATGATTATGCAGTTGACACATACGCATGTCAAGAGTATTCTTGGCCTGTGTTCGAGAAGACCAGAAACGTGCAGCGAATTTACTGGAGAAACGGCCTTATTGCATCTCTCGTTGCGCTGGTGATTGTCGGTCTGGGGCTTCTCGCCCTGAGGCACCTATGAGACTGATAGAGGTTGCCAAAGCCTTCGCCACCGATGAGCAGTGTCTAGCCTACCTTGAGCACAAACGCTGGCCCAATGGCGTGCGCTGCCCCATCTGCGGAGCCAAGGAAGTATCGCGGATCACGCGCAAGAGCAAGTCCAAGAACGTGCGGGCGCAACTCTACCAGTGCCTTGAGAAGTCCTGCAAGTCTCAGTTCTCTGCGACGAACGGCACGATCTTCCACGATTCGCACTTGCCCCTGGCGAAGTGGTTTACGGCCATTGCTCTGATCGTGGATGCCAAGAAGGGAATGTCTTCCCTGCAACTCCAGCGACACCTGGGCTGCAACTACCGCACCGCGTGGTATCTGTCGCACCGCATCCGGGAAGCGATGGACGAGCCGGACGGCCTGAAGCTAACAGGCACCGTCGAAATTGACGAGACGTACATCGGCGGAAAGCAGCGCGGCCACAAGCGGAAACTCAAGAACAAAGACGTGGTTCTGGGAATCCGTCAACGCGGAGGCCCGCTCAAACTAGTGCAGGTGCGCGACAACAAGGCGGGCACGCTCTACGACGTGATCGCGCAGCACGTGGACAAGAACGCAGAGCACATCATGACGGATGATGCGGGAGCCTACAACTTCCGATTCACCAAATTCCACAAGGTGCCACACTCTAAAATCCGCCACAGTCGCGGCGAGTACGTGCGCGGCGAAGTCCACACGAACACGGTAGAGTCCGCATTTTCACTGCTCAAAAGGGCTGTGATAGGGACGTACCACCAGCTTTCGATAAAGCATCTCCAGCGGTACTTGGACGAGTTTGGCTATCGGTTCAACCGCCGGGAAGATGCGGACATTTTCGAGCAGACTGTGAGTCGGATGGCGGGAGTCGCGCCGATGCCATACCGCAAACTTGTTGAGGAGACTGCATTTACACCATTTATTCGCCACTGAGAATTTGGTGATATAATTAATTTGCTTTGCTCTGGCAATTAGCGGCGACCCACAATCAAACTTTCCTTCACCGCTGCTCTGGACGGTGAACATGCCTTATAGCGCCAAAGCGGTCGCTAACGAGTTCTTGGAACTGGCCAAGAAAGATAGCAAACAACTCACCCCTATGCAGTTGCAGAAGCTCGTCTACTTTGCTTACGGATGGTACTTGGCCATTACCGGAAAGCGATTGATAAACGAACGAGTTGAGGCGTGGGAGTGGGGACCCGTTGTCCCTTCGCTTTACAGCGAATTCAAAAGGTTCGGGAGTGATCCCATCACTGATCTTGCGCGAGAAGCTGCCTTTCAGGGACTGACTGCCACATTGAGGCCGTACCGTGTCAAGAGTGGAAACAACATTGAAGATGGCGAGGCATTGCAAATCATCCGACGTGTATGGGAGATCTACGGGAAATATTCTGCCAGCCAGCTTTCAACAATGACCCATGAACCCAATTCGCCGTGGGCACAGACTCCTGACAAGGACATCAGGGGGACTGATATTCCTGATAATCTCATCGCTAGTTATTTTCGCCGTCTAGCGACTACCAATGAACAGCGCGTCGTCAAGTAATCAACCACCCGAAATCACGGTTGACAGCATTGTTGAGCCGCCAGTTCAAGAGACGGAATTGTCTCTTCTTACCTATGAACTGGAGGTCAAGCAGACAAAGCTGGATTCACAGAAACTGCTCAATGAAGAGCTGCGCCGGAATATCGAAGGCAGGAGCGATTGGGCGGAGCGTGTTTTCTGGCTCATTATCGGGTGGCTCCTATCTGTCATTGGAGTAGTGGCGTGTCAGGGCTTTGCGGTAAGGGGATTCCACCTAGACAATTCAGTCGTGCTAGCCTTCATTGGGACTACGACGGTAAACGTTCTCAGTTTGGGCTATATCGTCGCACATTATCTCTTCCCAACACCCAAGTAGCTATCGCATCTTCGCTGCCCGCTTCACAGGCTTGGTCTGAATCAGCTTCCCTAGCACCCTGTCGAAAGCCTGTTTTTCGACCTTGACCCGAATCTTGGGCATCTGTTTTGTACTTGGTTTTGCGCTGCTATCAACCGTTTTCATGTTGTCATCCACAGGTTTTCCACAGAAAAGCGGGTCTCATATGTTGCCAGCCGTCCGATAACCCCTAGCATTCGAGGGTGACGGAGGCTGACTGCCAGGTGGCAGGACCGGCCTTATAAGCCGGAGTTCCCGCTAGGAACGGTGTTCGAGTCACCCAGCCTCCGCCAGCCCCCTCGCACATCGTTATACCACCGTTTTGACCCGATGGCACAATCGTGTGCTTCCCGCTAGGGAACTTGTGATATAAAAACTAGCTTCTTCCCCTTTCAAAGTTCTTGAACGCACATGCGAGTTCTGATTGCAGTCTTCTTGATTGCGGGGGCCATGGCGTCACCATCCCCACGGACCCAGCAACAAGCACCAGCCAATACAAAAGCACAAACTGCCGAGAAACCGAATGTCACCGTAGTCAACAATCAGGAAAGCCCCACCAAAGAGCAGCACAGTACCAAGGCCGAGGCGCACAGGTGGCCACCACCGTGGTGGGACCCGTTCTGGCCAACTTGGGCAATCGTCGTGGTCGGCACGTTGGCTGCGACTGCTGCGCTCAAGACTTTGCATCTCTTCAAGCGACAAACCGAGGCGAACGAAAAATCTGCTCAAGCCGCTCTGCTGAATGCCACAGCAGCCGTCAACTCGGAACGGGCTTGGATCACCATAGCGATTACCCGCCCCGACCGTGACAGCTTTACGTTCAGTGCCGTCAACCGTGGGCGCACTCCGGCCAAGATCACTTACTACGGTGGCCATTTCATCTTCCCAACCGACGCGGCCAAGATTGGAGAACTGATACGTTACGGCGGGGAGATACTTGGCGGGGAATTTGTTGACCCAATAATTCTGACTTCTGCCGAACCCTTTACGATAGACTCCTGGATGGTGGGTAGTGAAGAGTTTCCACCCGATGTTGTCCAAGAAGCCGAAGCTGGGAAGAAACTTATCGTTTACTACGGGATCGTTAAGTACCTTGACATCGTTGACAAGGAACACGAAACCCGATTTTGCTATCGGTATGGTTTTAGAATAAACGACATGATCCTGTGCGGACCCAAAGGCAGCAATAGCCACACCTAACAGACACACTAATCCCAGTACGGCCACAAGCGCCGCTTCTCCGTCCTCACCTCCTTCCCCTTCTTGCTGCCCTGTCGCTTTCCGATACTGGACTCCCCCCTCCTTCTGTGTCAAATGCATAGTCATCTTCTTGACTCGGCTAACCAGGAAGCTATACGATGAGCCACTTATATAACTCATACTGGAGTCACAAAAACGCATGATCACCAACCCACAACCGGAAAACGAGGAGGGGAACTTCGTGGAGTTTCGCCGCAAGGTGCGCTCGGCGGAGGTGCTCTCTTCGGCCATAGAGCGGCTGTTGTGGTCGCTCCACTTTACGGGCCGGGTCAGCGTCGTGGTGCAGAACGGCCGCGTGCTGAAGTCCGGCTACGAGGAGGGGTATTTTCGCCAGTCAGTAGCTGGCAGCTAGTGGCTGGTAGCAAAACGCACTCATAACTAAATAGCTTAAGCAGGTCATCGTAAGAGAAACGAGCCCTGTGACCGAGAAATCGGCACAGGGCTTTTTTATTGCAGTAGTGAGTCGTCAGGAAAAAATCTTTACGCGTAAAGGGCGCGAAGAGTTCGCGAAGAGCGCAAAGTCCGAGGTCGTCGTAAGGGAGTTCAGGTCACAAATCGTATTCATAACAATTCACAGCGCTGGAGGCCATTATGGAAGTGGATGAAATGGAAGTGATCGAGCTGGAACTGAAGTATTGCGAGCGGTGCGGGGGGCTGTGGCTGCGGCAGCGGGGGGAGGAGGAGGTGTACTGCCCGCCGTGCATACCGAAAATGGCAGCGTGTGCCATTCCGCTCAAGCGGAGAGGCAAGTTGCGCCTGCCGGTCGATAACGACATCGAGATGGACGGGCGGTACGAGGACCTGAGTGCTCTCTGTGGGGAAGGAGGGCACGCATGATAGCCGGGGTGATTCCCTCATTAACAGCGGAAGCAATGGTTTTGGAGAAACCAATTGCTGGATTGCACTCGGGTGGGGGCAACGAGACGGCGGCTCCGGCTCCGAGGGAGATATCCCGACAAACCCGGAGCGAGCGGTCCAGCTATGCGAATCATTCAGGCAATAACCCCGACATGTGGCTCTACCGCGACTGCACGGTGGCGTTGCTAAAGCGCTACATGCGGCTCTCTGTAGAGGTGGGGCGGCTGCCATCACTGCTAGGACGGGAGTTTTTCCGGACGCGAGTTACGTCGCACCAAGCCTCCACGTTCGAGGATTCGGTGATCTTTGTGCACGACGTGGAGCGGAGCCTGGAGAGGCTGGACGGGTTCGACCAGGAACTGATTGTAAAGATGGTGTTGCAAGAGTATTCGCAGGATGAGACGGCGCGTTTGCTGGGCTGCTGGCGTCGGACGGTGGGCCGTCGCTATTCGGAGGCGCTGGACCAATTGAGTGAAATCTTCCTGGAAGGGGGTTTATTGTAGGCGCTGGTCGAAGCCGATCAGGAGCGTCCGGAAAGTTGTCAAGAGGGACACACTGAGGAAATCCCGGTAAGTGACTGGGAGTATGCAGAATAAAAAGTTGGGGGGCATGTCCCATTTACCCTATCCAATATGCTATTCTAGATTTAGAGAGTAAGAACAAAGGGAAAGACAGTTCGGTACTCGCAGTAAGTCAGCAATCATAACTTGAGTGAAGGCGCGCTAAAAGGCGCGCCTTTATTGTTTGGTAAGCAGTAAGTGAGGTGCATGAAAGCAACGGGGAGCAGGGTGGGGCGTAAAGGTTGGGATACGATTTCGGAGGCAGGAGCGACACAGGAGCCGGCCGATCTGCGGGCCATCCGCAAAGAAATCAGCGATGTGGTTTGCAAGGAAGCGGTCAAGATGGTGAAAAGCATCATCGAAGAAATCGACATAGACCACTTGGCGGCGATGAAGTACTTGTTCGAGATGATTGGACTGCATCCGGCCACAGTGAAGGAAGAGGCAGGGAGCGACGATCCGTTGGCAAGGACGCTGTTGCATCATCCGGGGTTGCCGGAAGGTTCCCTGTTGGAGTCGAGGGTTACGAAAGATTTTGAAGCAGGAGCCGGGGCGGTTGCGGGTGATGCCGTAGAATGAAATCGAGCCATTGGCCGGTAGTCGCGAGGCGCTGGCCGACGAGACGGGCGTCAAGCTTTCATTTTCAGGAAAGGCTTCCAGCCGCAAAGATCGCGAAGGGCTCGCAAAGGGCGCAAGGTGAGAGCGTTGATGAGCGGGCACATGCGGCGCACGAGACGGTCGGAATGGACATGACATGGGTGACCGGCCGGATCGCGGTCGGGGGCGGCATCTGGACGGCGGAGAACATGGTGGCGGTGGCACGGGCGGGCGTGACGCACATCATCGACATGCAGATCGAGTTTGATGACACAGCTCTGGCAAAGCCGCATGGGATCCAGGCGCTATGGAATCCGGTCAACGATGATTTTCAGCCCAAGCCACCGGAGGTTTTCCAACGAGGAGTGGATTTTGCGCGAGAGGCACTGGACGGCGAAGGCACAAAGCTGTTCGTGCACTGTGCCGCGGGAGTGCACCGGGCACCGATGATGGCGCTGGCGATTCTGTGCTCCTTGAGCTGGAAGCTGGAAGAGGCAATGGATTTGCTTGAAGCCAGGCGGCCGGTGGTGGACTTTGCAGATGTCTATGTGCGCAGCGTGGTGAGGTTTTTGGAGCAGCAGGTGGAAAAGTAGGAGAAGGTTTCAAGGTTTCAAGGTTTCAAGTTGTTCATCTTCCTGTAAGCAAGCCACCACAACACCGAGAATGAGCCGGGGGATTCCGCTTGCCGGGGGCGGATGAGATTCCGCTTGGAATTGGCAGTCGTGAAACGATACCTAGCTGCAAGGCGCGGCGGGCCAGCTTTTCGCCGCGCATGGGCAACGGAGGAATTATGTTGGACGCGCGCCGCCCGATGGGGCGGCTTTTCTACTTGCTGCTGATGGTGATGTCGGCAGTCGCGATGTCTAGTGCGGCGATACCAGCGACGACGACGATCAATGACGTGGTGTATCGCGCGGACGGGACACCGGCAGCAGGGACGCTGCTGATCTCCTGGCCGACGTTCAGCACCGCGGCGGGTGGTGCGATAGCAGCAGGGACGAAAAGCGTGGCTCTGGGGCCACAAGGGGCGCTGTCGGTGAATTTGGTCCCCAACACGGGGGCGAGTCCGGCGGGGACATTCTACACCGTGGTTTTCCAGCTCGATGATGGAACGGCAAAGACCGAGTACTGGATGGTTCCGACGAGTTCGCCGACGACCATTGCGGCGGTGCGGACCACGCCGGGTGCGACGAGTTCGGCGTCGCAGATGGCAACGCGGCAGTATGTGGATGCGGCTGTGGCGGCCAAGGCGAGCGATGCGTCGGTGGTGCACGTGAGCGGGGCCGAAATGATCGTCGGGGCGAAGCAGTTTTCGGCGCCGCCCAGCGTGCCCACGCCGCTATCAGCAACGGATGCCGTAAACAAGGCATATGTGGACGGACTGGTGGCGAACGTGGGTGCTGGGTCGTACGTGAGCAAGGCGGGAGATACGATGACGGGTCCGCTGATGTTGAGCGGAGATCCGACAGCGCCGAATCACGCGTCGACTCGACATTATGTGGACAGCGGACTGGCGGCGAGGGCAGGCCTGGTGGGCGGCGTGGTCCCGGCGGGGCAACTGGGGAGCGGCACTGCGGATGGAACCACGTGCCTGAAGGGTGACTCAAGCTGGGGCGCTTGCGGCACGAGCAGCAATGCGATTT
>JBGPJK010000147.1:0-10527 GCA_041485425.1 Terriglobia bacterium | reverse complement strand
GCGCAAGTTGTTCAGCGCGTACGGCACGCTTTGCAGAAAATGAGGTTTGCGCTCATAAAAGCCGCGAAAGCCATAAGCCCCCATCGCCTGCATGATGCGCACGTAAACGTAGGCATAGTAGTGCTGCATGAACCCTTCGCGGTCCACCTGGATAAAACCGGCAAGCCCGTCGAGATAGTGATCGAGCAATTGCTGGCGCAGCGCCGGCGGCAGATCGGCCTTGGCATCGTACAGAAGAGAAGCGATGTCGTATTGCAGCGCGCCCTTGCGGCCGCCTTGATAGTCCAGGAAAAACGGCTGGCCGTCGCGCAACATGACGTTGCGTGATTGGAAGTCCCGATAGAGAAAGTAATCGCGGCTGGCGCTCAACAGGAACTTCGTCAAGCGGCCGAAATCCTGTTCCAGCGCCTGTTCGTTGAAGGGTACGCCCGCGAGCCTTAGAAAGTAGTACTTGAAGTAGTTCAAATCCCAGGCAATAGACTGACGATCGAAGCTGCCGCGCGGATAGCACACTTTGTAATTCAAATCGCGCCCGGCTTCGACCTGAAAGCGCGGCAACACGGCCACCACTTTGCGATAGGCTTCCACCGCCTGGGGAGCAATGTTCTCGCCGGCACGATTGTCCGACAGAAACTCAAAAAGCGTGGTGTCGCCCAGGTCTTCTTCCAGATAAGCGCCGTGGCTCAAATCTTCCGCATAGATCTCCGGCACCGGCAAACCATGTCGGCGAAAATGCCGGGAAAATTCCAGGAAAGCCACGTTCTCCTCTCGCACGTCGTACAAAACGCCAATCGCGCTGAGTTTTTCGCCGGCCAGCCGGAGAATATTCCGCCCCGACCCACCGAGGTGGCCCTGCAGCGCCTGCACCCGCTCGACCGGCGTGTGGAAATGCTGCTCGAAAAGCTTCTTGAGAACGTCCATGAACATGATTTCCAGCGATTCAGTCTTCCCGAATCACGGAACTGACACTCTCCTGAACAACGACGCCCGCCTTGTGGTCGTCGGCCACCACAAAGATAACATCGAGTGCCCCATCCAAAGGGCTAACGATATCATTCATGAGATGGCCTGACCCTTTTGACATTTTCGCGAATGAATTCACCGCATGCAGAGGAATCGAGGGTCCCGGAGGGACCTCTGATAGTAGCCCGCCGCTTCAGAGGCTGTTACGAAACTCGGCCGTCCCTCCGGGACTTGGCTCGTTCTTGCCACTTTCCCCAGCTGAAGCGCTGGGCTAAGCTAGATCGCCCCTCCGGGGCTGGATTTCTGTGTTTGTTCTCCCACCGATCCAACCACAGAGTGAGTTTCGTAACAGCCTCTTCAGCGGCGGGGTAAGTCCGCCTCCGGCAACCCGTGCCGTAGGCACGGCTGAAACGCCCTCCATAGCCCCGGCGTCTCCGCGCTCCTGGTGTCAACAGAGGCAAGATGATCCCATTCTTCCGCCTTGCCTTCCAGACAGCAGGCTCGCGATATGCCATAATCGCGCCCATGGATCTCAGGAATGGTATTTCTCGGCTCACCCTCGCCGCCTGTCTGCTTTCCGGCGCGATGCTGGCGGCACAATCGACAGCCGGCGCAGCGCCCCAAAGCAACACCAGTGACCCAATGGCCGTGGTGAAGCAGGGTCAAGAACTTAACAGTGCAGGGAAGCAGGATGAGGCCCTGGCTCTGTACCGCCAGGCGCTGCACTTGGCTCCGAATCTTTACGAGGCGCACCTAGCGTCAGGCGTCGCCCTGGACTTGAAGGGCGAGTACCAGGAGGCCCGTCTACACTTGAGCAAGGCGATTGAACTGGCCTCTCCCGAAACCAAACCCCAAGCGCTACGGACGATGGCAATGTCGTATGCGTTCGAAGGCAACGCCGGTGAGGCAGGGAAGTATGAGCAGCAGGTCTTCGACGCGCGCATGGCCAAGCCGGACTTTACCGGCGCGGCGGAAATTGCCAACGAACTCGCCCGCATCAATCTCGAGTCGGGCGATCTCGACGGGGCCTCAAGGTGGTACAAGACCGGCTACGAGACAGCGCTTCGCAAGCCCGATATGAACGATGCCGAAAAGAATCTCTGGGCTTTCCGCTGGGAGCACGCCCAGGCAAGAATCGCCGCCCGCCGCGGCCAGCGTGAAGAAGCCCAGAAGCACGTGGCCGCTGCCAAGGCAGCTCTCGACAAAGCCAACAACCCCGACCAGGCGCGTTTTTTTCCTTATCTGACGGGTTACGTCGCCTTCTATACGGGAGATTACAAAACCGCTATCGGAGATCTACAGAAAGCCGACCAGCGCGACTCCTTCATCCTCAGCCTGCTGGCGCAGGCCTACGAGAAGTCAGGAGACCAGGTGCAGGCTATGGAGTATTACCGTAAGGTACTAACCTCGAACGCGCACAACCCTACGAATGCCTTTGCCCGCCCGCTGGCGAAGAAGAAGCTGGCAACTGGAGTGAGCCAGAAGTGAGCGGCCGGGGCCACCGGCCGCTGACTTACGATTACGACCTGTTCGAGTAGCGACTAATGTCCGCAATCCCTACGCCGCAGTAGCCTCTTTCGCCACAGCCTCGGCGGTGTAGACCACAACCGCCTTCCTTGCGCCTTTGGATGACGTAGCGCAGATCGAGCTCAAGTTGACGCCCCGAGCGGCGAGCTTATCGAGACACTGAGCCAGGGCACCGGGCTTGTTGGGCAGCTCGTACTCCTCAGCGATCGTCTCTTGGAACGAAAGCCTGGCCTCATCCAGAGCCTTCTTAGCTCGCCTCGCGTCCTCGACGACGACTTGAACCGTCCCGCCCGTTCCCTGGGCCGTTGCCAAAAGCGCAAGTATGTTGACCTTTGCGTTTCCCAGCGTTCTCGCGATCTCGGCCACCGCACCCGGCCGATTCTCGACCGCGATCGTGAACTGCTTTGTCTTAGCCATATCGATACCTCCTGCTCTTGTCGCCAGAAATTATACGCTCGGCAGTCATCCCCAGGCAGGGGACTAGGCGGCTCCCCGAGCAGGTCGTGTCACCTCTATCTGTGACTTGCAGCATTCGTCTGCGGTATCATCGAAACAATGCCGAACCTGCACCCCTTCCGGACCGACGACCCGCGCCTCGAGCCGATTCACAATAAGGTCGGTGCGGGCGAGCGCCTGGACGCGGACGATGCCCTCACCCTCTATCGCACCGGCGACATCCTGGCCGTCGGCTGGCTGGCCAACTCGGTGCGCGAGCGCCTGCACGGCGACAAGACCTACTTCAACGTCAACCGCCACATCAATCCCACCAATGTATGTGTGGCCGCATGCCGCCTGTGCGCCTTTGGACGCAAGAAAGATTCGCCCGGGGCATACACCATGGCGTTGGAAGAGGCGTTCCAGACGGCGGCTTCCGGCTGCAACGAAGCGGTGACCGAGTTCCATATTGTCGGTGGGCTGCATCCCGATCTGCCATTCCAGTATTTCCTCGACCTGTGTTCCGGGCTGAAGCAGCGCTTCCCGCAAGTCCACCTCAAGGCATTCACCATGGTCGAGGTGGCGTACCTGTCCAAGCGCGCCAAGCTTTCGATTCGCGAGACTCTGGAGCAACTAAAGGCTTCCGGCGTAGACTCACTCCCCGGCGGCGGCGCCGAGATTTTCGCCGACCGCGTGCGGCACATCATCTGCGATCACAAGATTGACGGCGACCAGTGGCTGGAAACTGCGAGGCTGGCGCACCAGCTCGGGCTGAAGTCCAACGCCACCATGCTCTACGGCCACGTGGAGAACGACGAAGACCGCGTGGATCACCTGCTCAAGCTGCGCACCCTGCAGGATGAAACCGGCGGCTTCCAGACCTATATTCCACTAGCCTTCCATCCCGCCAACACCCCCTTGCAACACCTGTCCACCACCACCGGCATGCTCGACATCCGGCAAATCGCCGTCGGCCGCCTGGTGTTAGACAACTTCCCCCACATCAAGGCGTACTGGCAGATGATGACGGCCAAAATTGCCCAGATCTCGCTGCGCTTTGGCGCGGACGACATCGACGGCACCGTCATTGAAGAGAAGATCTACCACGATGCCGGGGCTACCACCCCCCAAGGCATGCGGCGCCAGGAACTAATTCGCCTTATCAAAGAGGCCGGACGCGAGCCTGTCGAGCGCGATACGCTCTACCGACCGGTGACGCGGACAGAGACGTCGGTGACCGTGGCCGTGTAGCTTAAACCTTCGAAAAATGAAGAGAATCGAAACAGCAAGTGGATTCCGGTCCGCATCCTCAAACCAGCCCTGTCATGATCTCGCTGCGGAAGAGTTCCCCAAGGAATCCAGGCTGTTCCTGCTGGCCCAGGGGATTGCCACCGGTACGCCGGCATTTTTCACGATAAAGGGGGCCGGCGATGGCGATAAAGCCTCGAACACGTTTATGGCCCGACTCAGGCATGCTGCCCTGATGTTGTTTGGCACCAACTACAGCGAGATGCGAGTGTGCCGAGACGCGAAGTTCGCGTTGGATTTCTATTTTCCGGATGAAGCAACTGCGGTCGAAGTGGCGCTGAGCTTGCGGAACTCCAGTTCTGAATATGAGCGTGACATTTTCAAGTGTCTACTCGCTATCGAAGAGGGATCCCAAATCCGACACCTCGTGTTCATTACGAAGCCGGGTGGGCATTTCCGACAGCAGCGTCCAGGGGCGTTGGCAATCGCCACTTATGTCAGCAAGAAATTCGGGCTCGAAATCGAGATCAGGGAACTCAACGACGGATGGGAGAACGTTAAGGCCGCAATGGAGTGCGTAGCAAAGGGACAACTCATGCGTTCGATGGAAGAAAAGGGGCGGTCGCTCAGTGCGGAACGCTTGTGCACCATAATATCGGCCGTACTTCAGTCGCCGAGTGGATAATGTCGGTACTTCAGGAGCGTGTTTGGGGTATCGGCTAAATCGCCTTAGTGAATCGCTCTCGCGACTTCCTGCGCCGCACTCCGATCTCCCCTGAGCCACCCCTCCGTTCCGAGCTCACCATGGCATGCCTCAGTAGCAAGTTGGCCCTGGCCTGATAGCCCTTGCCGTACCCCTTGAGCCACTCGACAACGTCCGCGTCAAGGCGCATGGTCACCGGTTTCTTGGGCGGACGGTAGAACTTGCCGATCTCGGCGCCGCTCCAATCGACGACTTCCGAAACATCAGAGGAGTCAATGCCTTTGTCGTTCTTCGTCGCGATGGCAGCGACATCTTTCCTTTGCTCCTTGGTGAGCCTTCTCATCACAGTTCCTTCAACAAATCGGCGGAGGACATCTCCACATCACGCAGAATTGCGCGAAGAAGCCCTGGCCCAATCGTCTCTCCGGAGTGAACTGGAACAACCGTGGTTCTTCCGTCCGGATGTTTCAAGAAGGCATGACTGCCCCGAGTCCGAACCGCGCGGAAACCCATGCTTTCAAGGATCCGCACGATTTCCTTGCCCTTCAGCCGGGGCAGTCGCGTCATATGGAGACTTGTTGGATACCGACAAGCTCGAGGGGCGCATCGACGCCGTCCTCACTCGCTAGGCATAGCTCGATGGCCTCTCGAGCACGCTTCATCAGGGTGTCGAGGGTCTTGGCTTGAGTATGGCAGCCACGCAAAGCAGGGACAGTTGCAACGTAGTAACCGTCTTCGTCCCGCTCAATCACAACCGTGAATTTTCGCCGATTCTTCACCGTTCGAACTCCGAGCCGATTCTATCATTTTCGAGTAGCAACGATGCCGCGTGCAAATTGAGCCAACCGGCGCGCACTGCCGTCCAGCGCATGCGCAAGCCGGGCGTGAGCCAGTGGAGCGCGATACGCTGTACCGACCCGTGACCCGCACCGAGACCTCCATCACCCTCGCGGTCTAGCCCCGCTCCGCAAGTGCATACGTCACAACCCCTTCGCCCGCGCGCCCACGTGCCCTGTAAATTGTGCTTGCCTTTTCCCGGCGGGTGTAGAATCAGCTTGTAGCAAGGAAGCTTCACGGGCTCTGCTCCCCGTTTCCGAGGCGTGCATGAACGTCCACATCAGCTACAAGATCCAAAAGAATCCGGCCCTAGATAAAGATATCAATCACCTGATAGAGAAGCTGCGCAAGCGGCTCCAGGTTTTCCGTCCCGAACTGATCCATCTGAAAGGTGTGGTGGAGCAGAATTCGCCGCGCGAGGGCACGACCGTGTCCTTGAACTTGCGCCTGCCGTCCGGGCAGATGGCGGTGCAGCAGTCTGCTTCCACGCCGTCCGCAGCCGTGAAAGGCGCCTTTGACGATCTGCTGCAGCAGCTCAACAAGCACAAGGAGTTGCTGCGCAGTTCGCACAAGTGGCCGCGCTGGCGAGGGGTGGCCAATGTCCGGCCGGAGCCGCAGGTCCCGTTTGAGGAGACGATTGCGGCCGTGCAGCCGACTATGGTCTCTTCGGATGACATCCGCTCCTATGTGAACGCCAACCTGGGTCGCCTGGAGCGCTTTGTGGAACGCGAGCTCTACTTCCGCGAGACCGCCGACCAGATCGCCGCCGACTCAGTCACCAAAGACGAAGTTGTGGATGAAGCGGTGGTGCGGGCTTTGGGCGATGGCGGCGAAAAACCCGACCGCATGGCTCTGGAACCCTGGCTTTACCGGCTGGCCATGCGGGCCATGAATGACCTGTCCGCGCGCAGCCAGGAAATGGGTGCGTCGGTTCACCTGGAAGACTCGGCGCGAAAGCCAAATGTGCGGGCCAGCGACGAAGCCGAACTGCAGTTCCACCAGCCTGACGAAACCTTGACTGGCGAGAGCGTAATTGCGGACCGCCGCACCTCCACACCGGAAGACATCGCCTATTCCGATGAAATGGTCACCCTGGTGCAATTTGCTCTCGGAGCTGCGAAGCGGGTCGACCGCGAGGCGTTTATCCTGCACGGCATCGAGGGCTTCTCGGTGGACGAGATCGCCGCCATTACCGACCGCAAGCCCGAGGAGGTGCGTTCCTCCATTGCCGCCGCGCGCGAACATCTGCGCCGCTCGCCGCCCCTTGCCGACCGCTTCAAGCACAAGCTGCTGCAAGAGACCGGTAAGAATTAGCTGCCATTACAGCACTCAGGAGAAATCGTGATGATTACCCGCGAAGATATCCGTGAGCTGGCTCAATTCCAATTCGACGACCAACCCGGCTGCGCGCTCAGCTTTTATTTCCAGCCGCGAACGCCCCAGAACCAATCGCATCGGGAAGAGGCAATTCTTGCCAAAGACCTGGTCCGCAACGCCCTGCGCGAGGCGGAGAAAAGCGGCAAGAACAGCGCCGCGCGGACCGACCTGAACCGCATCCTCGAGCTGGCGGAAAATCTGTACGGCAACCAGGCGCGGGCCAAGGCCGTATTCGCCTGCGCCAGCCGCAATTTCTGGCGCGAATTTGACTTGCCGCCACAACTGCCCGGTACCCAGTTGTTTGTGAATCGGCGTTTCCACCTCACGCCGCTGGCCTTGTTGCTGGGCGCACAACCACGGCTGGCGGTCGCGCTGGTCAACCGGCAGCGCGCGCGCCTGTTCGACTTCCGGCTGGACGAACTCAAAGAGCGCGAGGGACTCTTCCATCCCGTACCCCGCCGCGGCCGCAGCGATGGCTTTAACGGTTACGATGCTGGCCACTCCGAGCGCCGGGTGGACGATGAGGCCATGCATCACTTCAAATATGTGGCCGAGCGGCTGAAGGAAGAAACCGACAAAGGCGGCTGGGAGAAGTTGGTTATTGGCTGCCAGGACAATCACTGGCCTGAATTCGAACCGCACCTGCATCCCTATGTGAAGCAGAGGCTGCTGGGGCGCTTCTCCATGGACCTGGCCACCGCAACCAACGAACACATTCACGAGCAGGCCTCCCGAATCGTGCGTGAGGCCACCGACCAGCACCGCCAGAACCTGGTGAAGGAAGTGCTGGACCAGGCCAAGAGCAACAACCGAGGGGTGACCGGGCTACGGCGGGTCTTGCGCTCGCTCGAACTGGGCGAGGTGCAGACGCTGCTGATCGGCGAGGGCTACCAGTCCCACGCCATCGAATGCAGTGGCTGCGGTCACCTCGATTCGCACATGGTGCGCTATTGTCCGGCGTGCGGCCGCAGCACCCGCGAAATGGACGACGTGTGCGACGCTATCATTTCCATCGCGATCCGCCGCGATATCGAGTTGCTCTACGTGAAGGACGATCCGGAGTTCGACCAGGCCGGCAACATCGCCGCCCTCTTGCGCTTCCGGGCCGATCAGAGCAAGGGCGTCGCCGTAGCCTCGTAAACCCGCAACCTGCGTTGCAAGGGGCCCGCCCCGCGCGGGCCCCCATTTCTTGTCCCATTTTCTCTCGGCGTCATCCTGAACCGTGGCTTCAGCCCGGTGAAGGATCCGGCGCGCACTATCACGCTTCCTGGCCCCCGACCACGACTGTCCATCAGCAATAGCTGCAGCGGCTCATGCTATGCTGGCGGGCTCTTCCGCGCATTTATCTCAGGAGGATGGCATGACTTTTTCGCGCCGCGAATTTCTTACTACTGCCATGGTCGGCTCGCTGTCCCTCGGACTGCCGGGCCAGGAGACCAAAGAGCAAGTCTCTAAGGTAGCGACGCCGCCCGTCGCTGCTAAGCGGCCGATCATCATCACCGCCCACAATGGCTACAACTACATCGATGAAGCCTTCAACCTGCTGCGTGGCGGCGCGGATACGCTGGATGTCGCGTTGCGCGTGGTGCGCGGACCGGAGGACGACCCCTCCGACGATAGCGTCGGTCTCGGCGGCCTGCCCAACGAAGAAGGCGTGGTCGAACTGGATGCCTGCTGCATGCACGGGCCCACACGGCGCGCCGGGGCGGTCGCCGCTGTGCGCAATATCAAGAACGTTTCCCTCCTGGCCAAAGCGGTGATGGAACACACCGGACATGTCATGCTCGTGGGTGAAGGCGCGGAACGGTTCGCTGTGGCCCAGGGTTTTCCCCGGGAGAACCTGCTGACCGAGCATTCGCGCAAAGTGTGGCTGCTGTACAAAGAGACCCATTCCGACTGGTGGGGGCCGGGACTGGCCGATCCTGACTGGAAAAAGCGTTTCGAGGCATCACCGCGGAGCGAAGACTGGCAGTTGCGGATTCAGCATATGGAAGAAGTTGCGGCGGAGATCGGTATCCCACCGGAAATGCGTATGACCGCCATCCGCCAGGTGCTGTGCCCGCCCACCGGCACCATTCACTGCTCGGCGCTCAACCAGAAGGGCGAGATCTCCGGATGCACCACCACCAGCGGTCTGGCGTGGAAGATCCCCGGCCGGGTAGGTGATTCTCCCATCATCGGCGCCGGGTGCTACACCGACCAGGACGTGGGTTCGGCGGGCGCCACCGGTAGCGGGGAAGAGAACATCAAGGTCGCCGGCGCGCACTCTATCGTCGAGAACATGCGGCATGGCATGTCGCCGCTGGACGCGGGGATGGACGCGCTCAAACGCATTGTGCGCAATTACAACCACGATCTGGACCGTCTGCGCTTCATGGACATGACCTATTACGTGCTGCGAAACGACGGAGCGTACGCGGGAGTGTCGCTGTGGGAGGGATACGGCGACCACAAGCCGCACCGGATTGTGGTACACGACGGCACCAAGCGGGCGGAAAAAACCGTGAACCTGTTCCCGGGCTTCTCCCAGGATTGGCCGCCAACCCCGGGGAGCTACTAAGTGGAATCTCTCACCACAGTTGAAAGAGGTCCGTTCGATTCAGACCAAACACCTAAAACGGCTTCCATCGACATGAAAGCTCGCCCGGTTATTTCGGCAAGGGGAAGCCCTTCATGCAGACCACCGTACGGTCTGCCTCCTCCGGCTTTGCGTGGGCGAAGCCGAGGTTGGCCGTGCAAAGAACATCCCCTTTCAAAACCAGGCTGGTGTTGTTATCCAGCGGCGCGTTCCCCTTGGTGGCTATCAGGATGCGCTGGGAACCATCGGGCGAAAGGACCCAGATCTGGTTTAGTAAAATCTCGGATACGTAGATATTGCCTTTCCCATCCAGCTCAATCCCATCGAATGCCGAGTACCCGGACGGTAGCGCCACCGGTTCACCGGCCGTCCCGTCGTCCTTGATTGGGATCCTGAGTACCATGGGGTCGCCGTCGGTGACGGCATAGATGTTCTTCTCCTGCTTATCAAGCACAAGATCATTGACGCCCAGGGGGAATCCCGAATAAGGCTTGGACGACCAATTGAGCAGGGGGTGTGCCGACCACAGGTCCACCTTCTTGCCATCGGGAGAGATTTTCCAAATACCCGAGTACGTGAGGTCCGTCAGGTACACGTTGCCGCTTGAGTCGATCGCAACATCGTCCGGATAGCAGAATGGCCAACCCTCCGCTTTTGTCGCGAGGGGCGTCACCTTTCTCGTTTTAGCATCGATCTTATAAACCCCAGAGCGGGTTACTGTCGCGTCGCGGCAAGCCGGATGGAACGGATTACCCAAATCCTTCCTCAAGTCATATTTCGAGTGGGCTGTGTATGCGACGTAGACGTTGTCAGCCTGGTCGAGATCGAGTCCGATCAGGTCTCCCTTTCCGCTCTCTTC
>JBGPJK010000146.1:0-10574 GCA_041485425.1 Terriglobia bacterium | reverse complement strand
GACTTTGCGTACGGGTGGGAATTTCGTCGTTGGCAATGTGTACGGCAAAGTGCGCGCGATGTTCGATGATCGCGGGGCGCAGCTGGAAGAGGCTCCACCTTCAACCCCGGTCGAAATTCTCGGCATGGAAGGCTTGCCGCAGGCAGGCGATCAGTTCGTGGTGGTGGCCGATCGCGACAAGGCCCGCGGCATCTCTGAATACCGCGAGCAGAAGGCGCGCGAAGCTACTCTGGCGAAGAGCTCGCGGGTGTCGCTGGAAGGCCTGGCCGAGCAGTTAAAGACCGCCGGCACCAAGGAATTGAACATCATCCTCAAGGCGGACGTGGGCGGCTCGGTGGAAGTGCTCAGCGACTTGCTGGCGAAACTCTCCAACGACAAGGTGCGGCTGAAGGTGCTGCACGCGGGAGTGGGCGCCATCACTGAGACCGACGTGCTGCTGGCTTCGGCGTCAAACGCGATTATTATCGGGTTTAACGTGCGCCCGGAACGCAAGGCACAGGAACTGGCGGACCAGGAGAAAGTGGACATCCGCCTGCACTCGATCATTTACGAACTGCAGGACGAGATCAAGCGCGCCATGAGCGGCCTGCTGGAGCCGACGATCAAGGAAACCTACCAGGGCCGGGCCGGAGTGCTCGAGACCTTCCGCATTCCGAAAGTGGGTACGGTGGCCGGTTGCAGAGTGCTGGATGGACTTATCAAACGCGATTCCGAAGTCCGGCTGCTGCGCGACAACGTGGTCATCTTCACCGGGAAGGTGGGATCGCTGCGCCGCTTCAAGGACGATGCCAGCGAGGTGCGCAACGGCATGGAGTGCGGCATTTCCATCTCTAACTACGGCGACATCAAGGTTGGTGACGTGATCGAAGGCTTCGTAACCGAGAAGATCGCCGCGGAAGTGATTGCCTAGCCCGGTCCTTGGTCGTTCGTCGTTGGTCGTTAGTCCCGTGGTGCAAGCGGTTTTGCCGGCGACCAACTGCCAATGACCAACGACCATGATCGCCTTTCTCACCCTCGAACTGAGCATCGAAGCTGCCCAGTCTCTCAAAGACAAGCGCCAGGTGGTACGGAGCCTGAAAGACCGGCTGCGGGCGCATTTTAACGTGGCCGTGGCCGAGCTGGATGCGAGCGGATTGTGGAACCGGGCCACGCTTGGGGTGGTGAGCGTCTCGGACTCGCGCGATTATCTGGATGGCCTGATGAAGAATGTGGAACGCCAGGCGACGCGCATCGCCAACAATGGCGGGGCCGAGATAACGGACTCGTTCGTCGAATATTTCTAAAACTTTGGTGGTGGTGCGGTTTGGCACGGTCGCGCTCCATACGGGCGTCATCCTGAGCCCGCCGCGGGCGAAGGATCTGGCGCGCAGCGGCACGGCGCCCGCCGTCCCAGTGCTTTGCCGCTACTCGCAAGATCCCTCGCCCGGCTGAATCCAGGCTCGGGATGACGCCATCCGGGATTGCCAGCAAACTACGCCACTACCCCTAACTTAGGTAACGAGACCCGGAGCCGCATTTTCTGATATTCTCATCAGTTTTATTTCGAGGTGGCGGGGTGGAAAAGCGCGGGCACAAATATCATCGGGGGCGGCTGGGAGAAGCCCTGCGCGAGGAGATTGAGACCATCCTGGAGGGGGAACTGGGCGATCCGCGCATCGGCCTGGTCAACGTGAGTGGCGTGCTGCTGGCCGAAGATGGCCGCTCCGCGCGAGTTCTGGTGAACGTCGAGGGTGACGACGAGGAAGCGGAGCGCACCCTGGAGGGGTTGATGGCGGCGGGTGGATTTATCCGCCGCGAGGTGGCAGCACGCCTGCAGCTGCGCCGCCCGCCGGAGCTGTTGTTTCAACTGGACCGGTCGCAAGAATACGTGGCTCGCATCGACCAGTTGTTGAGCCGAACCAGGAGAAAGCGCGGATAGGCCACTCTCGGGCCAAGGAGCCGGGCACATGGTGAAAGAGGTCTTGCGGCACATCACGGAGCGCAATCGCTTCCTGCTGACCTCGCACGCCCGGCCCGACGGGGATGCGGTGGGTTCGGCGCTGGCCTGCTGCCAGATCCTGCGCTGCATGGGCAAGCAAGCGGACGTGGTTCTGCGCGATGGGGTTCCGCGAATCTACCAGCCATTGCCGTTTGCCGACACCGTGCTGCAGGCGGAACGGATCAACGGGAGTTATGGAGCGGCCATCATCCTGGAGTGTGACAGCGTGCAGCGCACGCGCCTGGAGGGCCTGGAGCAGCAATTTCTCATCAACATTGATCACCACCTGAGCGGGCGGCCGTTTGCGCATATCAACTGGATCGATCCGACGGCGGTGGCGACCGCGGAGATGGTGTACCGCCTGGCGCGAGAGGCGGGAGTGAAGATCTCCCCGGAAATTGCGACTTGCCTGTACACCGCGGTGCTGACCGATACCGGTTCCTTCATGTTTGAAGGCACCAACGAGCACACCTTCGCGCTAGCGCGCGAACTGGTGCTGGCCGGCGCCGATCCGGCGCATTGCGCTCGCAACGTGTACTTTGGACATTCCACCGCCAAAATGCGACTGCTGGGAGCCGCGCTCTCCAATCTTCACCGCGAAGGGCCTCTGGCCTGGATCTGGGTGACGCGCGAGCAGATGGAACGATTTGGGGCGAAGGAAGAAGATTGCGAAGGCCTGGCGAACTACGCGCTCTCCATTCAGGACGTGGAGGTGGCCGCATTTTTCCGTGAGCTGCCCGACGGTCGATACCGCATGAGTTTGCGCAGCAAGGGACAGTTGAATGTGGCTGCCGTGGCTGAGCAGTTTGGCGGTGGAGGACACGCCTGCGCCAGCGGTTGTTCTCTCGAAGGCCCCTTGTCCGTGGCCGTGGCCCGCGTTCTGGCGCTACTCCGGCTCGGTCCATCCGTACAATAGATCCGCTATGGATATTTCGCTGGCGCGGCAGGTCGCTTCCTTCGTGGGCGCGCTCCTCATCCTGGTCGCCTATGTTGGTCACCAGCTAAAGTGGATGAATGCGCGCAAGGCCGGGTACAACATCCTGAACGCCGTGGGCTCCGCTATTCTCGCCTACATCGCGTTCCATCCCTTCCAGGTCGGGTTCGTAGTGCTGGAAGTGACGTGGACCGTCATCAGCGTGTATGTATTGGCACGCGTCTGGAAAAGCGGATGATGGTTGACTGGAATCCGGGCCTGGAAGACTTGAAATCAACCATCAAGAATCAAGAGTCAACCATGTTTCGCATCCCCACACAATCGCCAGGAATCCTGCCTTGAGCCGCCGCTCCCGTTCGCTCACCGACTGGTTTCTGCTGGCGGGTTTCTGCGGCTTCCTGTTCTTCTTCGGGCTTGCGCATTTCGGCTTGCTGGGCGCCGACGAGCCTCGCTACGCACAGGTCGCGCGCGAGATGCTGGCCCGGCACGACTGGGTCACCCCGACTCTGGGCGGAAAGCCATGGTTTGAAAAACCTGCCCTGTACTACTGGCAGGCGATGATCGCGTACCGCATCTTCGGGGTCAGCGACTGGGCGGCGCGCCTGCCTTCAGCCCTGGACGCGACCCTGATGGTGGTGGCAATCTATCTCTTTCTGCGGCGGTTCCGCCCCGGATTTGAGCTCGATGGCGCGCTGATGACGGCGTCGGCGGCGGGCGTGATCGGTTTTGCCCGCGCCGCCTCGATGGACATGCCGCTCGCGGCCGCGCTCACCATCGGGCTGCTCGCCTGGTATGCCTGGTACGAGAGTGCAGGCAAGCGGTATCTGGCGCTGTTCTACATTTCTATTGGCCTGGGGATGCTGGCCAAGGGGCCGGTCGCACTCATTCTTGCGGCAGCGATCGTTCTGATTTTCGCAGTGGCCAAGGGCGAGTATCAGCTCATCCGGCGCACGCTTTGGATTCCTGGCATGGCGATCTTCTGCGCGGTCGCGCTGCCCTGGTATGTGGTGGTGGAGATCAGGAATCCTGAATTTTTCCGCGTCTTTGTTCTTGAGCACAATCTGGCCCGGTTCGGCACCAACCTCTATCACCACAAAGCGCCCTTCTGGTACTACGTCCCCGTCGTGCTGCTGGGGTTAGCTCCGTGGACGGTGTTCGCTCTGGCGGCGCTGGTGGAGAGCATTCGTGCATGGTGGGGAGAAAAGCGGCAATTTCTGCAATCCGAAGATGCGCTCAATGCATTTGCGGTGATCTGGCTGGTGGTGCCGGTGCTGTTCTTTTCCGTTTCGCAATCCAAGCTGCCAGGGTACATCGTGCCGGCAATTCCTGCGGGCACGTTGCTGCTGGCGGAATATGTGCGAAGGCATGCCAGCGAAGAGAGGCGTCCGCATATTCTGTTGATTGTGCTGCATTCGGTGGTGGCTGCGCTGCCGATCATCCCCGCAGTGATGTTGCCGTACATCGTGCACCAACACCGCGTGCCATGGGGCGCTGGGGCTGGGGTCTTGCTGGGGCTGGCGCTGCTGCTGGCGGTGGGAATGGCGGTGACCTTACGCCGCCAACAGGGTCTGCGGATGTTGCGCCTCGTCACCCTGGTTCCCGTGTTGCTGGCGGTATGGGCAGTGCTGCGCATCGGCGCGCCCGCGCTGGATGCGACGCTCTCCGCCCGTCCCCTGGCGAACGACATCAGCCGGTTGGAATCCAGGCCTCTGCCGCTCGCGGTTCTTCGCATCCCGCGCGAAACCGAATTCGGCCTGCAGTTTTACCGCGACCAGACCCTTGATCGCTACGAGTGGAAACAGGTGCCGGCGGGGGAACATCTGGTGGTTGCCCCGGAAGGATTCCAGGCGGCGGTCGCGAAGAAAGTGCAGGGACGGCGTGTGGTGCGCCTGGGGGGCTTCGCGCCGCAGCATGTGGAGTATTACTGGGTGGAGGGGCGGTAGCATTCAGCACTCAGCCCCTAAAGTAACTCGCACTGGCGCGCAGTGCGCCCAAGAGCTAGATTCTTGCCTTCCGCGCTGGTCTCAGATTGTATCTGGCTCTGCCTCTCGCCCACTCGGCCGAGACTTGCAAATGGCTGAGTGCTGAGTGCTGCCTGCTGCCTGCTGCTGCCCCACCCCCCTGTTGCCACTCCGTATCCTCCCGTTTGCCTCCGGCGGGGCGAAGCACTACACTCCATTTTCGTGACCGCGATAAGGCGTATTTCCTTACCCGACACGTTGCAGGAGCCCCGGGTGGAGATTCTCGACCTCAGGCATTTTTCCTCTGTCGACCTGCGTCCGCTGCTGGAGGATGAAATCCAGGTGTGGGGGCGTCTGCTTGCCTGGGATTACAGCGGCTCGGCCGACATGATCCTGCGCTATGTGGACGCCAAGATCCTGCCCGGCTACGCCGCCATCGACCGTGGACGTATCTTCGGCTACGCATTTTTCGTGTATGAAGGCAATAAGGGCGTGATCGGCGACCTGTTCGTGGCCAACGACAGCCGCACGCACAATGCGCACGAGGTGGAATCGCGGCTGCTCACGCACGTGATCGAAACCCTGCAGCAGTCGCCGGGCATCCATCGCGTGGAGGCGCAACTGCTGGTGCACGAAACCGGGGGCGTGGCGCGGCCGTTTACCGACCAGGGATTCCAGCGTCATGCCCGGCTTTTTATGCTGCTGCCGCTGGAGAATGCGGCCAAGCCGGCGCCGCCGCTGGACGCGGAAATTGAAATCCGCGGCTGGACCGAGCAGGATTACCAACCCGCCGCCGCCGTCATCACCACCTCTTACCGCGGCCACGTGGATTCGGAGATCAACGACCAGTACCGCACGCTGAGTGGTTCACTGCGCTTTCTGAACAACATTGTGCGTTTTCCGGGATGCGGCACGTTTGATCCCGGTTCTTCGTTTGTGGCCGTGCACAAGCGGGCGCGCAGCATGGTGGGCCTGATCCTGTGTTCACGTGTGCGCCACGATGTGGGACACGTCACCCAAATTTGTGTGCTGCCGGAGTACCGTTCTCACGGGATCGGCGTATCGTTGCTGGCGGCAACTTCCGAGAACCTGCGTCGCCGCAACTTCACCCAACTTTCGCTGACCGTGACCGAGGCCAACACCCACGCCGTGGAGCTGTATCGCCACCTGGGCTTCGATACCAAGCGGGTGTTCGATGCGTTTGTGTGGGAAGGATAGCCGTCAGCATTCAGCCATTATTGATTATTGGTCGCGCACACACTCTTTGCTGGCTTAGGCGATCTTCGAAAGAAGCAAGGATGTTAAGGGACTGAGTGCTGAATGCTGAGTGCTGACGGCTATCTTCTCAGCAGCCACATCACCCATCCCGCCGCTAATACACCGCCGATAAACATGGCGAAGCAATAGAGGCCATAGCGGAGCTGCTCGCGGGCAGTTGAACGCTGGGTGATGCCGAAAACCACCGAGGCGAAGACGGAGAACAGCAGCGCGGCGCTGAAGTGGGAAAGTTCCAGGGTCATTTTCTGTTTCCGATCATGGCTTCTTCCCGATGGCGATGTGGTAGGCGTCGGCCACACTGATGAAATTAAGCAGGCCCGCGACGATAAGGTACTTGGTGCCGTAATCGGCGGTGGCATGCGCGATGGCGCCCTGTCCCCAATCCATAGCGCGGGTCACGATATAGAGGCCGCCGGCGCCGATGTCGCCCACGAAGCCCAGGATGTCGAGGATGTCGCCGCCGTTCGGCTTGTACACCCGGCCCTGCATCAGCAGTCCGAGCACGAACATGATGACGACCGAACTCATGAGCAGCAGGCCGCGAATCCAGCGTTTCTGGATGAGGTGTCCAGCCCCCGGAATCAGCCAGCCCAGGGCCGGAGCGATGACCGACATGGCCGTTACCGGCTGCGGGACTGGCTTCGGTGGCTCTTTTGGTTTATTTGCCGAGGGATTCGCCATTCAAATGATTACGATCTCACGTTGGATTTTACCGGTTACTTCCGCCGCTTTCGGCCGCACCAGCACGTTCACTTCACTGCGCACCCCGAACTCAGGCAGGTAAATGCCGGGTTCGATGGAGAAGCAGGAGTTGGGCAGGATCTGGCGCTCGTCGTGAATCTCCAGATCATCCATGTTGGCGCCGTTGGCGTGGACCTCGGTGCCGATGGAATGCCCGGTGCGATGAATGAAATAGTCCCCGAAGCCTGCATTCTTGATGTGCCCACGAACCGCGCGGTCCACCTCCCAGCCGGCAATGTTGCGGCCGGCGGCGACCGCTTCCAGCACGGTTTTGATTCCCACATCGCGCGCCCCGGTCACGATCTTGAAGATTTCGCGCATGCGGTCGGAAGGAGTCTTGCCGACGAACCCGGTCCAGGTGATGTCGTAATAGACGGCTCCGGGCTGGTTTTGTTTCGCCCAGACATCGAGCAGGACGAAGTCACCCTCACGGATGGGCGCCGAACTCTCGGCGCGCGGCTCGTAGTGCGGATTGCCGCTGTTGGCGTTGACCGCGACGATGGGCGGATCATCTGTGACCAGATTCTCGCGACGGAATGCCTCCATAAACCACTGCTGGATGTCGTGTTCCCTGGTGCCACCGTTGCGCACACGGCGCCCGATTTCCTGAAACGCGGCGGCGGTGATGGCGTCAATCGCGTCGCGGGCTGCGAAGTGAGTCTTGATTTGCTCGTCGCTCCAGGTGGCTTCGAACTGGGCTACCAGGTCACACGAGCTGACCACGTTCTTACCCAGGCCGCGAATCAGTTCCAGAGTTCCGCCGTCCACCAGGGAAACGGTGAACACCAGGTTGTTGGGCGAATACTGCATGGCGATGTCGCGATAGGGTGAGAGTGTCGCCTTCACCTGATCAAACAGCTCCTGCCATCCTGAGTACTGCCGCGTGGTACCCGGCAAGGTGTCCAGGTGGTGTGACTCAATCTTGTGCACCAGTTTGACCGGTTCGCCCTTGGCGGGGATCAGGTAGTACCACCGCCGCGTCACCATCAGGCCGTCCGGCAGTCCGAGGACGCGGTAGGCGATGGGATCGCGGTGGTGATGGTCGTAGAACAGCCAGGCGTCGATATTGCGGTCGCGCAGGGCAGACTGAATGGCGGCAAGGTTCATGGGCAAATGACTATTCTAAACAAGGGCGGCGGTTTAGGCGAATGGGCGAAATGACAGCTCAGAAAATGAATGGCCCCGGCGTGACCGGGGCCAGGGAAACCTGCGTGGTGCAAAGCACTCTGTCCACCCTCAGTATCGGCAGCACAGCAGCGGTTGTCAAGTTACTTGGGGAGATTATCTCTGCGTTCTCTCCCCAAAATGATTTCTCCTTACCGATTTGAACATGGAGAAATGGACCCGACGGGATTCGAACCCGCATCCGCGACTTGGACAGAGTGCTGTGTTCCCTTTACACCACGGGCCCACTGGGAGTGTAAGTAGTCTCTGTGTTCGAAAGCATGGTCTGGCATCACATACGTTCGTTCAGCGGTACCAAATTGGGAATGACGAATTACACTCTTGTCAGTTGGGACTCAGGATTGTTCGTCGCACTTTCGTTGGCAGCGTTTCGCACGCTGTCCGCAGCACCAGCCGCGGAGCACACTCGCGGATGCGCATCAGATAGGGCACCGTCCGCTTCGCGTCGGCCTTGGCCGTTTCCCGCAGCAGCCAGCCCAGGCCCTTTTGCACCATGTCATCCTGGTCGGAAAGAAGTTGATCCGAAAGCCGGGTGATTTCCGAGAAAAACATTTTCTGGCGCGTGCCCTGGATCAGCGCCACGCAAGCCGCCCGCCGATGCCAGCGATTCCGCGACCTGGCCCAGCGGAAAACTTTGTTGACACGAGCGGGCTTGACCACAATCATGGGTGCGATCAGGTAGTAGACCAGGGCATCGTGATCGGCCCAACTGCTGATGCGGGACACCCACGACTCAAAGCGCTTGAACTCGGGATCGCCGAACTCCCCAACCACTTTCTCCAACATCAAGACGGCAAAATTCTTTTCTTCAAGAACTTGACCGGAGAACAACCTGTCCGCCACCTGTACCAGGAACTCCAACCCCCTCTCCCGCTTGATGGTCCGGCGAAACCGTACCGCCACCTTGCGTAGCTCTCCTGTGTACCATCCGCGGGATTGCACCTCCTCTTTGAAGAAGTGCTGGACCCCCTCCGCATGCGGGGCGGAGCCGCCATCCTTCAGCACGCGGCGGATGTGGGCGGCGATGTAGGCAGGAGTGATTTTGCGTCTGGGCATGATTGAGCGCCTTCAGGAATGGCGAATGATAGAGCAAAACAGCGGGAAGCGCAGTGATGCCGCCCGCGTCTTGCCGCGGCGCGCGAGATCCTTCGCCGCGCTCATGACGCCAAGCCGAAGAGAAAACGCCAGACTATTTCGCTGGAGCCGCGTCAGTTCTTACCGTCTTGTCATACACCCAAAGGAGGGCCGCAGTAACCACGCCCACCGCCGTGACAACCCACCACATGCGCCCGGGCTGGTGGGTGACTTCTCCGAAGTGATGGATGAGCGTCCCGCCGAACCAGCCGCCGATCAGCGAGCCGATGCCGATCGGCAGGAAGGCGAAGCCCATGTAAGTACCCTGCTGGCCCGGCGGCGCGAGCCGTGAAATGTATTCGTAGTAGCGCGGCGACTGGATGATCTCACCCAGAGCCAGGACAAACAGCGAGAGGACCGCGCCCCAGATGGTCGGCCGGAAAGCCAGGATCAACCACGAAGCGGACGTGATCAAGGTGCCCAAGATGACAGCTTGAAACGCGGGAATCCTGCGCGTCAGGAAATTCACCGCGAGGGTGAGACAGATCACGGCCAGCCCGTCGGTCACCAGAATGATCTCGACGTCAGCGTGGGGGTTGATGTACCCGTGAATGTAGCCGGGCAAACTGATGTACTGCTGCCAGAACACGACCCAGTAGCCCGTAAAGAGCACGAGAAACCACATGAACCGGCTGATACCGGCGAGCACCAGCAGCAAGAGCCCACACCAAATCCACCAAGGCACGGTGAACGGATAGATCAACATGGCGAGACGCAGCAGTAAGGCAATCCCTAACACCGGCAGGACCAGGCGGTAGTTGCCCACCACCACGCAGAAATTCCGCGCCACAGTTGCGATCGAAGGCGGAGGCGCGTCGCCGGCTTTGCGCGGCTCCCGGAAAAAGAACAGGACCACAAAGAACATGGCGAAGACGCTGATCGCCGCCACGCGGTAAACATTCTCGACCCCCAGGTGGCGATGCGCCCAGGAAGCACAATAAGGGCCGGCGGCGCCGCCGATGTTGACCATGGTGTAGTAAATCGAATACCCGATCGAGCGGACGTTTTCCTTGGAGGCACGGGCCGTGGTCCCGACTACGCAAGGCTTCACCAGCGAAATGCCTAGGGCGGGAAGGATGAGAATAAAGCCGACGAACAGGCCCAGCGGCACGGCGTTACGCACGGGCGCCAGCCAGGATGCTCCGATGGAACCGATCAGGAAATACGCGGCCGCCAGGATCAGGTACGCTATCGAAAGAGCGCGGCGGAAACCCAGTCGGTCGGCGGCAGCTCCGCCGAAGATGGCCAGAAACCAGACCATGCCACCGAATATGCCCGTCAAAGTTCCGGTCTGCTCAGTGGAGAAATTCAGCCGTTCCTGCAGGTACAGGGCAAGGGAAGCAAACGCTCCGTAATAGGAAAG
>JBGPJK010000145.1:0-10577 GCA_041485425.1 Terriglobia bacterium | reverse complement strand
CTGGAATCAGCAGGGCTGGTCCGATCCGCTTTCCGCGTCCGAATGGACCCTGCGGCAACAGGAGTACGTCGCCTCCTTCAAAGGCGACGCAGTTTACACACCGCAAATGATCGTAGACGGCCAAAACCAGTTCGTAGGAAGCCGAATCCGGGAAGTCATGGCAGGGATTGGAGAGGCGTCGCGCAGTTCGAAAACAAATGTTGTCATGGCTCCGATCACGTCCGGCGAGAATCGCACCCAGCAAGTGACCGTGAGTGTTGGAAAGCTGGTGGGCGGAACGGACGGAGATACCGCGGAGGTCTGGCTGGCGGTTACCGAAAAGGGTCTGCAGTCGGACGTGAGTCGTGGTGAGAATGCGGGAAAGAATCTTCACCACGCCGCGATTGTCCGCTGGATGCGCAAGGTCGGCGTCGCGGACGGAAGAAAAATCCCATTGTCCTTCGCTGGCAATACAAGCGTGAAATTGAAGCCAGCTTGGAACCTCGAAAATCTCCGCGTAGTGGTTTTTGTACAAGAAAAAAAGAGCCGGCGCATCCTAGGTGCATCTTCGATGAAAATTTTGAATCAGATCCACCCCAACACGTAGCTTAATCATCGTTCCGAATCGCGATCTGCTTTGCGATTCAGATCAAGGACAATTCATTATGTTATTCAAGCTTTCCCGGCGTGCTTTGCTGATCAGCGCAACAGCCTTCATTCCAACCATGCGCGCGCGAGCAACGGACTTGCAGAAAAAATCTGATACACGTACCGCCGACGAACGCCTTGCCGCGATCGAAGCCCGTCTTGGAGGTCGCATTGGAGTTGCAGCTCTGGACGCGGGAACCGGCAGACATATCGAACATCGTGCCACGGAGCGTTTTGCCATGTGCAGCACGTTCAAGTTTTTACTTGTTGCCGCCATACTCTCCCGCGTTGACACAAACAAAGATAGCCTTGATCGCCTCATTCCATACAGCGAGATGGATTTGCTTGACTATGCGCCGATCACAAGAGCGCGTGTGCAAGAAGGCGGAATGACGATCTTCGCGCTGTGCGTAGCGGCCATCGAGTACAGCGACAACACCGCAGCCAATCTTCTGCTGAATGTGCTTGGCGGTCCGGAGCAACTGACGAGTTACGCGCGTTCACTTGGAGATTCTGTAACGCGTCTGGACCGCAACGAACCTTCGCTGAATACCGCGATAACAGGAGATGTTCGCGACACGACAAGCCCGTCCTCGATGCTCAAAGACATGAAGAAATTATTACTGGAGGAAGACGCGTTATCGACAGACTCGCGGAAGCGACTCGAAGAATGGCTGGTTGGCAATACGACGGGCGCTGCCATGCTGCGATCCGGGCTACCCTTAGCCTGGCGAATCGGGGACAAGACCGGCACGGGCAGGAACGGCGCAACAAATGACATCGCGATATGCTGGCCGCCCAATCGAGCGCCAATTCTGGTGACAGCGTATTTCGTCGAATCCAGCGCGTCCTCCACAGACCAATTCGCGGCACTTGGCGAGGTGGGGTGCATTGTTGCCCGTGAATTCTCTTGAGCATTTCCCGCAAGACGAATGTGATGGAGACCCGCACCCTCGAAGAGCTAACATCCGTTGAAAAACTCAGCCTTGTTGAATTCGCAGTCCTCAACCCAAGGGCGTCCCCGCAGCGTATGAGCCTGGCTGAAAGCGGGACGCGCGCGGCGGTATTGAGGCAGTGTTGCCAGCAAAAGGAGAAAGCATGAAACCTCTGCAAGGCGGTCTCGCGAGTTGCGCGTTGGTGTGTGTCCTCAGGATGTGCGCGGACGTGTCCGCGTTTACATTTGCATCCTGCCCGCGTTCGGAACAAGAGAACCAATCCTCGGCGACTTCTGCAAAAACTCCGCTCGCGATCACGCACGTCACGATCATCCACCCGACAGGCGCACCTCAGCGAGACATGACAATTGTCGTCTCGGACGGCGTCATCGAGTGGACGGGCAAGTCGAGCGATGCGAAGCGGCCCGCACACAAAGGCGAGCTGGTCGTCGATGCGCGCAGGAAATTCCTGATTCCCGGTTTGTGGGACATGCACACGCATATCGCAGGGATCAACGCACACCCCTCCTGGGCGAAAAGCGTCCTGATTCCGTTGCTTGTAGCCAACGGCATCACCGGCATACGCGACATGGGCGGCGACCTGGAAGCCCTCAAGGAATGGCGCCGGGAAATTGAAAGCGGCGCCATGATCGGGCCGCACATCGTGGCGGCGGGGTCGATGCTATTGCCACCGCAACGGTCCGGCGCTCCCACTGAGGCAGACCCGGCCGAACTACACGTCGGAACCACCGCGGAAGCCCGGGCCGCTGTGGGCGCGCTTCAGAAACGCGGTGCCGGCTTCATCAAAGTGATTCAAGTACCGCGCGAAGCCTATTTCGCGGTTGCCGAAGAATCTAGAAAAGATGGAATCACGTTTGTTGAGCACATTCCGTCCGGCATCACCGCGACCGAAGCTTCCGCTGCAGGCCAGAAGAGCGTGGAACATATTATTTATAGTTCCTTTGCGCTTGATTGTTCGGCGCATGAAACGGAGTTGCGCAAGCGTCTGCTCGATTCTTCTGCCAAGGGGGATGACGCAGCCGATGCAAAGGTGGTATTTGACGAAGCAGATCAAACGTTTTCAGCCAGGAAGGCTGCCGCACTGTGGGCTGTTTTCCGCCAGAATGGTACGTGGGTAACGCCTACGCTTTATTCCATTTCGATCCTAGCGCACCCGCCGCTGGAATCTCCCGGCGATCCGGAACTGGACTATCTTCCGCCCGCGCTTCAAAAAGAATGGCGGCCGACCGCTGCGCCCTCGCAGAAGGAGCTGGCCTACGCTGCGTGGTGGGAACGACAGTACAACAATGACCGCAAATTAACGGGCGAAATGCATCGCGCCGGCGTGCGCTTGTTGGCCGGCAGCGATTCGCTGGATCGCTACGTCTTCGCTGGCACGAGTCTGCACCGCGAATTGCAGGAGTTTGTTGCGGCCGGGCTGACGCCACAGGAAACACTCCGGACGGCAACACAAAATCCCGCAGAGTTTCTCGGCAGAAAAGATTTCGGAGAAATTGTTTCCGGCGAGCGCGCTGACATGGTGCTTTTGGAGGGGAACCCGATGGAGGAAATTTCAAACACCTGGAAAAGTTCTGCTGTCGTTCTCGCTGGACACTTTCTTTCACGGAAAGACCTCGATATGATGCTGGAAAAAGCCCGGGCAGCGGCTGCCGCGCAACGAGAGAGTGGCTCGCAGGAATAACGATTCTCGCGAATAAAAACGTGCGCCGCACCGAATACATCTACGCCGCACCCATTCTGGCTCGTTGAATTTTCTCTCCAGCCAGCAGGTATTTGACAGCGGCCTGGCGACCACTGACACCGAGAAGAAGCTCTTTCGTCACATATCGATTACTTGAACCATGTGGCTAATGTACGTTGTTTGTCTGCAATACCAACGGCAATCTGGATTCTAAATGGTCCGACGGGAAATCCGGACTCCATACGAGTTTGCCAGGAGAGAATGGTGGAGCGCTATCTTGTCTAAATCGGTTGTAGAAAACCAACCTCCTGCGAAGAATAGTGTCGTCATGGAAGATGCCAAGGGCAGCGCGATTCAGTTCTTCGATCGGAGAGGTGTGAGCAAATGAAAAAACAACTGTTCATCGCTGCAGCTGTAGCTATGTTGGTGTCATGCCCGTGTCGGGCAAGGAGCTCTGAGCGCCAGAATCGCATCACCACGGAGATCTGTAAACTGGAAAACGACGCGGACCGCGCAGTTATCGCGCACGACCGTGGATTCCTGACTGCCCTTTTCGCTGACGAGTACCAGCACGCGAATTTCTTCGGAAGCGTGGCAGACAAGAACGCCGAAGTGGATTTTTTCGCTTCAGCGGATTTCACGCTGAAAAGCGCGACTATCGCTAACTGTACTGTCCACGTCTATCAAGACGTAGCCGTGGCGACTGGTGTAAACATTTGGACCGAAGCCAGTTACAAAGGCAGGAGTTTGAGTGGATCGTACCGGTTCACCCGTGTCTATGTACGCCGAAAAGGCCGCTGGCAAATCGTAGCCTCGCATGCCAGCAAAATCATGCCCGCTTGATTCGCGCGATGAACTCTGTAGGGCGAGATGCAGCGAACCTCGATTGTAATGCTCTCAAGAGAGGAACCACCGAATGCGGCTGAAGAGAACTCACTTGTTCATCGGTTTATCACTTTCTCTTTTGTGGGAAGGGTATTTGGCCAGCAGCATCCAGAGGCGCCTATCCAGGAAGCGTACGCTTCAACAAGCTCCGGGATACGAATTCATTACCTACAGTCAGGTGAGAGCACATCGGCGCACGCATTGGTATTGATTCCTGGCTCGTGATTGCCCGCTTCTTTGTGGAATGACCAGCTAAGACACTTCTCACGAACTACTCGTGTCATCGCGTTTGACCCTCGCTCTCAGGGAGAGTCCACAAAGACATCAGATGACAATACCCCGGAGTCTCGGGCAAGAGACCTGCACGACGTCCTTGCGAGCCTGGGAGTGGCGCATTCCGTGTTGGTTGGCTGGTCTCAGGGGGCACAGGATGTCGCGGCGTACATTCAACAGTTCGAAACGGATTCTCTTGACGCCGTTGTTTTTGTCGACAGCCCTGTTTCGTTCGGGCCGTCAGAGGTTGACGTTCACCGAGAATTCGCAAAGATCGTTCTCTCCAACATTTCCGTCTACGCCAACCACCCGGAGGAGTTTTCGGAAGGGATGATTCGCTCCCTATTCAAGAAACCGCACCCGGAACTCGATCTTCCGGCGCTAGTGAATACCACCTTGCAGACGCCGACGAGTACGGGAGCAGCGATGCTTGTGGCGGATATATTTGGCGTCGATCGTCGTCCGGTCTTGGCGAAACTAAACAAGCCGACGCTGGTGATTGCTTCTTCGGTGTCTCCGTTACTTGATGTGCAGAAGGAGATGGCCGCAACCACCCCAGGCGCGAAGTTCGTCGTTGTCGAAGGCGCAGGGCATGCGGTTTTTGTCGACGAACCCCAGAAGTTCGATGAGGCGCTAGGAGCATTCCTCCAATCCTTATCTCATTAGCTCTACCAGGCAGAGACGCTCGGGGTTGGCTCGCTCGCGGAAGGCGCATCGGGGGGCGCCGACGGGAAACGTCACGCGTCGGCTGCGATTCGGTCGAAATTACCGTCGGAAACCTCTCTCGAAGCAAGTGGTGACTGTTCGCTGTCATCGTAGGGAAGAGTATTCGTAAGAGCATCGATACAACGAAGAGTGAGATTCCAGAAGAGAGAACCTATTCTAGTAGCTAACGGGAGGTAAAAACATGGACAATCCGAGAGTAGTTTAATATGTTTGACGTGCACGTCGGGAGCAACTTGGGTGCTGGCCAGCAAATTCCGTCCACGCGAACTCTGGCATCCGAGCTTGGAATTTCTTGCATTCCCGTTTTGACCGCCTATGCACAGCTTCTGGCTGAGGGTTATTTCGAGGCCCGGGTGGGTGCAGGAACGTTTGTCGGCAGTTCTCTTCCAGACCAACTGACGTTGACTGAACGCCGCGATCCTTCCCCAATTATTGTCATTTTGTTATTCGTCATCGCGCTCGGTCGGACGTGAGGACCGCGCGCAGTCGGCGCACCGCGTCGGGGATTTCCGCCACTGTCGCGCCGCCAAAGCCCAAGATGAGCCCTTGGCGACGGGTCGCCCCGAGATAGGAAGGAGAGAGTGGCCACAGCCACAAGTTCTGGCGTGCGGCTCGTGCGGATATAATGCGGTCACGATATCCTTTTGGTAGTGTCACAGTCAGGTGCAGGCCAGCCTCTGCACCGTGCACCTGCAGAATGGAGCCGAGTTCTTGCCGAATGCAGTTGACAAGGACGTCTCGGCGCTCGCCGTAGACCAGCCGCATTCTCCGGATGTGTCGCGAGAAGTGTCCCTCTTTGATGAAATCCGCGAGCACTGCTTGATATAGGTGAGGCGGGCTCACGTCCATTGCATGGCGAACCGCTACAAAGTGATCGACGAGGTCGGAGGGAATGACGATATAGCCGACCCTCAACGACGGAAACAAGACCTTGCTGAACGTACCGATGTATATCACCCGCGACGAATGGTCGAGGCCTTGCAACGATGCTATAGGTTTGCTGTCGTAGCGAAACTCGCTGTCATAGTCGTCCTCGACGATCCAAGATCCCGAGCTTTGGGCCCATTCGAGGAGTTGAAGACGACGCGAAGCGCTCATGGTCGCTCCAAGCGGATATTGGTGAGATGGGGCAACGTAAGCGGCGCGTGCCTTCCGGCATCGCTCGATGCCAACAGCTACGTCCAAACCATCTTTGTCAACAGGAACAGGTACGAGACGACATCCCGCCGCAGTGAGCATGTGCCGCGTTAACCAGTATCCGGGTTCCTCAACCCACACTGGGCTTCCGACCTCAAGCAAGACCTTGGCCGAAATATCAAGCGCCTGCTGTGACCCGCTGACGATCATGATCTGCTGCCATTCGCACCGTACCAAGCGTGCTGCTCTGAGATACGCACCAACCGCCTCGCGCAACTCTCTGAAACCCATCGGATCACCGTACTGCAATGCACTTACATGTAGATTCCTCCAATAGCGCGCGACGAGCTTCGACCATACATGAAACGGAAAGGCGTCAACTGCTGGTTGACTGACGCTGAACGCGCCCTGACCGCTCATCCACGTGGGCCGTTCGTAGCGAGGAATAAGCGAAACGCGGTGCGCGACCGGTCGAGGCATTGGACGCACTCGAGCCGACCCTGCGCTTTGGTTTTCGGACGGAGTCAGTATGTCTGGAAGGGAACTCGACACGAACGTTCCCGAACCTACGCGGCTCTTAAAATAGCCTTCCGCCAGAAGCTGCGCATACGCGTTAAGGACCGGGATTCGCGAAATCCGCAGTTCTGAAGCGAGAGATCTAGTTGACGGAATCCGTTCGCCTGGGCGCAGGTTGCGACTGACAATCGCTGCGCGGAACGCATCGTAAACTTGTGAATACAGGGGCTTGCCGGCTTTCCGATCAACACCAATAAGAGGCGAGAAACCGCTGGCTGTTTTCTTCATCACCGAATCATAGTGGCCATAAGGACGTTACTTCAAGTGGTTATTGTGTCCGACCACTTTATGCGAGAGATTTGAGCAAATGATAGCGGCTTCGCCGACCCCAGGCACGAGCTGCTAAGCCAAGAGCGGGCCGGACCTTGCAGTTTGGCCTTGGGTACAAGCTGTAACAAGGGCTGCGCTCAACGCCGAACTGTCTCAAAGGATGCCGCTTGAACTCGGAGAGCTCGGATTTACGTACTCGTTTTACGCCATATCGAAGATGGGGCTCGTCTCACGACAAACCCGTCGCCTCGAGAATCGGCAGAGAGCCGGGGGTTCTGAATGCACATGGTAGACTGTGATTTCCAACAATTCACTCACGCGTCCCTTGCGGCTGCGCTTGCGAGTTTCGGGTTACCGGGCGGGATGTTCTGGCTGTACTTCTCTGGATCGATACTGCTGGTCGTCGGCCTGGTAAAGATCCTCAAAGACGAGCTGCCGCAAACGCACGGGCTCGACAAGATCATGCCGTTCGGGCGATTGTTTCTGGCGATTCCGCTAGCCGTGTTCGGAACGGAGCATCTTACCAATACGGCGGACATCGCGAGCCTCGTTCCGCGCTGGTTTCCGGCGCATGCGTTCTGGGTTTATCTCGTGGGAATCGCTCTGATCGCCGCGGCCTTGAGCATCACCGTCCAGATCCAGTCGCCATTGGCGGCAACGCTTTTGGGCGCCATGTTCTTTTCATTCGTACTCTTGATGGACATACCCGGCATCATTGCGCACGCCAGCAATCGATTTCTTTGGGCGCTCGGGCTGCGAGAAATTGCCTTCAGCGGCGGCGCTCTTGCTTATGCGGGATCTCATGGGAGGAGCGGGCGCACACGCAGCGTGCCCGGGCTTGTAACCGTCGGACGATTTTTCGTCGCGATACCCGCAGTGTTCTTTGGCGTCGAACATTTTCTGCATCCAGAGTTTGCGCCAGGAGTTCCGCTGAAAAAAATCATCCCGGTGTGGGTTCCCGGACGCCTGCCGTGGGCTTATCTAGCGGGCACGGTGCTTGTCGCGGCCGGGATAGCCCTCATCGTCAACAAGAAAGCGCGGATGGCAGCAACCTGTTTGGGCATGATGATTCTGCTTCTCGTGTTGTTTGTTTACCTGCCTATTCTAGTGGCGAGTCCCACCGACATTGTCTCGTTGAACTATTTCTTCGATACCCTGCTGTTCAGCGGAGCTGCTTTGGTTCTGGGGGACGCTCTGCCAAAAGAAGATCATCCGCATGTATGAAAACACTCTATCTCGTATGCTGGATCTTCTCCCTCAGATCGAAGGGATGCTAACAAAGACGTCCAGGATCGCGATCAAGGCCAAAGGCAGGATTCTATTTATTGATCCCGCAGATGTGGTGACGGTTGTGGCTCAGGGCAATTACGTTTTGCTCCGGCGGGCGTCGGGTTCAGACCTTCTTCGCGAGTCCATGTCCACCGTCGCGGAGAAACTCTTGCCGTACGGATTCGTCCGCATTCATCGCTCCGTGCTAATCAACTCTTCGTTTGTTGAAGAGATCCAACTTTTGACCACCGGTGAATATGTTCTGCGCATCAAGGGAGGAGAGGAGTTCAATGTTTCTCGCACCTACAAGAAGAATCTGCATTCCATCACTCCGCTCTGGTTCGGGACTGATGGCTTCCGGCCCGGCTGAGAACGCCACTTCCTTAGCACCGCCTCCGCTGGCGGACGCTCGCCGCGTTGCTGCACGCTTAGCAGTCGCTCCGCAGAACCACGGATTTTTGGCCGCTACCTGACAGCGTGGAGTAATCGAGGAAGAAATGACCCAGAGACGTTTCATTTATGTCGCGACCTGAAGTCAAGAAGAACTGTTTGCCCAACGATGATAGTCGGATGCGAACAAAGGAGATGAGGCCATGAAAAACACTTTGCCACTCTTAGCCCTGGGGACGCTCTTGCTCTTGACGCCGAAAGCAAATCAGCCGCGTGCGGCGATGCCACAGGCCGCCGCCGCGCAGCCCGATCGCTCTCCGGTCCTCGTCGAGCTGTTCACCTCGGAGGGTTGTTCCACCTGTCCACCAGCAGACGCGTTGCTGAGCAAGCTCGAAACAGACCAGCCGATTGCAGGTGCCGAGATCATCGGACTCGAAGAACACGTGGACTACTGGAATCACGATGGTTGGGTGGATTCATATTCAGCGCCGGATTGGACATTGCGGCAACAAGAGTACGTCGAAAGGTTCAAAGGCAAAAGTCCATTCACTCCGCAAATGATTGTTGATGGTCAACGCCAGTTCGTGGGTAGCAGTGAACACGACGCGCAAGAGGCTATTCGAGAAGCCGCGCATCGAGCGAAAACGCAAATCTCCATTACGGCGGAAACTCCCACAAAGAGTGATGCCGAGCGCTTTGAAGTGCGAGTTGGGAACATCGCCGGAATTGCAGACCACGAGCCAGCCGATGTCTGGATGGGGCTGGCGGAGGGGGGGCTGGAAACGGCCGTGAAAGCGGGAGAAAATGCGGGCAGGAATTTGCAGCATGGGGCGATCCTGCGTTCCTTACACAAGATTGGAGCCCTGCCAGCCAAGGACTCATCCGCATTCATTGTGAATCCGCAGGTTAAGTTTAAATCGAACTGGAAGAGAGAAAATCTTCGGGTCGTAGTTTTCGTGCAGGAACGAAAGAGTTTGCGTATTTTGGGGGCGGCCTCAGCGCGGGTCACTGGGTAGGAACTGCCGAGCATTTCTGAGCGATACGTTCTTAACGCGGAGGGCATGCCTGGCACCACGCGTGGCTGGGACAGTTCCGTGCCTTGTATGCCCGTAATGAAGTTCCGCTCACCATCACCCGTGCTTTTTTATCCTTCCTTGCCTCATCCGCGTCTGGTTTGAAGCCCAGCCCCCGGCAGGCTCTGGTGCCGTCGTGAAATTCTCCGCCATCACCTACGATTCCCATCGCATCGGGAACATCTATAAATAACGGCGACGACGAAGAAGAGTCCACGAAGCTTCGCCGTTGGTATAGCCCGCCTTCCTTCTCGATGTGCGTCAGCCCTTGAACATTCCGTTGATATCCCGATAGCTGACGGCGTCGGTCGCGAAGGCAAAGGTGCCGTGCTCTCGCATCTCCTTCGCAGCGCGAAGAAAGGCACCAAGGGCGGCGCGCGAGAGTGCGCTCCCGACGCTGACACGCCTGACCCCAATCGCCGAGAGCTCCGCCAGGCTCAATTGACCGCCTTGCAGGCCCATGACGACATTCACCGGACGATCCACAGAGCTGACCACCGAGGCAATGTCCGACTCGCTGCTGAGACCCGGCGCATAAAGAACATCGGCGCCCGCTTCCTGATAGGCCTGCAGGCGCTGGATGGTGTCGTTCAAGTCAGGCCTTCCAACCAGATAGTTTTCCGCACGCGCGGTCAATGTGAAGCGAAACGGAAGATCGCGCACCACTTCCGCGGCTGCGCGGATTCGGTCGACGGCATGCGCAAGCTCATACGG